>NZ_RAWB01001000.1 GCF_003612055.1 Corallococcus llansteffanensis
CCCTTCCCCCTTCCGACGCGCCCCGGGCGCTGTCACGGCCGTCCCCCACTCCGGAGTGACCATGTTCAACAACCTGAGCATCACGGGAAAACTGCTGCTCGCCTTCGGCTCGATGGTGGCCATCATCATCGGCCTCGTGACGATGGTGTACGTCACGCTGGACCGGGCCGCCGTGTCCTCGTACGAGGACACCGAGAGTCGGCTGGTGATGGTCGCCGTGCGCACCCTGGAGGGTGACATGGCCGACCTGGAGACGGGCCAGCGCGGCTTCCTCATCACCGGCGACGAGAAGTTCCTGGACCCCTACACCCAGGCGCGCCTGAGCGTCTCCCAGAACATCGACCGCATCCGCGAGCTCACCCAGAAGAACCGCCGCCAGCAGGAGCGCCTGCAGGAGATCCGCGACCTGATGCAGCAGTGGGTGACCCAGCACCTGGAGCCCCTCATCGCCCAGCGCCGCGAGGTCAACGCGGGCCGCGGGGAGCTCTCCCAGCTCATCGCGGTGGAGCAGTCCGCGCGCGGCAAGCAGACCGCGGACCGCGTCCGGACGATGCTCACCAAGCTGGCGGACGACGAGGAGGTCCTCCTGCAGGAGCGCATCGCCCGGACCGCCCTGCTGGGGCGGGACCTGTACAACGCCCTCACCTTCGGCGGCCTGCTGAGCGTGGCGCTCGCGGGCCTGCTGTCCTACCTCCTCACCCGCAGCATCGTGCAGCCGCTGACGGAGGCCGTGCAGGTGACGGCGCAGGTCACCTCCGGCGACCTCACGGCGAACATCACCACCCGGGGCCGCGACGAGACGGGCCGGATGATGGGCAGCATGCGGGAGATGATCCAGCGGCTGTCGGGCGTCATCAGCGAGGTGCGCGGCGCCGCGGGCTCACTGTCGTCCGCGTCCCTCCAGGTGGCCTCCGCCGCGCAGGGCCTGTCCCAGGGCACCAGCTCCCAGGCGGCCTCCGTGGAGGAGACCACCGCCAGCCTGGAGCAGCTCAACGTGAGCATCCGGCAGAACGCGGAGAACAGCCGGGAGATGGAGCAGACGGCCGTCAAGGGCGCCCGGGACGCGGAGGAGAGCGGCCGCGCGGTGAAGGAGACCGTGGAGGCGATGAACGCCATCGCGGACCGCATCTCCATCGTGGAGGAGATCGCCTACCAGACGAACCTGCTCGCGCTGAACGCCGCCGTGGAGGCGGCCCGCGCCGGGGAGCACGGGCGCGGCTTCTCCGTCGTCGCCACCGAGGTGCGCAAGCTCGCCGAGCGCAGCCAGAAGGCCGCGAAGGAGATTGGGGGGCTGGCCTCCTCCAGCGTGAAGGTCGCCGAGCGCAGCGGACAGCTGCTGGGCGAGCTGGTGCCCGCCATCCGCCGCACGGCGGAGCTGGTGCAGCAGGTGACCAACGCCTCGCGTGAGCAGTCCATCGGAGTGTCGCAGATGAACCGCGCCATGACGCAGGTGGATCAGGTGACCCAGCGCAACGCCTCCGCCGCGGAGGAGCTGTCCTCCACCGCCGAGGAGATGGCCACCCAGGCCGAGTCGCTCCTGCAGATGATGACGTTCTTCCGGCT
>NZ_RAWB01001001.1 GCF_003612055.1 Corallococcus llansteffanensis
TCCCGGTGGGTTCGGGAGGTGGGGCGGTGGGCGCGGCTTCTTCCGAGGCAACGGGTTGGGGGGCCTGGGCTTCTTCCGGCGCGGGTGCCGCACCTCCGCGCGCGGCCTTCCGCTTCGTGCCACGGGCCGAGGTGTTCTCCGAAGGGGCTGGGGGCTGGGCGTCGGCGGCTTCGGCCGAGGCCGCATCTCCGGCGCTCGTGGGAGTCATGTCGGCCGGAGCGGTGTCCACCAGGGAGGGCGCGGACGTGACGGTGTCCCCGGCGCTCGTGGACGTCATGTCGGCCGGAACTGCCTCGGTGGTGCTCGTGGAAGCTGAGTCGGAAGTGCTGGACTCGGAGGTACTCACGGGAGCCGTGGTGGTTTCGGTGGTGCCCTCGGAGGTCGCGCCGGGCGTGGCTGTGTCCGTGGCGCCCGTAGGACCTGCATCCGCCGAGGCCTTCTTCGCGGTGCGCTTCGCTGCGGCGGCCCGTGGCGGCGTTTGTGCCTCGGGCTCCGAAATGGCTGCACCCGGGCCCGTCGTCTCGGCAGATTCCTTCGCGGTTTGAGCCTCCGGAGGCATCGCGGTGGATGCCTTTGAGGCCTGCTCCCCCGGTGTGGACTTCGCGGCGGGTGTCTTGGCGGCGACCTCCGGCGTGGAGTTCGCGGCGGATGTCGTCGCGGTCTCCACCGCTGGTTTCGACTTCGCGGCAGGTGTCTTCGTGGCGGGGGCTGCCGGCGTGGACTTCGCGGCAGGTGTCTTCGCGGCGGGTACTGCCGGCGTGGACTTCGCGCCTGGTGTCTTCGCGGGTACTGCCGGCGTGGACTTCGCGCTTGGTGTCTTCGCGGGTACTACCGGCACGGACTTCGTTGCAGATGCCTTGGCGGCGGGTGCTACCGGCTTCGACTTCGCAGCGGGTGTCTTCGCGGCTGCTGCCGGCGTGGACTTCGCGGCGGGTACCTTCGCAACAGCTACCGGCTTCGACTTCGTGGCAGGTGCTTTCGCGGCCGCTACCGGCTTCGACTTCGCGCCTGGTGCCGCCAGCTTCGTCTTCGCTGCGGGAGTCTTCGCGGCAGGTGCCGCCAGCTTCGTCTTCGCGGCCGGAGTCTTCGCGGCCTTCGCAGCTGGCTTCGACTTCGCGGCAGGGACCGCCAGCTTCGTCTTCGCTGCGGGAGTCTTCGCGGCAGGTGCCGCCAGCTTCGTCTTCGCAGCAGGCGCCTTCGCGGCCTTCGCAGCCGGCTTCGACTTCGCGACCGCCGGGCCCCCTCGTGCGGGAGCGGCCTTGCTGGCAGGGGAGGCCTTCTTCACCACCGCCCCCTTCTTCACCGCCGTGGGCGCCTTGCCGCTGGCGGCCCGGACCTCAGGCTTCGCGGTGGCCTTGCCCGGCGCGCGGGACGTGGAGCTATCAGGGGATGCGGGACTGCGGGTCGGACGGCGCTGGGCCATGAATTCCTCATCAGAGGACCCGAGCGGTCGGCGCCGTCGCCCCTCTGTTTCCCGATGGCTAGTGCAGCCACCGCCGCACCGCAAGGCTCGCGTCCACCTCCTGTCGCCAGGACACCGCGCCGCCCCACCCAGGGC
>NZ_RAWB01001002.1 GCF_003612055.1 Corallococcus llansteffanensis
GACGGGGCTGACGCGGGCGGTGGGGGGAAGACCCGCCGCGTCAGTAGCCGACCGAGTTGAAGAGGAACGGATACGTGATGATGACGAGGCCGCCCTTGGGGGTGGGGAACTGCCAGCCCTTCAGGCTGCTGAGGATGCACGCTTCGACGGAGGCGTTGCGCAGGGTGGAGGACTTCGTCTTCGCGGAGGCGACGCGGCCATTGAGCCCGATGCTCCACTCCAGCACGACCTTGCCGGCGAGCCCCGGGTCCTTGAGCAGCGCGCGTTCATAGCAGCCGTGCACCTCGTTGAGGTGGCTGTTGATGACCTTGGCCACGGCTTCACGGTCCACGGTGCCCTGGGTGGAGGAGATGCTGCGCGCGGTGGCGCGCGTGACGGTGCCGCCCACCGCGCCCTTGCCCACACCGCCCGCGCCGAGCGCGCCGATGCCGCCGCCGCCCTTGCCGCGCAGGAGCTCCGCGCCCAGCGTGGCGCCGCCGCCCTTGCCGCCGCCGCCCAGGCCGAAGGTGCCCAGGCCCGCGTTGGCGATGGGCGCCTTTCCGATGAGCCCGGACAGCTTGTAGTTGGTCTGCTTGACGTTCTTGTTGCCCGGGCCGCTGCCCATCTTGTCCACGGCGGCCAGCAGGTCGTTGGCGGCGGGGCCGGCGGCGGACAGCTTCGCGAGCGCCTTCATGACCTTGTTCTCCGGCGCGGCGGCCACGGCCTTGGGAGGCGGGGCCTGCTTCACGGGCTTGGGCGGGGCCTTCTCCGCGACGACGGGCTTCTCCTTGGCGGGCTCCTTCTTCTTGAGCGCCTCCAGCTTCTTCTTGGCCTCTTCCTTCTTCTTGGGCTCGGGCGCGATGAGGCGCAGCGCCACCGGGGGCAGGTTCTTCTGGGTGAAGTCCGCGGTCGCCGGGCCCTCGGGCGCCGTGGCGATGAAGTAGCCCAGGCCGCCGCCGAAGATGGCGAGGAAGAAGAGGGTCAGCCAGGGCAGGCCCTTGAGCGGGTTGACGAAGATGCGCTCGGGGCTGGGCGCCGCGTAGGCGACGAGCGACATCTTGCCCTGGGTGAGGCGGGCCGCGGCGCCATCGCGCAGCGTGACGAAGCGGCGGCTGCCGTCGGACTCGAGCGCCGCGGAGGTGACGGGGGCGAAGCGGCCGTCGGCGCTGGCCTTCTCCACGTCGGTGCCGGGGGGCACGAAGAGGCGGTAGTTGCCGTTGACGGCTTCGGCGAGCGTGAAGTCGTCACCCTCGGGGAGGGTGAAGCCCCACAGCGGCATGGGGGCCAGCTCTTCCAGGGCCGCCTTGACGGGCTTCTTCGCGTCCGGGGCGAAGCGGCGCGCGTCGCGGCGCACGGCGCCCCAGTACAGCTCCATGTAGAGCTGCGCGGCGCCCTTCCTGCCCGGGCCGATCTTCGGCGCGTGCGTGGGGCGGGTGGCCGGAGGCGACGCGCTCAGGAGCGGGCCGGAGGTGGAGGGCGCGGCGATGTCGAGCTCCACGTCCGCCAGCAGGTCGTCCGCGAGGAGGCTGGGCATGGCCTCGGACGGGGGACGGCGGCGGGTGGAAGGCATGGTG
>NZ_RAWB01001003.1 GCF_003612055.1 Corallococcus llansteffanensis
TCCTCATCCTGCCCGCGTGGGGGATGGTGGGGGACTTCGTGGCCTTCTTCAGCCGCAAGCCCGCGCACGGCTACCGGCTGACGGCGGGGGCGATGGGCGCGGTGACGGCGCTGAGCGGCGCGGTGTACGCGCACCACCTGTTCACCAGCGGGATGGCGCCGGTGCTGGGGCGCACGTTCATGGTGCTGACGCTGCTCATCTCCCTGCCCGCGGAGGTGATGTTCCTCAACTGGCTGATGACGCTGTGGCGGGGCAGCGTGCGGCTCACGTCGCCGATGCTCGCGGCGCTGGCGACGATGGTGGTCTTCGGCCTGGGTGGCATCACGGGGCTCGCGCTGGGCGCGGTGGCGACGGACGTGCCGCTGCACGGGACGATGTGGGTGGTGGGGCACTTCCACCTGACGATGGGCGCGGCCAGCTTCCTCGCGGTGTTCGCGGGGCTCTACTTCTGGTTCCCCCGGCTGTACGGACGCACGCTGCACGAGGGGCTGGCGAAGGCGCACGTCGTGTCGAGCGCGGTGCTGTTCATCGCCGTGTTCGGCGGACAACTGGTGGCGGGGTACGCGGGGCAGCTGCGGCGGCTCTATGACCCGTACCAGTACACGTTCCTCGAGCACCTGCTCCCGCTCAACCGGTGGACCAGCGCGGCCGCGTTCCTGCTGGGCGCGGCGCAGCTGCTGTTCGTGGTGAACCTGGTGCGCACGCTCGGGTGGGGGCGCGCGTCGGAGCCCAACCCGTGGCAGGTGGGCACGCTGGAGTGGATGGACGCGGGGCCTTCGCCGCTGGTGCTGCGAGGGCCGCACGAGCTGTCGCAACCGGAAGTACAACGGCAACTGGGTCGCGATTGGATCGGCCAGGCGGAGCCGCTGCCGGAAGAGGTGCTGGCGGCGGTGCCCGCGACCAAGGTGGACGTCGCGGTCTAGCGGTCGGCGCGGCGCTCCCAGAGGCCCACGCCGCCGGTGTCCGTGGGAGGGAAGCGGCGGACGAAGTGCTGCTTGAACCAGGGCATGCTCTCCCGGGTGAGCTGCCACGTGCCCTGCCAGCCGAGGATGACGAAGCGGCAGGAGCCCAGCATGACGCGAAGGGCTTGCTGCGCTTCCGGGGCGGCGAAGGCCTCGTTCGTGTCGTCGAAGCGGTCCCCGGTGCTCATGGCGTCCTGGATCATCGTGGCGTAGGTGTCCACCACGGGCGTGGCCCCCATGGGGAGCCGTCCGGCCACGAGCGCCTGGCCGGGCTCGAACGCGAAGAGGCACGCGTCGCGAGGCACGTCAGACCGCACGTGGTTCGCGAGCGCCACGACGTCCAGGAACTGCTGCCGGGAGCCCTGGACGACGTGCCAGGCGCCGGGCAGGGACGCGGCGACGAGGAGGAGCGCTGTCGCGGTGCGCGACGCGACGCGGCCCCAGCGCAGGCTGAAGGCGTGGAGCGAAGAGGCACCCAGGCCTGCGAGCACGGCCTCCGACGCGGCGAGGTGCGCGTTGTACTGGCTCCAGTAGGTCCGCGACGCGAGGAACGTGGCCACGGTGAGGACGAAGGTGGTGGCGAAGAAG
>NZ_RAWB01001004.1 GCF_003612055.1 Corallococcus llansteffanensis
TCGACTGCTCGCCCGCGCACCTGCGCCTCCTCCTGGAAGAGGGCCTGCTGGCGCGCGAGTCCATTCCCCGCCGCGTCCTCGTGGGCGGCGAAGCCGTGGACCCCGCGACGTGGAGCCACCTCGCGGCCAATGAGCGCATGCGTGTCTTCAACGTCTACGGCCCCACCGAGTGCACGGTGGACGCCACCGTGTGCGCCTTCGACGCCTCACCCACGCCCACCATCGGCCGGCCGCTGCCCAACGTGCGCGTCTACGTGCTGGACCGCAATCTCCACCCGGTGCCCACGGGCGTCTCGGGAGAGCTCTTCATCGGTGGCGAAGGCGTGGCGCGCGGCTACCTCGGCCGTCCCGAGTTGACCGCCGACCGCTTCATCCCGGACGCCTTCTCCGAAACCCCGGGGGCGCGGCTGTACCGCACGGGTGACGTCGCCCGGTGGCGGGCCGACGGCATGCTCGACTACCTGGGCCGCGCGGACTTCCAGGTGAAGGTGCGTGGCTTCCGCATCGAGCTGGGTGAAATCGAAGCGACGCTGCTCCAGCACCCGGAGGTACGTGAAGCGGTGGTGCTGGCACGCGAGGACGTGCCCGGCGACAAGCGCCTCGTCGCCTACGTCACCGCGCTCGAAGGCCACTCCCTGGAGGCGGATGCCCTCAAGGCACACCTCAAGCAGCACCTGCCCGAGTACATGGTGCCCTCCGCCTTCCTCGTCCTGGAGGCCCTGCCCCTCAACACCAACGGCAAGGTGGACCGCAAGGCCCTGCCCGCCCCGCTGGGCACCTCGCTCACCTCCAGCTACGTCGCGCCGAGCACGCCCACCGAGGAGCAGCTCGCAGCCCTCTTCACGCAGGTGCTGCGCGTGGAGCGCGTCGGCATCCACGACGACTTCTTCGCGCTCGGAGGCCATTCGCTGTTGGCTACCCAGCTCGTCTCGCGCGTGCGCGCCGCATTCCGGCGCGAACTGCCCCTGCGCGCGTTGTTCGAGGCGCCCACCGTGGCCGCCCTCGCGCAGCGCATCGACTCCGCACAAGCCGCCACCATGCCGGCACCTCGGCGGTTGCCTGGGGCACGCGCCGCCACGGTGCCGATGTCCTTCGCGCAGCAGCGGCTCTGGCTGCTGGATCAGCTCCAGCCCGGGGACGCGTCCTACAACCTGCCCACCGCGCTCCAGCTCACAGGCCAGCTGGATCTGGAGTCCCTGCGCCGCGCCTTCGAGGCCCTCGTCCAACGCCACGAGGCCCTGCGCACCACCTTCCACGAGCACCTGGGCCAGCCCACGCAGACCGTCCACGCCCCCGGTGGCTGGACGCTGCCGCTCGTGGACCTCTCCCCCCTGCCCGACGCACGGCGGGAGGAGGAGGCCCGGCGGCTGGCCGACGAAGAATCACGCCGTCCGTTCCAGCTCTCCACCGGCCCCCTGCTGCGCAGCATGCTGGTGCGGCTGGACGAAGCGTCGCACCTGCTGTTGGTGACGATGCACCACATCGTCTCCGACGGCTGGTCCATGGGCGTGCTCGTCCGCGAGGTCGCTGCCTTCTACGCGGCGTTCACC
>NZ_RAWB01001005.1 GCF_003612055.1 Corallococcus llansteffanensis
GCGCGGCAGCGGCGTGAGCAGGCCGGCGCGCAGCACCTCGGTGACGTTCTCGCTGGGAACGCCGAAGCGCAGCTCTCCTACCCGGAAGCAGAAGAACTCCAGTTCGGGGCGGGCCTGGGCGGCCAGCAGCAGCACCGCGATGCGCCCGTCCTCCAGCGCCGCCGTGCCCGCGATGAAGGGCGCGCCCTTGAGGAACTCGCCGCCGCAGGGCTTCACCGCGACCTCGCGCTCGTCCACGAAGCCGTCCACCACCAGCGCGGCGTAGTCGTCGCCGTGGCGCACCACCACCGCGGGCGGCTTGTCGAAGCGGTTGCCGCCGTTGAGGCCCAGCAGCGGCCCCAGCGCCACGAGCGCCGTGGGCTTGCCCCGGTGCCGCACCGCCAGCGTGCCAAACACCTCCATGCGGTCATCGGGCTTGATGCGCATGACGGCCACCACGTCCGCCGCGGGCATGCCGTAGACGTCGTCGCCCAGGCGCACCAGCAGGACCTTCATCAGGGCCAGCGACTGCGGCAGGCGCAGCGTGATGGTGGTGCCACGGCCCTGACGGCTCGCGACGCCCACCGAACCGCCCAGCGTCTCCACCTTGCGCTTCACCACGTCCATGCCCACGCCGCGGCCGGACAGCTCGCTGACCTGTTCGCGGGTGGAGAAGCCGGGGCGGAAGATGAGCTCGATGGCCTCGCGCTCCGACAGCGCCGCGGCCTGCACCGGCGACAGCAGGCGCTTGTTGACGGCCACCTGCTTGAGGCGGTCCGTGTCCATGCCCCGGCCGTCGTCCTCCACCTCGATGTGGAGCATGTCGCCGTCCACGCGCACCCGGATGCGGATGCGGCCCGTGGCGGGCTTGCCCATCTGCTGGCGCAGGTCCGGGGACTCCAGACCGTGATCCACCGCGTTGCGCAGGAGGTGCACCAGCGCGTCGCGCACGTCGGCCAGCATGGACCGGTCCACGCCGATGTCGGCGTTCTCGATGACCAGGTCCACTTCCTTTTCCTGCGTCTTCGCGATGTCGCGCACCGCGCGAGGGAACGCGTCGAACACGGTGGCCAGCGGCACCAGGCGCGCCTCGGCCACGTGGTCCGCCAGCTGGGCCAGGTTGCCGTGCAGCGTGTTGATGCCGTCGCCGTTGCGGCGCACGAAGCGGAACGCGTCGTCGCGCAGCATGTGCAGGTCGGCCTCCGCGCGCTCCAGCTCCGAGCGCACCGCGTCCGGCACGTCCACCTGTTCGGACATCCGCAGGAAGCGGTCGCCCAGGCGGCTGAAGCGCTCGAAGAGCGCCGCCGTCTCCGTGCTGCGGAGCCGGCCACGGGCGCTCTCCACCAGCAGGTCGCCAGCGAGCAGACCCAGCGAGTCCAGCACCTCCACGTTCACGCGGATGCTGCGATCCGCGATGGAGTTGCCCTTCGCGACGTTCGGGGCCTCCTCCTCCTTCACGGGCGGGGGCGCCGCTACGGCGACCGGTTCGGCGGTGCGCGCCGCGGCGACCGGAGCCGCCGGGGCCGCGGACACGGCGGGCGCCGCCGGGGCCACGGGCCGGGGC
>NZ_RAWB01001006.1 GCF_003612055.1 Corallococcus llansteffanensis
GCGCTTCGCGGGCGCGGGCAGCGCGACCGCGGCCTGCGCGGCGTGCACCGCCTGCTGCTGGGCGTGCGGAGCCGGCGCGTTGGGCGCGGGCAGCGCGACCGCGGCCTGATGGGACTGCGCGGCCTGTCGTGCGTGAGCGGCCTGCTGGGCCTGGGCGGACTGCGCCTGCTGCTGCGCATGCGCGGCCTGCCGGGCCTGTGCGGCCTGCTGCTGTGCGTACGCGGCCTGCTGAGCCTGTGCGGCCTGCTGAGCCTGTGCGGCCTGCGCTGCTTGCTGCTGTGCGTACGCAGCCTGCTGCGCCTGCTGGGCCTGTGCGGCCTGCTGCTGCGCGTAGGCGGCCTGCTGGGCTTGTGCGGCCTGCGCTGCTTGCTGCTGTGCGTACGCGGCCTGCTGCGCCTGTGCAGCCTGCGCCGCTTGCTGCTGTGCGTAGGCGGCCTGCTGGGCCTGCTGCTGTGCGTAGGCGGCCTGCTGCTGTGCGTACGCGGCTTGCTGTGCCTGCTGCTGCGCGTGCACGGCCTGCTGCGGCTGCTGTGCGTACGCGGCCTGCGCGCCGTTCTGTGGCGCGAACGCCTGCGTGTGCTGCGCTCCGTTCGCGGCGTACGGTGGGTGCGCGGCGTGCGGCGGCGCGGCCGGCGGCCCTCCGGCGTTGCCGAAGAGCGCGGCGACCTCAGGGGGCGGCTGCGGCTTGGTCTCGACGGGGCGCTGGTTGAGGATCCGCGTCTTCAGGACGAACGGGCCGCACAGCACCTCGTCCACGGAGCGGATCTCACAGGCGGTGACCTGGTGCCCGTTGACGAAGACGCCGCTGGTGCCGCCGCCCGCGTCCTGGATCGCGGTGCGACCGTTCTGGAAGTACAGCATCGCGTGTCGCGGGGACACGGAGGCATCGTCCAGCCGCAGATCCGACGACGCATCGGAGCCGAGCGCGTAGGTACCGGGGACGAAGACCTCCGTCCCCACCAGGAGGCCGTCGCGGAGGATGACGACTTGCAGGACGCTGGGCTGGCCGCTCAACGGTGACGCTCCCTTCGAAGGGTGATGGGCGGTACGGCCCTACTGATCGTAGACGGTGGCGAGCGTCTCGGAGCGGAAGCTGTCGCGCTCGCGAAGCATCGACCGCACCTTCAATTCCTTGCGGTCATACAGGTACACGGCGCCAGACTTGTTCGTCTGGCCCTGGATGAGCCGGTCGTCGAAGTCGATGCGGGACGGGCCGCGCTGCGGAGGCGCGGACCCCGCCGTGGCTCCGGCCTCACCCGTCACGGGATCCGTGACGGCATTGGAGCCCGCGCTCGATTTCGTCTCGATGCGCGGCGGCGCCTTGGTCGCGCCCTTCTTGGCCTTGGCGGCCTTCGCTCGGGCGGCACGTCCACGCCCCTGGGCCCAGGCATCGTTCGCGGTGGAGAGGGGACCGAAGCCAAGGACGCTGGCGACGGCGAAGACGAAGAGGAAACGTCGCATCATCAACAGGTTAAGCGATGCGAGCCCCAAGCTGTCAACGCACACTCCAGCGCCATGCACCGACCTGCATCGGGCGGGTGT
>NZ_RAWB01001007.1 GCF_003612055.1 Corallococcus llansteffanensis
GCAGGCGGGCGTGCTGCGCGCGTTGACGGACGCGGGGCTGAGCTTCGCGCACGCGGACGGCACGTCCGGCGGCATCATCACGCTGGCGATGTGGCTGTCCGGCAGGTCTCCCGCGGAGATGTGCGAGCGGTGGCGGACCCTGCGCGTGAAGGACTTCGTGTCGCTGATGCCGCTGGATGAGTACACGCGGCCCCTGAAGCTCTCCGCGCTGGGCGACGCGGACGGCATCGTCCAGCGCGTCTTCCCGCACCTGGGCATCGACGTGGACGCCGTGCGCGCGAACCGCGAGCGCGAGGGCACCTTCAACGTCTGCGACTTCGGCCGGAAGACGAACGAGGCCGTCCCCCACACCGCCGTGGACCGCGACCTGCTGGTGGCGGGCATCTCCCTGCCCATCTTCATGCCGCCGGTGCCGAAGGACGGGCGGCTCTACCTGGACTCGGTGTGGATCCAGGACGCCAACGTGATGGAGGCCGTGCGGCGCGGGGCGGACGAGCTGTGGATCGCCTGGTGCATCGGCAACACGGCGGAGTACGGCTCCGGCTTCTTCGAGCAGTACGTCAACATGATCGAGCTGAGCGCGAACGGCGCGCTCTTCGCCCAGCTGGAGCAGGTGCGCGAGCTCAACGCGCGCATCCTCGCGGGCGAACACGTGCCGGGGCACTCCCGGCCCATCGCGGTCCACCTCATCAAGCCAGCGCGACCCCTGCCGTTGGATCCGGACTTCTACGCGGGACACGTGACGGCCGCGTCCCTCATCGACCAGGGCTACTCGGACGCCTGTCGCTACCTCCGGGTGGCGGACGCCGGGGGCCTGCCCCTCACCCCGGAGATCACCCAGATGACTGAACACGCTCCCGACCTGACCTTCCGCGAGACCATGTCCGGTCCGCTGGCCCAGGGCACCAACGACCCCGAGACCGGCGCCCACGATGGCCGCTCCACGCCCTTCACCATGCACTGCACCATCAGCATCGACGACATGGAGGAGTTCATCCGCGACGCGTCCCACGCCGCCCGGCTGGTGGCCCACGTGCAGTACGCGCCCCTGGGCGACGACCTGCCCGTGCAGGACGGGAGCTTCAACCTCTTCCGCTCCACCGACGACCCCGGGACGAAGATCATGAGCTACGGGCTGCGCTTCCAGGCCCACGGCCAGGACTATTACCTGGAGGGCACGAAGACGCTGCACGACGACCCGGGGCCCGACCTCTGGCGCGACACCACGCGCCTGTACTGCCAGCTCCACGAAGGCGCCGACGCGCGAGGCCGCGTGGTGGGCGCCGGCATCCTGGTGCTGGGCATGCGGGAGCTGCTGCGGCTGGTGACGAGCATGCGCTCCTCCCGGGAGGGCGTGGAGGGGCTGAAGATGGTGACCCGCTTCGGCCAGCTGTTCCTGGGCGCGCTCTGGGACCTCTACGCGCCCCGGGCCCGGAGCGAGGCGGAAGGGGAGGTGACGCATGGGCACGAGCGCTGAGCACTTCGACGTCGTCATCGTCGGCTCGGGGTTCGGTGGTTCGGTGA
>NZ_RAWB01001008.1 GCF_003612055.1 Corallococcus llansteffanensis
GTCCCGGCGTCCGCACCCCCGCGCCCCCGCCCCTGGTGCACCTGAACGTGCAGGGCGACTCGTTTGGCGAGACGGGCGGCGCGCTGGGCCTCTACATGGCCCTGGACGGCCAGCGCTGGGGCATGGACGCGCGCGTCACCGGCATCGCGCTGACCTCGGAGGATGGCCTGGACGAGGTCGACCGGCTGACGCTCCTGGACGCCCACCTGACCATCTCCCCGTGGTCCAGCGAGCGCGGCCGCTTCCGGCTGGAGGCCGGCTTCGCCAGCGCGCACGCCCCGGACGTCATCTTCGTGGGCCCCAGCTTCGCCGCGTCGCTGGCGGCGTGCATCGGCCCGACGCCCTTCGACGTGGAGGCGCGCATCCAGGTGGTGCCCTTCCCGCACCGCCAGGTGGACGCACAGGCGGGCCTGGCGATGCACCTGGGCGCCCTCAACCTGCGAGCCGGCTGGCGCACCCTGTACCTCAACGACGCGGGCCACCTGGACGGCGTCGTGCACGAGGACGCCTTCTCCGGCCCCTACCTGGGCCTGGGGCTCTCGTTCTGAGGGCTGAAACACTGAAACACTGAAACAACTCCCGGGGTCCCGTGACGTCGTGCGAACCCCGGGAGGCCGAAGCGGCCGCCCTATTCCTCCGACGACGCCGCGTAGGAAGGGACGGACGGCATCTCCGCCCCGGAGCCGTTGGAGGCGCCCGCGCGCTTGGTCCGCTTGCGCGGCGGCGGGGCCAGCTTCGGCGCCATGCTGAAGACCCGCTCGTAGGCCTCCGGCGTGTTGATGTTCACGATGACGCCCGGATCCTTCACGCTCATCCGGCGCGGCTGGAGCACCAGGAGGGCCTTCTCCAGGTCCTCGCCCTCCGCCTGGAGCAGCTTCTCCGCGGCCTCCCGCGAGAGCACCAGCGGCCAGCCGATGGCGTTGTCGTACTCCGGCCGCAGGGCCAGGGAGCCCGTCCCGGCCCGGTCCATCTCCTTGAGCATCGACTTGACCGTGTTCACGCGCAGCGCGGGCATGTCCACCGGGTGGATCAGCACCACGTCCGCTGCCTCGGCCAGGGCTGCTTCCATGCCTGCCTTCACCGACGCGAGGACGCCCTTCTCCCAGTGCTCGCTCGCCACCAGCTCCAGACTGGGATGCTGTTCGCGCACCAATTCCGCGTCGCTGCCCACCACGCCCAACACCCCACACCCCGCCTTCCCGAAGGTGGACGCCAGCGACTGAAGGAAGCTCTTGCCCCCCTCATGCTCGATGAGCGCCTTGGGGTGGGACATCCGCCGGGCCTTGCCCGCCGCCAGGATGATCGCCACTGCCTTCATGACCCGCCTCCTCCGCCCGCGGCGGAAAGCCGTGAGCACCGCTAACAGGCTGTTGACCTCCTTCCGGGATTGCAGCCCGCCCGCCAGTACGAGTCGTCAGACAGCCGCCAGTCACACGGTGAGGTGTTGGCTGTCGGCGCTTTGTGCAAGGGCGGGTGTCCACCACCTGTCAGCCGGCCTGCCCCCTGGACTTCCCCCCACC
>NZ_RAWB01001009.1 GCF_003612055.1 Corallococcus llansteffanensis
GGCGTATGGACGCGGCGAGCTGGAGCGCCGCGTGCGGGTGGAGGGGCAGGACGAGCTGAGCGAGCTGGGATCCACCTTCAACCGGATGGGCGAGGAGCTGGAGGCGGCGCGCGCACGGATGCTGCGCTGGAACGACGACCTGCGCGTCCGCGTGGAGGAGGCCACGGCGGAGCTGCGGGCCGCGCAGGCGCAGCTGGTGGAGGCGCAGAAGCTGGCGGCGGTGGGACAGCTGGGCGCGGGCGTGGCACATGAAATCAACAACCCGCTGGCCGGCATCCTCGGCAACGTGCAGCTGCTGCTCCTGGACAGGGCGAGCGGCGACTCGGACTTCGAGACGCTCCGGAAGATTGAGCAGAGCGCCAAGCGCTGCAAGGACATCACGCAGAACCTGCTGCGCTTCTCCCAGCAGCGCGAGCGCCCGGACCTGCGGCCGGTGGACCTGAACTCCGTCGTGCGCGACGCGCTCTCCCTCACGGAGAACCAGACGCGCGGCGAGGGCATCGACCTGGTGACGGAGCTGAGCACGACGGCGCCCCGCGTGAAGGCGGACCCCGGGCACCTGTCCCAGGTGGTGCTGGCGCTGCTGTCCAACGCGCGCACCGCGATGATCAAGACGCCCGTGAAGCGGCTGTCCCTGCGCACCGGCGAGCGCGACGGGATGTGCATCCTGGAGGTGGAGGACACGGGCAAGGGCATCGCGGAGAACATCCGCCCGCGCATCTTCGAGCCCTTCTTCACCACCAAGGACGTGTGGTCCAACGTGGGGCTGGGGCTGAGCGTCGCGTGGCGCATCATCACCGAGGCGGGGGGGACGCTGGAGGTCCGCTCGGAGGCAGGGCAGGGGGCCCGCTTCACCATCGTGCTGCCCCGGGCCTGAGGGGCACGGAGTGTGCTAGCTAGGGCCATCGCATGGCCGCTCCCCCCTTCCGCAGGCGACAGGCGCCGTTCCTCATCGGCCTCGTCCTCATCCTGGCCGCGCTGCCCGTGGGCTGGTTCGTCTTCCTGCGGGAGCTGCCCGTTCCCACGCCTCCGCCCGTCGCCGTGCCCCAGGTGGCCGTGCCGGAGCCGAAGAAGGCCGTGGAGCTGGAGCTGCGCGAGGTCGAGGGGCTCGTGGAGGTGCGCCATGGCAACGGCGCGTGGACGCGCGCCGAGAAGGGCACTCCGCTGCGGGCCACGGACGTGGTGCGCACCGGTGATGGCGCCTACGCCGTGCTCGTGAACGGCGAGGCCGTGGAGGTGCGCATGGCCGCCGGCACCGAGGTGTCCGTGGAGGAGCTGACGGACTCGCTGTCGCGCCTGCTGCTCGGCAACGGCATGGCCACCACCACCGTGCGGTCGGGTCAGCGTCACACCTTCGAGTTGAAGACGACGGGCAGCGACGCGGTGGCGCGCACCGGCGGCGGTACCTTCACCATGACGAACAACGGCGAGGGCACGGTGAAGGTGGGCACGCGCGACGGCGAGGTGACGCTGCTCGGCAAGGGCAAGGTCGTCATCGTCCGCGCGGGCCAGCAGTCCAT
>NZ_RAWB01000100.1 GCF_003612055.1 Corallococcus llansteffanensis
GAGCATGGGCGCGCGGGAGGATACGCAGGCAGGACCCAAAGCCAAGTCAGCGACCCACCCACCTGCCTGATGCCCGCCCGCCTGCCGCTCCTGCCTGAGCCACCACTTCACCGGGCAGCGCCGGATTCGCGCTGTTACGGACCCTTCCGGGCGGGACGGAAACGATACATGGGCCGTCACGCCGACATGTGGAGCGGACGGAGACGCCGCCCCACAGGGGGGGCCTGCCTGGACGGGGTGCCCTCCAGCAGGGGCTCAACAGTCGGGAAGTACGCGGTTGGGCGAGGTGGGAGCCGACACATCGCACCGGGGGGGCTCCTCCCAGCGTGGGTCAGGATCCTTATAATCGAAGTGCCTTTTCACCCCGTGAAGGGGAGGGGCTTCTCTCTCCGACACGAGCTGACGCGCGGTCCCACTCCGCGGCGGGGTCCCGAAGGGGCGTGAGCATCGCGATTGTCGTCGCCTGGGACCTCATCGGGGTGGGTGTGGAATGGCCTTCCAGCCCTCCAGGTTCACCATGCTGGCTTCCTGGAAGAACGCGAGCGTTCGCGTTCCTCCGGCAGCCTTCGAGGGAGAGACATGAAGGACGCTGAGAAGGGCTCGTGGGTCTCCAGAATCGCCGCGTTCCAGGATGTGAAGACCTACGCGGAACTCAACTGGGACGGCTCTTTCGAGGACTACCTCGAAATCGTCCGGAAGAACCCCAAGGTCACCCGCACCGCCTTCCAGAGGATCTACGACATGATCCTCAGCCACGGAAAGTCGGAGTACATCGACAACAAGAAGAAGCTGACGCGCTACCACTTCTTCAGCGACGAGCGCTTCGGCGGCCGTGACGCCATCTTCGGCCTGGACGTGCCGCTGATGAAGCTGGTGAACGTCTTCAAGTCCGCGGCCCAGGGCTACGGCACGGAGAAGCGCGTCATCCTGCTGCACGGGCCCGTGGGCTCGTCCAAGTCCACCATCGCCCGCCTGCTCAAGAAGGGCATGGAGGAGTACTCCAAGGTCCCGGAGGGCGCCGCCTACACCTTCTCCTGGCTCACCGACAAGAAGCAGCCGGACGGCACGGTGGTGAAGGAGAAGATGAAGTGCCCGATGAACGAGGAGCCCCTCAACCTCATCCCCAAGGAGTGGCGTCCGAAAATCTTCGCGGAGCTGTCCCCGCCGGAGTCCGGCTACACCATTCCGGATGGCTGCGAGCTGTGCCCCGCGTGCCGCTTCGTCTTCAAGGAGCTGATGACCCAGTACGGCGGTGACTTCGCCCAGGTCATGAACCACGTGCACGTCAACCGGCTCATCTTCAGCGAGAAGGACCGCGTGGGCATTGGCACGTTCCAGCCCAAGGATGAGAAGAACCAGGACTCCACCGAGCTCACCGGTGACATCAACTACCGGAAGATCGCCGAGTACGGCTCCGACTCCGACCCGCGCGCCTTCAACTTCGACGGCGAGTTCAACATCGCCAACCGCGGCGTCATCGAGTTCGTGGAAGTGCTCAAGCTGGACGTCGCGTTCCTCTACGACCTGCTCGGCGCGTCGCAGGAGCACAAGATCAAGCCGAAGAAGTTCCCGCAGACGGACATCGACGAAGTCATCATCGGGCACACCAACGAGCCCGAGTACAAGAAGCTCGAGAGCAACGAGTTCATGGAGGCCCTGCGTGACCGTACGGTGAAGATCGACATCCCGTACATCACCAAGCTCACGGAGGAGGTGAAGATCTACGAGAAGGACTTCAACTCCCGAGCCATCAAGGGCAAGCACATCGCTCCGCACACGCTGGAGATGGCCGCCATGTGGGCCGTCCTCACGCGCCTGGAGGAGCCCAAGAAGCACAACCTGTCGCTCCTGCAGAAGCTCAAGCTCTACAACGGGAAGACGCTGCCCAACTTCACCGAGGACAACATCAAGGAGCTGCGCAAGGAGAGCGTGCGCGAGGGCCTGGAGGGCATCAGCGCCCGCTACATCCAGGACAAGATCTCCAACGCCCTGGTGAGCGACAAGGGCGAGGGCTGCATCAACCCCTTCATGGTGCTCAACGAGCTGGAAGCCGGCTTGAAGACGCACTCCCTCATCAACAACGAGGACGCGCGCAAGCGGATGAAGGAGCTGCTCACCACGGTGAAGCAGGAGTACGAGGACATCGTCAAGAACGAGGTCCAGCGCGCCATCAGCGCCGACGAGGACGCCATCGGCAAGCTGTGCGGCAACTACATCGACAACATCAAGGCCTTCACCCAGAAGGAGAAGGTCCGCAACAAGTACACCGGCATCTACGAGGTCCCGGACGAGCGGCTCATGCGCTCGATTGAAGAGAAGATCGACATCCCGGAGAGCCGCAAGGACGACTTCCGCGGGGAGATCATGAACTACATCGGCGCGCTCGCCGTGGAGGGCAAGACCTTCAACTACCGGACCAACGAGCGGCTGCACAAGGCGCTGGAGCTGAAGCTCTTCGAAGACCAGAAGGACAGCATCAAGCTCAAGAACCTCGTGTCCTCCGTCGTGGACAAGGAGACCCAGGAGAAGATCGACCTGGTGAAGGACCGGATGATGAAGAACTACGGGTACTGCGAGATCTGCTCCACGGACGTGCTGAACTTCGTGGCCAGCATCTTCGCCCGCGGTGACGCGAAGGAGTAACGCCCAAGCGCCTTGCCCAGGAGGGACGTGACACCGTGACCTTGAAGATCCACCAGGACCACTCCCGCTTCAAACAGATCGTCCGCGGGAAGATCAAAGCCAACCTGCGCAAGTACGTGCAGAAGGGCGAGATGCTGGGCAAGAAGGGCAAGGATGCCATCAGCATCCCCATCCCCTTCATCGACATCCCGCGCTTCAAGTACGGCCACAAGGAGCAGGGCGGCGTCGGGCAGGGCGAGGGCGAGGTGGGTCAGCAGCTCGGCCCCGGGGCGGTGGAGCCCGGGGACGGCCACCAGGCAGGCCAGGGCGAGGGAGACCACGCCCTGGAGGTGGACGTCACCCTGGAGGAGCTGGCGCAGATATTGGGCGAGGAGCTCCAGTTGCCGCGCATCGAGCGGCGGCAGAGCGAGCGCATCGTCACGCAGAAGGTGAAGTACACGGGCGTCAACACCACGGGCCCGGAGTCGCTGCGGCACTTCAAGCGCACCTTCAAGCAGGCCCTGAAGCGGCAGATCGCCACCGGCACCTACGACCCGAAGATGCCGGTCATCATCCCCACGCGCGAGGACCGGCGCTACCGCAGCTACAAGCTGCAGGAGCTGCCGGACACCAACGCGGTCATCATCTACATGATGGACGTGTCGGGTTCGATGGGGGACGAGCAGAAGGAGATCGTCCGCATCGAGAGCTTCTGGCTCGATACGTGGCTCAAGCACCAGTACAAGGGGCTGGAGTCGCGCTACATCATCCACGACGCCGTGGCCCGCGAGGTGGACCGCGACACGTTCTTCCACACCCGTGAGTCCGGCGGGACGATGATCTCCAGCGCCTACAAGCTGTGCCGGGAGATCATCCAGGCGGACTACCCGAAGAGCGCGTGGAACATCTACCCGTTCCACTTCAGCGACGGTGACAACTGGAGCGCGGACGACACGCGCCAGTGCATTGAAATGCTCAGGGGCGACATCCTCCCGCAGGTGAACCAGTTCGCCTACGGGCAGGTGGAGTCGCCCTACGGCAGCGGGCAGTTCATCAAGGACCTGCGCGAGGCGGTGGGTGACACGACCAACGTCGCGTTGAGCGAGATCGCGGACAAGGACGCCATCTACACGTCCATCAAGGACTTCCTCGGCAAGGGGCGCTGAAGCGCTCGCCCATCCCCAACCGGAGCACCCGCCCGATGCCCAAGAGCCTGACACCCCGCCTCGCCGCGCTGCGGGATGAAATCCATGGCTACGCCAAGGAATTCGGCCTGGATTTCTTCGAGACCGTCTTCGAGATGGTCAGCTACGACGAGATGAACATGGTCGCCGCCTACGGCGGCTTCCCCACCCGCTACCCCCACTGGCGCTGGGGCATGGAGTACGAGCAGCTGGCGAAGGGGTACGAGTACGGGCTGTCGAAGATCTACGAGCTCGTCATCAACAACGACCCTTGTTACGCCTACTTGATGGAGAGCAACCCGGAGGTGGACCAGAAGCTGGTGATGGCCCACGTCTACGGTCACTGCGACTTCTTCAAGAACAACTTCTCCTTCCGGCACACCAACCGCCGGATGATTGACGACATGGCCAACCACGCCACCCGCGTCCGGCGCTGGGTGGACAAGATTGGCGTGGAGAAGGTGGAGGACTTCATCGACCGGACGCTGTCGCTGGAGAACCTCATCGACCAGCACGCGCCGCACATCCGCCGCAACCCCGATCCGCAGCGCGCGGAGGAGGAGCTCAAGTCCAACGAGCGCGTGGAGGGCTTCAAGGTGAACCGCGAGTACATGCGCGGCTACATCAACCCTTCGGAGTTCCTGGACTCGCAGCGCAAGCTCTCCGAGGACGAGAAGCAGCAGCGCAAGCGCTTCCCGGAGCGCCCCCAGCGGGACGTGCTGTACTTCCTGCTGGAGCACGCGCCCCTGGAGCCGTGGGAGGTGGACATCCTCTCCATCCTCCGCGACGAGGCGTACTACTTCGCGCCGCAGGGCCAGACGAAGATCATGAACGAGGGGTGGGCCAGCTACTGGCACTCCACCATCATGACCCGCAGGGCGCTGCGCGACGATGAGATCATCGACTACGCGGACCACCACTCCGGCACCATGGGCGTGCGGCCCGGGGCCATCAACCCGTACAAGCTGGGCATCGAGCTGTGGCGGGACATTGAAGACCGGTGGAACAAGGGCAAGTTCGGCAAGGAGTGGGACGAGTGCGATGACCTGCGCGCCCGCCAGGCCTGGGACAAGAAGCTGGGCGCGGGGCGTGAGAAGATCTTCGAGGTCCGCAAGCACTACAACGACATCACCTTCATCGACACGTTCCTCACCGCCGAGTTCGCCCAGCAGCAGAAGCTGTTCGTGTATGGCTTCAACGACAAGCGCAACTCGTGGGAGATTTTGGACCGCGAGTTCCGCAAGGTGAAGAACAAGCTGCTGACGTCGCTCACCAACTTCGGCCAGCCCATCATCGAAGTGGTGGACGGCAACTACGAGAACCGCTCGGAGCTGCTGCTCGCGCACAAGCACGACGGGCAGGACCTGAAGGGCGACTACGCGCGGGAGACGCTGCGCAACCTCCAGAGCCTCTGGCGGCGGCCGGTGAACATCATCACCCGCTACGACGGCAAGGGCGCCCTCTTGCGCTACGACGGGCAGCACCACTCGGAGAAGAAGGTGGAGCTGTAGGTGCCGGAGGGTAGGAGTCGGGAGCAGGCGGGCGGGCAGGCGATGTGAATCCAGGAGTTGGGCGGAGGTGCAACAGTCCTCTACACTCCTGTCCGCCCCCATGAAGACCGCCTCCCTGCTCTGCCTCGCCGCCCTCGCGGCGGCGTCGACCTCCGAAGCCGCCACCCAGCAGTACGACATCAAGAACCGCCGCATCGAGCCGCGCCAGACGCTGGCGGGCGCGCTGCACGACGCGCAGCTGCCCGACGCGCAGGTGGAGGCCGTCATCGCGGCGCTGGAAGGGGTGTTCGACTTCCGCAAGTCCCGCGTGGGCGACCAGTTCCGGCTGGTGATGCGCAACGGCGAGCTGGACTTCTTCGACTACCGCCAGAGCACCGTGGACGAGTGGCAGGTGCGCCGCGACGGGGAGAAGTACGTCGGCAGCAAGCGCTCCATCGAGGTGGAGAAGCAGGTGTCCGTGGTCTCCCTGGAGATCAACACCTCTCTCTATGAGGCCACGCTGGCCGCGGGCGAGGACCCGTCCATCGGCCTGGTGCTGTCGGACGTGTTCGCGTGGGACATCGACTTCTACCGGGACGTGCGCAAGGGCGACCGGGCGAAGGCGCTGGTGGAGAAGTTCGTCTCCAAGGGCCGCGTGCTGCGCTACGGCGAGGTGCTGGCGGCCACCTACGAGGGCGGCCTCGTGGGCAACAAGCGCGTGTTCCGCTACCTGCTGCCCAACGGCGAGGCCAACTTCTTCCAGGAGGACGGCGCGAGCGCGAAGAAGACCTTCCTCAAGAGCCCGCTGAAGTACGCGCACGTCACCAGCAGCTTCGGGTCGCGCTTCCACCCGGTGCTCCAGTACGTGAAGAACCACAACGGCGTGGACTACGGCACGCCCATTGGCACCCCGGTGTGGGCCGTGGCCGATGGCACCGTCGTGTCCGCGGGCAACGCGGGCGCCGCGGGCAACATGGTGGTGCTGCGCCACTCCAACGGCATGGAGACGCAGTACATGCACCTGTCGCGCTTCGGTGACGGCGTGCGCTCCGGCACGCGCGTGCGGCAGAAGCAGGTGATTGCCTATTCGGGCAACACCGGCCGCTCCACCGGTCCGCACCTGCACTTCGGCCTGAAGCGCAATGGCACCTACGCCAACCCGCTCACCCAGAAGTTCCCCCGCGCGGATCCGCTGCCCAAGGAGCTCACCGGGGACTTCCTCGCCAAGGCGCACGACATGGCCCAGCAGCTGGACGCCGTCTCCGTGGCCGCCGTCGCGGGCCAGGCGGCGCCCCCGCCTCCGGCCGTGAAGTAGGCCGCACGCTTTCCGCCTCGACGCCCTCCGGGCCCCCTCCCCTTCACGGTGGAGCGGGGCCCGACGCGTTTCTCAGGCCCACTCGATGAGGTACTCGGATTCGCCCAGGCACAGCTCCGTGCCGCGCACCTGGCCCTCGCGCTGGAGGGCGGCGAGGGCGCCCGCGAGGATGCCTTCGTGCACCGGCACCGGCAGCAGGTCGTCCTTGAAGTGCAGCCGCACGCGCTTGTCGCCCAGGGCCACGTACTCCCGCTGCCCGTAGCTCACGGCGGTGGCGTACGACGCGGGCGCGTTGCTGTAGATGCGCTTGGGGTCGCCGCCGGTGGTGAAGCGCAGGAGCGTCTGCCCCACCGTGGACTCGAAGAAGGTCCCGCAGATGGCGTCTCCGCACGCGCGCAGGGCCTCGTCGGGCGTGCCGAAGGTGGGCTGGAGCGCCTCTGCGGCGAAGGCGAGCAGGCGCAGGAAGTCCACCGCCGGGTAGGAGAAGAAGTCCACCGGGTTGCGCTGCAGGAGCGGCGCGCGCAGCCGCTCCGCGGCGTCCTGTCCCAGGTGCTTGCGCGTGAGCCGCAGCACCGCCGCGAAGCTCAGGCCCCGCACCGTGTCGCCTGGACGGGTCAGGGCAATGCGCTGCTCCAGGTCACGCAAGGGGGAGGCCATTCCCCCGGGTTCTACCCCAACTCCTCACGCAATCGGGATTCCAAGCGAAGCCAGTCCACAAGGCGCTCCCTGCCAACGCCGGAGCGCGTCACGGAGGGTCCTCGCGCACCTTCCCTCCCTGGTGGGGGGAGCGGGCGGCCCGGGGGACGGGCTGCGGCTTTCCGGTGCCTGGAGTGGCCCGACACGATACCCTCGCGCGCGGTGCGCCCTGGTCCAGACGGGGCGCCCGCAGCACCCACCTCTTCGTGACCCACGAGACGACCGACTTATGGCTCCTCCTGCCTCCGCGCGCCCCGCGCCGCCTCCGCCCACCTCCTCGGGCACGCCCGAAGACAGCGGCCGCACCGGGCTCGACGCGGCCAGCGTCCGTCGCGGTTTCTTCGAACACGTGCGGTATTCGCGCGGCAAGAACCCGGAGACGGCCACCCCGCATGACCGCTTCATGGCCTTGTCCCTGGCCGTGCGCGACCGCCTCACCGACCGCTGGGTGAAGACGGCCCGCACGTACTACGAGCAGGACGTCAAGCGCGCGTACTACCTGTCCGCGGAGTACCTGCTGGGTCGGGCGCTGGGCAACAACCTGCTCAACCTCAACATGTACGAGTCCGCCGCCGCCGCCATGCAGGAGGTCGGCGTGGACCTGACCCAGCTCCTGGAGATGGAGCCGGACGCGGGCCTGGGCAACGGCGGCCTGGGGCGGCTGGCGGCGTGCTTCATGGACTCGCTGGCGACGCTCGGCTACCCGGGCATGGGCTACGGCATCCGCTACGAGTTCGGCATCTTCTCCCAGGACCTGGTGGAGGGACACCAGGTGGAGCGCGCGGACGAGTGGCTGAAGTTCGGCAACCCGTGGGAGATCGTCCGGCCGGAGAAGGCGGTGCCGGTGCGCTTCTTCGGACGCGTGGAGCACCACCAGGGCCCGGATGGCCGGCCGGTGGCGCGCTGGGTGGGCGGCAAGACGGTGATTGGCGTGCCGTACGACACGCCGGTCGCGGGCTACGGCAACAACACCGTCAACACACTGCGGCTGTGGCAGGCGCGCGCGAGCGCGGAGTTCGACCTGCTGCTGTTCAACGCGGGCGACTACGAGCGGTCGGTGGTGGAGAAGAACGACTCGGAGGTCATCTCCAAGGTCCTCTACCCCAACGACGCGTTCCAGGCCGGCAAGGAGCTGCGGCTGAAGCAGCAGTACTTCTTCGTGGCGTGCTCCATCGCGGACATCGTCCGGCGCTACCTGAAGAACCACAGCGACTTCCGTGAGTTCTCCCGCAAGGCCGCCATCCAGCTCAATGACACGCACCCGGCCATTGGCGTGGCGGAGCTGATGCGCGTGCTGGTGGATGAGAAGCACCTGCTCTGGGACGAGGCCTGGTCCATCACCCAGGAGACGTTCGGCTACACCAACCACACGCTGCTCGCGGAGGCGATGGAGCGCTGGCCGGTGTCGCTGTTCGAGCGGCTCTTGCCCCGGCACCTGGAGATCATCTTCGAGATCAACCAGCGCTTCATGCGCCAGGTGCAGATCCGCTACCCGTTCGACGTGGAGAAGCAGCAGCGGATGAGCCTGGTGGAGGAGGGCCCGGAGAAGAAGATCCGCATGGCCCACCTGGCCGTGGTGGGCAGCCACAGCGTCAACGGCGTGGCCGCGCTGCACACGGACCTGCTGCGCCGGGACGTGCTGCCGGACTTCGCCCAGATGTACCCGGAGCGCTTCAACAACAAGACGAACGGCGTCACGCCGCGCCGGTGGCTGGCGTGGTGCAACCCGCGCCTGTCCAAGCTCATCACCAGCCGCATCGGCGAGGGCTGGGCCACGGACCTGGACCAGCTCACGAAGCTGGAGGCGCACGCGGACGACCCGGCCTTCCGCCAGGCGTTCCGCGAGGTGAAGCACGCCAACAAGGTGGACCTGGCCCAGCACGTGAGGGATTTGCGCTGGGTGCAGCTCAACCCGAACGCCATCTTCGACGTGCAGATCAAGCGCCTGCACGAGTACAAGCGGCAGCTGCTGGACGCCATCCACATCGTGGCGCTGTGGATGAAGGCGCGGCGCGACCCGTCCAGCGTCGTCCACCCGCGGGCGTTCCTCTTCGGCGCGAAGGCGGCGCCGGGCTACCACCTGGCGAAGCTGACCATCCGGCTCATCAACGGCATCGCGGAGGTGGTCAACAGCGACGCGGGCACCACGGGGTTGCAGGTGGTGTTCGTGCCCAACTACCGGGTGAGCCTGGCCGAGCGCATCATCCCGGCGGCGGACGTGTCCGAGCAGATCTCCACGGCGGGCTGGGAGGCGTCCGGCACGGGCAACATGAAGCTGATGCTCAACGGCGCGCTGACGCTGGGCACGCTGGACGGCGCCAACGTGGAGATCCGCGACGCGGTGGGCGACGAGAACTTCTTCCTCTTCGGCCTCACCGCGGACGAGGTCATCGCGCGCAAGAAGGCCGGCTACCGGCCGCGTGACGTGTACGAGTCCAACACGGAGCTGCGTGAGGCGTTGGACCTCATCCGCTCCGGCTTCTTCTCCCCCGAGGACCGCAACCTCTTCCAGCCGCTGGTGGACAGCCTGCTGGAGGAGGACCGCTACCTGGTGCTCGCGGACTTCGCGGCGTACATGGCGAAGCAGGAGGAGGTGGTGCGCGCGTACCAGGACCAGGAGTCCTGGGCGAAGAAGTGCATCATCAACGTGGCGCGCGCGGGCATCTTCTCCTCGGATCGCACCATCAAGCAGTACGCCGAGGAGATCTGGCACGTGCAGCAGACGAAGGTGGAGTGAGCCTTTCCGTGAAGTCCCGGGCGCGGGCGGCCCTTCTTCAAGCCGCCCGCCCCGCGGGGCCCGGGGCTTACGCGGCCTTGTTGAGCCAGGCCTCGTAGGCGCGGAAGTCGTAGTCACGGCCCAGGAAGCGGTTCACCAGGCGCGCGGCGTCGTCGGAGCCTCCCGGCTCCAGCACCGCGCGCCTGTACGCCTGCGCGGGCGCGGGGTTGAGCAGGCCCTGCTTCTGGAACACCGTGAAGAGGTCCTTCGCGATGACGAGCGACCACATGTACGTGTAGTAGTTGGACGAGTACCCATCCAGGTGCCCGAAGGTGAGGTGGAAGTACGTGCCCTCCAGGTACGGGAAGGGGATGTACTGGCCCTGCAGCTCGCGCACGAGCGCGGTGGCGTCCAGGCCCTTCGGGTCGCGCCGGTAGAGCTCCAGGCTGAGCGCCGCGTAGAACATCTGCTGGCGCACGAAGAGGCCCTTGCCGAACTCGTCCGCGCGCAGCATGCGCTCCACCAGCTCCGCGGGCAGCTTCTCCCCCGTCTGGTAGTGCGTGGCGAAGGTCTGCAGGCACGTCACGTCGCGGGCCCACTCCTCCAGCATCTGCGACGGGGCCTCCACGAAGTCCCATTCCGTGCGCACGCCGGACAGGCCAGCCCAAGGCGTGTGGCCGCCGAAGATGTGGTGCAGCAGGTGGCCGAACTCGTGAAAGAAGGTCTCCACGTCGCGGTGCTGCATGAGGGCGGGCTCGTCGCCGGGCTTCGGGAAGTTGCAGATGAGCGCGCCTTCCGGCAGCCGGCGTCCGGCCTTGCCGCTGGTCAGCGTGAACTGGGCCGCGTGCTTGTACTTGTCCGCGCGCGGATGCATGTCCAGGAAGAAGCGGCCCTTGAGCGTGGTGCCTTCGTAGACATCGAAGACCTCCACCTCCGGGTGCCACACCGGCACGTCCTTCACCGGGCGGTAGGTGACGCCGAAGAGGCGGGCGGTGAGGTCCAGGACGCCCTGCTTCACGCGCGTGTATTCGAAGTAGGGGCGCACCGTCTGCGAGTCGAAGGCGTACTGCTCCGCCTTCACGCGGTCATCCAGGTAGCCGGAGTCCCAGGGCTCCACCTGCGTGGCCCCGGGTTCGTCCTTCTTCTTGCGCTCCAGCAGCACCTGGTAGTCGCGCTTCATGCGCGCCTCCGAGGCGGTGGCGATCTTCTGGATGAAGTCCCGCGCGGCGTCCGCGGTGCGCACCATCTTGTCCTCGGTGGCGTAGGCGGCCCAGTGCGGATAGCCCAGGAGCGTGGCCAGCTCATGGCGGCGGGCGACGAGCCGGCCCAGCACGTCCACGTTGGCGGGGTGGCCACGCTGGCGGTTGGCGCGCCAGAGCTGCTCGCGGGCCTTGCCGTCGCGCGCGTAGGTGAGGAAGGGCACGAGGTCCGGGTAGTCGGTGGAGATGCGCACCTGGCCGTCCGGGCCGGGGGCGTGCGCGCGCGCGTAGTCCTCCGGCAGGCCGTCCAGCGCGGACGGGGGCAGGGCCACCGTGCGGGTGTCCTGGCTGATGTTGCGGCTGAACTCCTGGCCGATGCGGATGAGCTCTTCCTGGAGCGCCTTCACCTTCTCGCGGGTGGCCTCGTCGCGGTCCACGCCGGCGCGGCGGAAGTCGCGCAGCACCTTCTCCATCCACTTGTGCGTGGCGGCGTCCTCGCCGGACAGCTCCACCGCGGAGAGGACGTCGTAGACGCCCCGGTCCATGCGGAGCTCGTTGGAGAGGTTCTCGAGGGACTGCTCGGCGGCCTCCGCGACCGTGCGCAGCTCGGCCTCCGGGTGGGTGTGGCGCACGACGCTGGCGCGCGCGGAGGCGTCGTCGAGCGTGGCGGAGGTTTCGTCGTACAGCTCCAGCACCTCGCGGGCGGCGCGCGGCGCGGGCAGGGACTTGAGGCGCGCGATGCCAGCGCGGGCCGTGGCCAGGGCCTCCTCGCTCGCGCGGCGGAAGTCCTCCGGCGGGCAGGTGACATGGCGGGCGGCGACGGGGACCAGGGGCTGGGACACGGGAAGGGCTCCTCTCAAAGAGGTGCCAAAGCTAATGCGCCCCGCACGCAGGGGCAGCACCCGTGTGAGGGCGACAGGCCCTTTGCCGGACATGAGGCCCCCTGCCCTGCTCCGTCCGTCGGACGGCGGACGGACGGGCGGGCCTGGAGGGCCTGAAACGGCGGAGGCCGCCCCGGCGTGGTGCCGGGGCGGCCTCCTGGGACTTCAACCGAGCCGTGGAGGCGTCAGTAGAACTCGAGCGGGCTCGACGAGCTCTGCGGCTGCCGCGCCGCGCGGGTCACGAAGTCCACGGAGTTGTTGTCCGTGTCCTGAGCGTTGCCGCGCGCGGCGTCCGTGCCGCCCACGGCCATGGTGGCGGAGGTGGAGGTGGACACGGCCTTGCGCTCCAGGCTGCCACCCACCGCCGGATGCGCGGGACCGGCGGTGCCCTCGGGGGAATTCCCGGTGCCCCACCCCAGCTTGTCCACGTCCACGTACGTCCCGCTCACGAGGCGCTGGATGCGGACGTGGCCTCCAGTCGTCGTGGAGGCGGAGGTGTCGAAGGTGTACGGGACATCCGCGGGGGCCGTGGCGCCGCCGCTGTAGTTCGCCCCCGCCAGGAGGAAGTAGCCGTGGGCGCGAATGACCTTTCCGGCCGGAATGGTGACGGTAGAGCTCCAGGTGGTTCCGGTGGCCGACTTGTAGCTGACCTGCCAGTTGGACAGGTCCACGTTTGAGTTCGTCGGGTTGTAGAGCTCGATGAACTCGTCCGTCGCGGCTGTGCCCGAGCCGTTGCCCCCGCAGAACTCGCTGATGACGACATGATTCGTCAGGGGCGCATGCACCGTCACCGAGCCGTACGTGCCTGCGGGCGGCACGGCGGCGCCGTTCTGATCGCAGTACACCCACGGCGCGCCCGCGTCCGTGAACCGGTAGCGGAAGCCATAGCTGAAGGTGCCCGGCGTGGGGATGCGTAGCGACGCCTTCATCTCATCGTCGTTGGAACCACCAGGCGCGCTGTAACCCGCGTTGAAGCCGGCCTGCGTCCACGTCCAGCCCTCCGGGTTGGTCGCGTCCGCGCCGTAACCCAGTTGCGCCTCGATGCGCGGATGGAAGTCATTGCCGTTCAGGTTCCGGGTGGTGATGTCCGCGTCGTAGAACTGGCTGAAGATGTCGAAGCTGTCGATGGCGGAGATGGTCGCCGGGTAGACGCCGTCTCCGGACGGGAACGTCTTCGGGTACTGGATGTTGCAGAAGTCCACCGGAGGATTGACGTTCATGCCGCAGTCGTCGTTGGGCTGACCCGGCGTGCCCCGGTCTCCGCCGGACAGGCTGCCCGCCGAATCACACCAGTACCAGGACCGCGCGCTGCCCGCCGTGCCCACGATGCTGGAGGCGAGGCTCATGGCGCGGCCCGTCGTCTGGGGGAACGCGCCCGTATACGTCAGGCTGTCCACGTTCGTCGCCCCCTGCTTCACGGTCAGCGTTCCGGTGTTCCCCAGGACGAACCCGCTGCCATAGGCATACCGCGCGCTCACGCCACCGTTCGTCTGCGAAGCGGCGTCCTGCGCGAGCACCAGGGCTTCCCCCGACGCGACGAGCAGCGCGCTGCCCGTGCCCGGGTCCACCGTGATGGACGACGGCGCCGTCACTCCGTCCGAGTAGCTGACCGACAGGCCCGCGACGTTGAGCAGCTTGCCGCTGGTGTTGGTCAGCTCCAGGTACTCCGTCGTCCCCGCCGAGGGCGAGTGCATCACCTCCGACAGGAACAGCTCGCCCGCCGCGGGCCCCGTCGCGGTGGTGCACGCGCCCTCGAAGCAGACGCCTTCCGCACCAGGACACAGGTCGGTGCTCGAGGGCCCGGCCTCGCACGACGGGGCACCCGCCACCACCACGCATGCCTGCGAGTACGTCACCAGCGACCTGCCATCCGCCGCGCAGGTGGACGCGGGCGGCGTGCACACGTAGTCCGCGCACGGGTCGGTGGTGGTCGCGCTCACGGTGGCGAGCGCACTGCCGTTGTTCGCGCCGTCGAACGTCTTCAGGGCGAAGAAGTACGTCGTGCCCACCTCCAGGCCGGTGACGGTGAAGGTCTCCGCCGTGCCCGGCGACTGGGGCGCGCCCACGCCCGTCGCGAGCGTGGCCGTGTCGAAGTTGGCCTCCGTGATGTCCGCCGTCGAGTAGCGCAACTCGTAGGCCGCAGCGGTGCCCAGGTCGCCGTCGTCACCCGGGGCCGTCCAGTCCAGGCGGATGCTGGAGTCGGACAGCGCGGTCGCCTCGAAGTCCTGCGCGACCGCCGGGGCCACCGCATCGGTGATGACCAGGTCCGCGGACGTGGCGATCAGCAGGCCGTCCACACTGGCCTTGAGCTGGTAGGTGCCCTCCGCCTCCACGACGAGGCCCGTGAACGTCGTCGCGCCGTCCGCGGTGGTCTGCGTGACGGGGCCCTGGGAGAAGCTTCCGCCCGCGAGCTCCAGCTTCACGTCCCGGGAGGCATCGTGGATGGTGTTGCCGTAGGCGTCCCGCAGCGCCACCTGGACGTCCGCCAGCGCCTCCCGCACGTTACCCGTGACAGGCGCGGAGACGAACGCCACCCGGTCCAGGACCGCCGGCACGATGGAATAGGTGTGCGTGCCCTGGAGCGCGCCCGCCGCCACGTCCGTGGCGACGACCTCCTGGTCACCAACGGTGCGCAGCTCCACGCTGAACGTGTGGCGGCCTTCATCCGCGAGGGTGAACGTGAAGGCACCGGGCAGCACCGCCTGCGCGTCCGTGGACGTGAACACCACCGTGGAGGTGTAGCCCTTCGCGACGTTGCCGTAGACGTCCCGCGCCACCAGCTCGTAGCTCAAGGCGTTGCCCGCGACGAACGGGCCCGCGCCCGCGATGACCTCGAAGGACGCGGCGGCGAGGGAGCGCACGTCGGCGTCCACGGTCGTGGTGAGTGCCGCGTTGGCGGTGTCCACCCCGGTCAGCGTCTGCGTCCCCGCCGTCTTGAAGACCAGCCCGGTGAGGCGCTTCTGGCCCTGGTCCGCAGGGGTGAAGACCGCATCCGGGGGCAGCACCGCGAGCGCGTCCGAGGACGTGAAGTGCACCGTGCCGGTGAAGTCCTGGCGCGCGTTGCCGAAGGCATCCGTCAGCGCCACGGTCAGATCGAGCGAGGCACCCGCGTTGACCGGGACCTTGAAGTCCGACATCAAGAGCTTCGCGAGAGGGCCGGCGGACACCTTCACATTGAAGGCATTCGAGATGGCGCTCGTGCCGTCCTTGATCTGGAGCTCGTGGGTTCCGGCCGTCCGGAAGGTGATGCCCGTGAACGTGTACTGGCCCGCGTCCGCGGCGGTGAAGGCGTGGGCGGCGGGCATCGTCGCGGCCAGGTCGGTGGACGTCAGCTTCACCGTGCCCGTGTAGTGCGTCACCGTGTTGGAGTAGGCGTCCTGCACCGTCACCTGGAGGTCCTGCGCCACGCCCGCCACCGCCGTCTCCAGGGGCGTGCTCAGCCCCACGGTCACCGGCGCGCCGGGCGCCACCGTGAAGAAGGTGCTCGCGGCCGGCTCGAAGCCCGGAGCGCTCGCCATGAAGTGGTAGTTGGCCCCGGCCCGCTCCAGCACCACGTTCGGGAAGCGCGCCACGCCCGCCACCGTCGTCACCTTCAGCAGTCCCTCCGGCAAGACGATGCCTCCGGAGCCCAGCGCCAACGTCACCTCCGTCGCATTGTCGGGGACCACCGCGCCGCTGGCGTCCTGGATGGCGACCTCCAGCCCGCTCAGGGGCACGCCCGCCACGCCGTCCGGCAGCGCCTCGCGGAACACGAGCTTGCGAATCGAGGGGGCCGCGACGAACTCCACCGTCGCCGTGGCGGTGAGCGACACCTGCGCGCCGTCCACGTCCTTCACCGACGCGCGCACCGTCTTCACGCCCGCCACCGTCGACGCGACCCTCGCCTGCGCCTCGCCGTTCGCCGCCGTGGCTTGCGCGGCCACCGCGACGGAGGCGCCCTCGCCCTCCACCGCCACCGTCACGGGGCGCCCCGCCAGCGGCGAGCCGTCCTTGCCCAGCACCGTCACCGTGACGACCGCCACGTCATGGCCGTCCGGGAGCACGCCCGTGGAGCGGTCCACCGCGACCTTGGAGGCCGCCGCGTCCACCACGCCCTTCACGGGCGGAGGCTGAGGTGGAACACCACCGTCGCCACACCCCAGCGACAAACCCAGACACAACACACTCAACCCCAGACAGCGGGCGAGCAACTCGATACGTGGGGACATGGAGGTCTCCGACCAGCGGGCAGCCTCCGCGCGGCGACACTGGCCTGCGCGGGGTTGCACTGGTTTCTATCAGACATTCCCTCACGTGAGGAATGCCGGGCCGGAACCTTTCAGCTCAACTGAAATTCAGCCGTTCATCGCCTGGAGGAGCGCGGCGCCGCCCAGGAGGGACTGGCCACCGTCGCAGACCATGATGGAGCCGGTGATGAAGGAGGCGGCGTCGGAGGAGAGGAAGAGGGCCAGCCGGGAGATGTCCTCTGGCGTGCCGAAGCGCTGGAGCGGCAGGGCCTCCGCGAGCTTCTGGCGCGAGCCCTCCGAGGGAGCGAGCCTGCTCATCCCTTCGGTGCCCTCGATGGGGCCGGGGGTGATGGCATTGACGCGCACGCCCGCGCCGCCCCACTCGATGGCCAGCACGCGGGTGAGCATGTCCACGCCGGCCTTGGCGGCGCACACATGGGCCTGCATGGCCATGGGCAGGTAGGCCTGGGGCGCGGAGATGGTGATGACGGACGCGCCCGGCTTGCGCAGGTGTTCGAACGCGGCGCGCGCCACGTTGAACGTGCCCAGCACGTCGATGTCCATCACCGCCTTGAAGCCGTTGGACGACATGCCCAGCGCGGGCGCGGGGAAGTTGCCCGCGGCGCCGCACACCAGCACGTCGATCTCACCGTACGCGTCCTTCACCTGCTGGAGCGCCTTCTCCACGGACGCGTAGTCGCGCACGTCGGCGGCGACGCCCATCGCGGTGCCGTGGGCCTGGAGGCCCTTCACCGCGCCCTCCAGCTTCTCCACGTTGCGGCCGTTGATGGCCACCTTCGCGCCCGCCTTCGCGAACGCGGTGGCGATGCCGAGGTTGATGCCACTGCTGCCGCCGGAGATGAAGGCCGTCTTGCCCTTCAGCAGCCCGTCCCTGAACACGCCATCCGCCATGGGGTCGCTCCTTCGCGAGTGAATCAGCCGAACTCCACGACCTTCTGCCCGAAGAGCTTGTCCACCGCGAGGAGCAATTCGTCGTTCACCTGCACCTTGAGCGTGGTGCCGGCGATGTGCGCCTCGGCCTCCCCGGGGAACAGCACGCTCACCGCCACCGGCGTGGCGCCCGCGTACTTCTTCGCCAGCTCGTTGAGCTTCGCCAGCCGCTCCTCGGTGACGACGTCCGCGGGCAGGCGCAATTCCAGCCGCTTGGTGCGCTTCTCGCGCACGGACTTGAGGCTCTGGATGTCGTCGACGATGAGCTCCGCGGTGGGCGTGTTCTCGTCGCGCTGCGAAATCTGGACGGTGCCCGTCACCAGGATGGGGTCGTCCGACTTGAGCAGGTGCTCCCAGTGCTCGTAGCCCGGCTTGGGGCCCTGCTTGGACCACTTGCCGTCCTTGCCCATCACGTTGCGCGTGCCGTCCTTGCCCGGGAAGCACACGAGCTCCGTGGAGCCGGACAGGTCTTCAATCGTCACCCACGCCATGCGCTTGCCCGTCTTCGTGGGGCGCTCGCGCAGCACGGTGATGATGCCCGCCACGGTGAGCTTCTCGTCGCGGCGCGCGCGCTGCACGGCGGTGATGGGCCGCGCGTAGCGCTTCAGCTCCTTCTCGTACTGGTACAGCGGGTGGCCGGACACGTAGAAGCCGATGGCCTCCTTCTCGTAGGCCAGGCGCTCCTTCTCCGGCCACTCGTCCACCGCCGCGTAGTCGTCCTTGAGGCCGGTGCCCGCCGAGGCCGGGCCCGTGAGCATCCCGAACAGCGAGCTCTGGCCCGCGGCCTTGTCCTTCTGGCTGGCGGAGCCGCGGTTCATCGCGCGCTCGATGGTCTCGAAGAGCTGCGCGCGGGGGCGCTTCTCGAAGTCGAAGGAGCCCGCCTTCACCAGCGCCTCCAGCACCTTGCGGTTGACGCGCCGGCCGTCCACGCGCTCGCAGAAGTCGAACAGGCTCTTGAAGGGGCCTTCCTTGCGCGCCTCCAGGATGGACTCGATGGCGCCCTCGCCCACGCCCTTGATGGCGCCCAGGCCGAAGCGGATCTTCCCGTCCACCGCGCCGAAGGCCAGGTCGGACTGGTTCACGTCCGGCGGCAGCACCTGCGTGCCCGACTCGCGGGCCTCGCCGATGTGCTTCACCACCTTGTCGGTGTTGTCCTTCTCGCTGGTGAGAAGGGCGGCCATGAATTCGCACGGGTAGTGGGCCTTGAGCCACGCCGTGTGGATGGTGACCAGGCCGTACGCCGCGGAGTGGCTCTTGTTGAAGCCGTACTCGGCGAACTTCTCCATCAGGTCGAAGATTTCGCCCGCGACCTTCAGGTCAACGTTGTTGGCCTTGCAGCCCTCCATGAAGCCGGCGCGCTCGGCCTGCATGACCTCGGCCTTCTTCTTGCCCATGGCGCGGCGAAGCAGGTCCGCGCGGCCCAGGGTGTAGCCACCCAGGACCTGCGAGATCTGCATCACCTGCTCCTGGTACACGATGACGCCGTAGGTGTCCTTGAGCACCGGCTCCAGGTTGGGGTGCGGATACGACACCTTCTCCCGGCCGTGCTTGCGGTTGATGAAGACGTCCACCATGCCGGCGTCCAGCGGACCCGGGCGGTAGAGCGCGCCCGCGGCGATGACGTCTTCGAAGCAGGACGGCTTGAGCTTCATCACCATTTCGGTGAAGCCGCTGGACTCCATCTGGAAGACGCCGGCCGTGTCGCCCTTGGCCATCAGCGCCCACATCTCCGGGTCCGTGAGCGGGATCTCGTGCCGCTTGATGTCCTTCTTGTGGTTGCGGTTCACCAGGTCCAGCGCCTGCTGGATGACGGTGAGCGTCTTCAGGCCGAGGAAGTCGAACTTCACGAGGCCCGCGGCCTCCACCTCGTCCTTGGCGAACTGGGTGATGAGGATCTTCTCGCCCGGGGGCGAGTACACGGGCACGAACTCCCACAGCGGCTTGTCCGCGATGACGACGCCGGCCGCGTGCATGCCGGGCTGGCGGTGCAGGCCCTCCAGCGCGAGCGCGATTTCGAGCACGTCCTTGGTGGTGACGGGGTTGCCCTCCACCTCACCGATGTTGGTGGGCTTCTCGATCATCTCCTTGAGGCGAGGCTCCATCTCGATGGCCTCCTTCAAGGTGATGTTGAGGACCTCCGGCACCAGCTTGGCGATGCGGTCGCCTTCGCTGAACGGCAGGCCGAAGACGCGGCACACGTCGCGCAGCACGCTCTTGGCCTTGAGCGAGCCGAACGTGATGATCTGCCCCACGTTCATCTCGCCGTACTTGCGGCCCACGTACTTGATGACCTCGTCGCGCCGGTCCTGGCAGAAGTCGATGTCGAAGTCCGGCATCGACACGCGCTCCGGATTGAGGAAGCGCTCGAAGAGGAGGTTGTACGGGATGGGGTCCAGGTCGGTGATGCGCAGCGCATACGCGACGAGCGACCCCGCGCCGGAGCCACGGCCCGGGCCCACCGGGATGTTGTGGTCCTTGGCCCAGTTGATGAAGTCCTGGACGATGAGGAAGTAGCCGCTGAAGCCCATGCGCTGGATGACGCCCAGCTCCAGCGTGAGGCGGTCTTTGTACTGCTGGTGGTCGATGGGGTACTGGTGCTTGAGCTCCTCGAAGCGCTGGCGCAGGCCCTCGTAGGCCAGCTCCGCCATGAAGGAGTCCGGGGTGTGGCTGTCGGGCACCTTGAACGTGGGGAGCATGGGCTTGCCCAGCTTCAGCTCCACGTTGCACTGCTCGGCGATGCGCTGGGTGTTGTGGACGGCTTCCGGCGTGTCCTTGAAGAACTCCAGCATCTCCGTGGGGCTCGTGACGTAGAGCTTGTCGGTGGAGTGCCGCAGGCGCTTGCTGTCCGCGAGCGTCTTGCCGCTCGCGATGCACATCAGCAGCTCATGCGCCCGGGCGTCCTCGCGCTTGATGTAGTGCGCGTCCGCGGTGGCGACGAGCGGGACGTCGATGTCGCGCGAGAGCTGCTTGAGGTTCTCGTTCGCCTTGTCCTGCTCGGGCATCCCGTTGGACTGGATCTCCAGGAAGAACTGCCCGGGCTCGAAGATGTTCTTGTACTCGGTGGCGGCGCGGCGGGCGTGGTCCATGTCGCCGCGGAAGCACGCGCTCGTGACCTCGCCGCCCAGGCACGCGGTGAGCCCGAAGAGGCCCTTGCTGTGCTTCGCCAGCACCTCCTTGTCGATGCGCGGGTGGTAGTAGAACCCGTTCATGTACGCGGTGGAGGACAGGTAGCGCAGGTTCGCGTAGCCCTCCTCGTTCTTGGCGAGGAGGATGAGGTGGTGGGCCACCTTCTCCGAGCGGTCCTCGCGCCCCTTGGGCCCCGCGACGTACGCCTCCAGGCCGAGGATGGGCTTGATGCCGGCGTCCTTCGCCTTCTTGTAGAAGTCGATGGTGCCGAACATGTTGCCGTGGTCCGTGACGGCCACGCTCGACATGCCCTTCTCCTTCACCGTCTTGATGAGGTCCTTCATCCGGATCGCCCCATCGAGCAGCGAATAGAGGGTGTGGAGGTGAAGGTGCGTAAAGGACATAAGCGGCGGGTTCCCGGAGTGAAGAAGGAGGCGCTGAACAGTAGAGCCCGGGTCCCCTGCTCGCCAGTCCAGTGACAGGGCCAGCGTTTTCGGAGGACCTCCCAGGTCCAGGAGCCCGGAAATCCGGCCTGGAAAACACCTGGAGCGGAATCGAAGCTTCCCCGCCGTCCGGGCGTGGGCACTTGGGCCCGGCCTGGGGTGGTCTCCGTGGGATTCGTGCCCACGCTCCCCCAGGATGTCCTCCACTGCTCGTTCACCGACGCTCGGGCGCGCCCTCCTGCTTGGCTGCCGGGCGGGCCTGCTCGTCTTCCTGCTGCTCTACACGCTCTGCGCCCTGCTGAACATGCAACTGGGTTACCAGGGGAACGAGAGCCGCGTCGTCACCGAATGGGTGTGGAGCGAGTGGCGCGGCGTGGTGCTGTGGCAGGTGGCGCGGCTGCTCGCCGCGTACTCGGTCATCGGGCTTACGCTGGGGGCGCTGC
>NZ_RAWB01001010.1 GCF_003612055.1 Corallococcus llansteffanensis
GGCTGACGGCAGCGCTCTTCGAGCAGATGGCGGTGCACCATCCGGACGCTCTCGCCAGCGTGCCGCGGGTGTTGGCGGGCGGTGACGTGCTTCCTGCGTCCCGCGTGCGGGAGCACCTGACGCGGCTTCCTCCGGGCTCCGTGCTCGTCAATGGCTACGGGCCCACCGAGAACACCACCTTCTCCACCACCCATGCCCTGCGCGCGGGCGACGCGGTGGGCGCCTCCGTCCCCATCGGCCGGCCCCTGCCCCACTCCACCGTGTACGTGCTGGACGCGGCGATGCGACCGGTGCCTCCGGGCATGCCCGGCGAGCTGTACGTCGGTGGCGAAGGACTCGCGTGGGGCTACCTGCACCAGCCCGCGCTCAGCGCCGAGCGCTTCCTTCCGCACCCGTTCAGCACCACGCCGGGTGCGCGCCTCTACCGCACCGGTGACAAGACCCGCTGGCGTCCGGACGGGACCTTGGACTTCCTGGGCCGCACCGACTTCCAGGTGAAGCTGCGCGGTTTCCGCGTCGAACCGGGCGAGCTCGAAGCAGCCCTGCGTGCACTGCCCGGCGTGCACGAGGCCGTGGCCGTGGTGCGCGAGGACGTCGCCGGGGACAAGCGACTGGTGGCCTACGTCGTCGGCGTGGCGTTGGAGGGCAAGGCCCTGCGCTCCGCCCTCCAGCAGCGGCTCCCTGACTACCTCCTCCCTGGTGCCGTCGTGGTGCTGGATGCGCTGCCCTTGAACGCCAACGGCAAGCTGGACCGCTCGGCACTGCCGGTGCCGGAGGCTCCCGTGGCGACGGAGGATCACTTCGTCGCTCCGCGCGATGCGCTGGAGGAACAGCTCGCCGCCCTCTTTGCCGAAGTGCTGCACGTGGCGCGGGTGGGCATCCACGATGACTTCTTCGACCTGGGTGGCCATTCGCTGCTGGCCACGCAGGTGGTGTCCCGACTGCGCTCGACGCTGGGGGTGGAGTTGCCCCTGGGGGACCTGTTCACCGCGCCCACCGTGGAGACGCTCGCCGTTCGCGTGGCGGCCCTTCTTGCGCAGGAGGGCCCACGTTCGGGGACTCCGCCGCTCGTGCCCATGCCTCGCACCGGTCCCGTGCCGCTGTCGTTCGCCCAGCAGCGGCTGTGGTTCCTGGATCAGCTCCAGCCCGGCAGCGCCTTCTACAACGTGCCCGGCATCCTCGTGCTCGATGGCACCTTGAATGTCGCCGCGCTGGAGCAGGCGCTCCAGGGCCTGGTGCAACGGCATGAGGCGCTGCGCACCACGTTCGCTTCCGAGGGGGAGGCTCCCGTCCAGCGGCTCCACACCGGCGTCACGCTCTCCCTGCCCGTCATTGAGCTGACGTCCGTTTCCGAGGACCTTCGCGAAGAGGAAGCGCACCGCCACGCCGCCGCCACGCCGGGGCTCACGGTGAAGTAGCGCTGGCCTCCGGAGAAGGCCTCCACGTCAAAGGACCTGCGCAGGTACAGCGCGGCCACGCGCGGCCCGGCGAAAAGCGTCAGCCGCTCCCACCGCCAGAG
>NZ_RAWB01001011.1 GCF_003612055.1 Corallococcus llansteffanensis
GCTTCCCGGCGCTCAGCGCGATGACGTTGAGGGGCGCGCGCAGGTCGTGGGCGACGATGCGCAGCACCTCGTCGCGGATGCGCGTGGCCTGTTCGGACTTCTCGTGCAGTTGGGCGTTGTCCAGGGCACTCGCGGCCCGGCGCGCCAGCTCCTCCGCCTGCGCGAGCTCGCGGGCTCCGTAGCGGCGCCCGGACCCGGAGGTCGAGAGGAGGACGAAGCCCAGGATGCGCGACGGGGTCTTCAGCGGCACGATGATGCTGGACAGGGGCGCGAGGCGGCGGAGCAGCGTCAGGTGAGCGGCGTCATACGCCGCGGTTTCGAGCAGCTCCGGGGAGACCTCCGGCAACAGCAACGGCTTCCCCGTCTGGAGCACGGAGCTGGTGAGCCGTCCCGGGCGGAACGGATCCATTGGGTAGGTGGTGATCAGCTCCCGCAGGCTCCGCTTCAGCTCCGGCGTGGCCGCCGCGCTCTCCACCCGCTGGACGCGTCCTTCGTCCCCCAGGAGGTCCACCACACACCAGTCCGCCAGCGCCGGCACGGCCAGCGCCGCCACCGTGGCCAGCGTCGCCTGGGGCTCCAGCGACGCCGCCAGCCGGGGGCCCGCCTCCGCCAGGAAGCGCCACGCCTGCTCCATCTGCTTGCGCTCCGTGATGTCCTGCATCTGCGAGATGAAGTGGAGCGGCTCGCCTTGGGCGTCGCGGATCACCGACGCCGTCAACTGGATGTTCAGGATGTGGCCGTCCCGGTGGCGGTAGTGCTTCTCCCGCTGGAAGGTGTCCATGTCTCCCCTCTCCAGCCGGATCGCGTTCAGCAGGTCCGTCTGCAGCTCCTCCGACACGGTGAGGTCCCCGAACGTCATGGAGAGCATCTCCTCCTGCGAGTAGCCGACGATGTCGCAGAGCGCGGCGTTCACGTGGAGGAACCGCCCGTCCAGCCTGACCATCGCCATGCCGATGGGCGCGTACTCGAAGGCCGCGCGGAAGCGCTCCTCGCTGTTGCGCAGCACGTCTTCCGCCAGCCTGCGCGCGGTGATGTCCCGCAGGTTGACGGTGAGGAACCAGGCCCCATCGACGTCCAACTTCGAGATGCTCGCCTCCGCCGGGAACTCCTCGCCGCCCTTGCGCCGGCCGGAGATGGGCAGCCGTTCCCCCATCTGTCGGGAGGTCGTGCGGCCCTCCGAGAACTGCCGGACGTGCCGGGCGTGGACCGCCCGGAAGCGTTCGGGCAGGAGCACGTCCAAGGGCTGGCCCAGGACCTCGCTCGCGGCGTAGCCGAAGATGCGCTCGGCGCTCGCGTTGAACAGGAGGATGCGCTGCGCGGAGTCGATGGAGATGATGGCGTCCGCCGCGTTGGAGATGATGCCGCTGAAGCGCGCCTCCGACAGCCGCAGCGACTGCTCCACCTGGTGGTGCCTCGCGTCCCGAAGGGACAGGGCGTTCGCGTTCCAGCGGGTCACCGCCACGAAGGCGACCATCGTCAGGAGCATGAAGAGTGTGACGCCGAAGGCGGCTCCATAG
>NZ_RAWB01001012.1 GCF_003612055.1 Corallococcus llansteffanensis
GTGTGGGGGGCAGTCCACCTCACGTGGGGCGGGATCTCCACGCCCCCACTCACTTCTTCTCGGCCCGTTGGAAAGGTGGCGTGAAATTCCTTCCCCACGGTGCTTCCCCAGCATGCGAGCAGACGTGGTGCGAAGTCATCGCGAGGCGGTGGGCGGATGGGGGATGCTCGCGGACCGGAGGCTCGCGCGCTCGTGATGGGACGGATTCGTTGGGTGGCACTGACCGCGGGAGTGCTCGGGGTCCTGGGCCTCGCGGCCGTGGGAATGAAGCCGCGTGGAGTTCCGCCGCCTCCCAAGGCGCCCCCCGCCGCGCCGCCCGTTGCCGCTGAAGCGCGGCCGCTCCTCCAGGCCGTGGGGCCCAGGCTGACCAGCAACCAGACCTCGCAGCCGCTCTCGCTCTATGGCGAGGGGCTGGTGCCCGGGCTGCGGCTGGTGCTCGGAGCGCCCTTCGCCCGCGAGCTGCCGCTCACGGTGGTGGATGCGCGCCACGCCTACGCGAGGCTGCCCGCGGACCTCGCTCTGCCTGTGGGAACGGCCCAGGTGGACGTGCAGCTGTCGCTCGCCGCGAGCACGGGGCCCCGGCCCGCGGGCACCGCGCGGCTCACGGTGGTCAACGACGCGGCCTTCCCGGACCTCACGTCGCTGGCCCTCGCGCCGGATGGGCGCACGCTCTTCGTCGCCTCGCCGCCCACCGACACGGTGTTCGCGCTCGACGTGGGGTCGGGAAGCGTGGAGGCGATGGCGGCGGGGGACGGGCCGTCGGCGCTCGCGACGTGGAAGGACCAGGACGGCCATCCGTGGCTGGGCGTGGCCCACCAGTCGGACGCCGGGCTCTGGCTGTACGCGCTGGATACGCCCGAGCGGAAGCCTCGCGCCGTCCCCGCGCCCGCGGGCGTGTGGGGGCTGGAGGTGGATGGCGCGCGCGGCGTGGCGTTCGTGGCCGAGCACGTGCGCGACACGGTGCACGCGCTCGCCCTGGCGGACGGCCGTGAGAGGTGGAGCGCGCCGGTGGATCCGAACCCGCGCGCGCTGGCGCGGCTCAAGGGCCTGCTGGCGGTGGGCAGCCTCCAGACGGGGCAGGTGGTGCTGCTGCGGCAGGACGACGGCCGGGAGCTGGCTCCGGTGGTGCCGAAGCCGGGCGTGCCCATCGTCGGAGGGCCCACGGAGGCGTTCTCCGCGCAGGTGATGGGCGGCAAGGCGCCGCGCGCGCTGGTGGCGAGCGAGCGGCTGGGGCGCGTCTTCATGGCGAGCCTGGGTCCGAACGTGGGGCCCAACGCCCAGCGCATGGAGGTGAGCGCGAACAGCGGCGTCGCGGTGCTGGACCTGGACCGGCAGGAGGTGGTGCGGCACCGGGGCTTCGGCGCGGGCGTGACGGAAGGGCTCGCGCTGGATGACCGGGCCGGCCTGCTCTACGCGGCGGACGTGGGGCTGGGGCAGGTGCGGGTGCTGGACGCGAAGGCGCTCGTCGCGAGGGACGCGACCGCGGGCGCGGCGGTGCTCCAGACCCTGCCCATCCC
>NZ_RAWB01001013.1 GCF_003612055.1 Corallococcus llansteffanensis
GTCCCGAAGCCCGGGGCTTCGGGACTGCTTCGGGCGCGGGCGGCGCCACGGGAGCCACGGGAGCCACGCCGGTGGGGCCGGGCCGGAGGGTGTCACCCGCCGGAGGCGCCTTCATCGGCGTGGGGCGGGACACCTCCTCCGACTCGAAGAGGCCCAGCTTCCAGGCGAGTCCCACGCCCAGCAGGGTGAGGAGCACCAGGCCCACCCCCAGCAGGAGGAGGACGCGGGAGCGCCGGGGCGGCCGAGCCCCTTCGTCGAAGGTATCGGGCCCATCATCGAGGTCATCGTCGGCGCTGGTGCGCAGGGCCTTCCGGGGCGTCCGGCGCGGCGCCTGGAAGCCGATGGTGGACTCGTCATCATCCGGATCCGGCGACCGGGTGGGCGTCGGATCCGTGAGGCTCATCCCGGACATGCCCGGGTCGGTGCTGAAGTGCTCCTCGTCCTCGGGCGCCGGACGCGGCGGCGCGCGGAGGTTCCGGGGCCCCGGGTTCGCGGGCGGAGTGGACCGGTTCGCCTCACCGGGGGACGAGCCTGAACGCCGCGGGCCCGGAGGCTGCGACGTCCGCGCGTCATCGCCCGCGGGCACGCCCATGCGACGGGGGCCCGAGGCCAGCGGCTCGGAGCGACCGTCATCGCCCGCGGGCACGCCCATGCGACGGGGGCCCGAGGCCAGCGGCTCGGAGCGACCGTCATCGCCCGTGGGCACGCCCATGCGACGGGGACCGGAGGACAGGGGTTCGGAGCGGCCGTCATCGCCATGGCGACGCGGGGCCGGTGCGGGCGGCGGGGTCAGGTCGTCCTGCACGCGGGAGGACGTGCGTCGCGGTGACGGCGGAAACGGATCCCCGTCCGCTTCCACGGAGCCGCGCGCCACGGCCACGCCCGGCGACGACGACGAGCGACGCGAGCGAGCGGAATCCGCCGCCCCCCGCTCCCCGGAAGGCGTCGAGCGCGAAGGCGTCTCCGCGGCCCCGCCCCGTCGCACCGGCAGCGGCGCGGGCACGGGGCCCCGGGGCCGGCGCGCGCGCAGCGGCACGGTGGAGTCATCGTCCTCCTCCGGGTCCTCCAGCACGGGCTCGAGGTAGCGCGGCGGAGGCCGAGGGGCCCCGGGCATCGTCCCGACGGCGGTGGACTCGTCGTAGTCCTCGTCCTCGTAGGAGCCCGTGGGCAGCTCGCGCGGCAGCGCCATCTGCGTCGCGGGCTCGCCCTCCTCCGCATCGTAGGCGCGCAGCGCCGCGGCCTCATGCGTGGGCCTGCGCGAGGGAGGACGCGCCACGAGCCCCGAGGACGCGATCGGCGTGGAGCCCATCCGGGACGGCGACGCCCCGGCCCCATACGCCGGATCCCCCAGCGGCAGGGTGCGCGCACCCGTGTCCGCGAGGCCCGACAAGGGAATCGTCCGCGAGGCGGTGTCCTCCACGTCGGGGAGCGGCAGGGTGCGAGCGGCGGTGTCCTCCACGTCGGCGAGCGGCAGCGTCCTCGCGGCGGTGTCCTCCGGCAGGTAGGGCAC
>NZ_RAWB01001014.1 GCF_003612055.1 Corallococcus llansteffanensis
GTGGTGGGGCGGCGCGCGTCCGCGTCGCTGACGACGGCGGGGCGCGGCTTGGGCGCGGGCTCCTCGGTGGGCGCGAGCGCGGTGGGGTTGGTGCGGGTGGCGCGGAGGGTGCGGCGCAGCTTGGACAGGTGCTGACGCAGGGCATCCGCGGAGTTGGGGCGCGTCTCCGGATCCTTGGTGAGCATCTGCAGGATGAAGGCGTCCACGGCGGGCGACAGGTCGGGGACGAACTCGGAAGGACGGGGCGGGCGCGCCTCCACGTGCTTCATGAGGAGGTCCACGGGCGAGCTGCCGATGAAGGGCAGCCGGCCGGTGATCATCTCGAAGGTGACGACGCCCATGGCGTACAGGTCCGTCATGGGGCCCACGGACTGGCCGCGGGCCTGTTCGGGCGCCATGTACTCCGGAGTGCCGACGACCATGTCGGTGCGCGTCTGCGCGGTGCGGACGGTGGGGCCTTCGCCGCGCTTGGCGAGTCCGAAGTCGAGCAGCTTCACGTAGCGCGAGCCGTCCGGCTGGCGCACGAGGAAGATGTTGCTGGGCTTCAGGTCGCGGTGCACCACGCCCGCGCCGTGCGCGGCGCTCAGGGCGGCGAGCACCTCCTCGAGCAGGGCCAGCGCCTCGATGGTGGGCAGGCGGCCCTTCTCGGAGAGGATGGCGTCGAGCGGCTGGCCATCCAGGTACTCCATGACGATGTACTGGCGACCGTCGGGGAGCTGGCCGAAGCCGAAGATGTCGATGATGCCGCGGTGGCGGATGGCGTTGACGGCGCGGGCCTCCGCGAGGAGGCGGGCCACCTGTTCGGAGGAGTGCGCCAGCTCCGGGCGCAGCACCTTCACGGCGACGCGCTTGCCGATGAGGGGCTGGATGCCGTCGTAGACGAGCCCCATGCCGCCCACGCCGATGCGGGAGCGCAGCTCGTACTCGCCCAGCTTCAGGCCGATGAGGGGGTCGGTGATGACGGTGGACTCAATGCCCGCTGGCGGGTGCTCCACGATGACCTTCGGTTCCGGTGGAGGCGGTTGGAACGACGACAGCACGACGGTGCCGTCACGAGGGCACACCGCCGTGTCGGACGGAACGGTGAGGCCGCAGGTTTCGCAGATCAGCTCGGAAGACATCTCCACCGCAGGGGAGCGTAACAGGTGAAATCCCGGGAAGCGAAGCCGTGGCCGGGCGCACGGAGGGCGAGCGAACAGGCTCTTGCCCCCGGGTCGCGCCCTCACGCCCGCTGCCTGACAGCAGCGGGCGGGGCGAGTGGGTCAAAAAACTCCGCCGTCGGAAGTAAGGCAGCCGATGGAGTTAAGCGAGTCTCCTTGGCCTCCATCAATCCCGCCAATGCTCACGCCCCCAGGTCCTCCAGGAGCTACGGCGTAGCTGAGGGCCGCTCCCTCAGTTGAGATGTTCGCGTTGCTGCACCAGATGCCAACGGAAGGACCACCCCCACCACCTCCACCATTTCCACCAAGGCCACCTGCTCCTCCGTCTCCACCC
>NZ_RAWB01001015.1 GCF_003612055.1 Corallococcus llansteffanensis
GTCCAGCTCCGCGCCCCGGCCCGCGCGGATGATCTCCGGCAGGCCATAGCCTTCCTCACGAGAGGCGCCGCGCGCGGACTCGGCGCCGCTGCGACTGCTCCGCCCTTCACCGCCACGGCCGCCGCGCGCGGACTCGGCGCTTCCCCGCCCTTCGCCGCCTCGGCCGCCACGCACGGACTCGTCGCCAGGCCGCCCTTCCCCACCGCGAGCCCGGGGCGTGGGGGCGAGCGGCTCCGACACGCGGGTCTCCGGGACCAGGTCCTCGTCGGGCACGGGGGGCGCGCTCATGCGGGTCTCGTACCCGGCGAGCTCGGACGCGCGCAGATCCGCGCCCGTGGTGGGCGCGACGCGGGTCTGGTTGCCCCAGGACTTCCGACCCGTGGTGGGCGACATGGGCCGGGTCTCCTCGGGCGCCTCCATCGCCTCGTCCGGAGGCACGGGCACCCGGGTCTGTTCGGTCCGGAGCTCCTCCGTCTCGTCCAGGTCGTCGAGCGGCGCGACGCGGGTCTCGTCGACGCGCTCCGGCCCGCCGTTCCTGCTCTGCCCCTTCGCCATGTGAGCGACCTCTCGGGGCGGACCATATCGCTTTGCCCGGGCCACGGGGATGGCCCGGGGTGCGCCGGGCCTTCAGTAGACGGGCCAGTCCGGGGCGACCGTCTCGATGGCGCCCCCGAGCCACGACCCATAGGCGGCGTCATCCGCGACGGGGTACGGCTTCCCGTAGGCCTTCTCGAAGTGCTCGGCCCAGTGCGGCTGGGAGCCATCCACGTCGGTGAAGCCGAACTCGCGCGCCAGCGTCCAGGACGCGAAGACGCGCCCGGCCCGCGCCTTCACGCCGGGCTCCGCCGCGAGCGCCGCCACCGCGCGGCCCACGTAGGCGGGCGTCTCCGACGCGATGAAGTCCGGGGTCTTCTTCGCCGCGTCACGCCAGTTCGCCTCCGTCACCCCGAAGTGGGCCAACATCTCCTCCGAGCGCAGGAAGCCCGGCGTCACGGCGAGCGCGGTGACGTTCGTGCGGCGCAGGTCGCGCGACATCGCGAAGGCCAGCCGGAGGACGGCCATCTTCGTCACGTCGTAGGCGACGCTACCCCGGTAGCCGAAGGAGTCCCCGTCCGTCACCTCCACGATGAGCCCCCGGTCCCGCTCCACCATCAGCGGCACCGCGTAGCGGCTGGTGACGACGTGGGTGAAGACGGCGCGCTCGAACATCAGCCGGGCCTTCTGGGGCGACTGCTTCCAGAACGGAGTGCCCAGCTCCAGCAGCGACTCCCCGCCCCAGATGTCGTTGACGAGCAGGTCCAACCGTCCCGCCTCCGCGCGGATGCGCTCGCACAGCGCCTCCACCTCCGCCTCCACCGTGTGGTCCACCCGCACGGCGATGCCCTTCCCACCCCGCGAGGTGACGAGCTCCGCCGTCTCTTCAATCGTCTCCGGCCGCGAGTCCCCGCTCGCCAGCCGCCCGCGCACGCTGCGGCCGGTGCAGTACC
>NZ_RAWB01001016.1 GCF_003612055.1 Corallococcus llansteffanensis
CCCTGGCGGTGCCCGTGCTGCGCCGCAAGCTCCAGGCGCCCGCGAACGCGTTCCGCATCCCGGGGGGACCCGTGATTCCCCTCGCCGCCGCCGCACTGTGCGTCGTCTTCGCGCTGAGTGCGGAGCGAGAGAACCTCATCGCCGGGGCCGTCGCGCTCGCGGTGGGCTTCGTGCTCTACAGGTTCCAGCGCAAGCCGGACGGGAAAGCGGCGCTCGGATAGCGACGAGAGCAATCTCTGACGGCGTAAGACCTCGTCCCCGACACGGGAATGGTCACACGGGACATCGGGAACTCCGGCGAGCGTGAACACGACCCCCGGCCTGCTCGGTGGTCTCACGACTGCGCAGTGGGGACTCCTGTCTTTCGATGCCCGCTTGCGTGACTCGGGGCGCCGGCGGCACGAGCGCTGGGGCCCATGCCTGGGGATGTCGTCACGGTGCCATCCGCTTGCCGCGGCATGCGGTGCACGGCCCGTCCGCTTCCTTCGGCAGTGTGCGCGCGTGCGTTCATGCCGCCACGCGCGCAAGCCTGCGGGAAGTACGGGCGGGTCTCCTGTGTCTGTCCTCCTCAACCCCCGGACAAAAGGACCCAGATGCTTCGACTCCTGAAACTTGCGCCCCTGGCGCTGCTCGTGCCCTGGGTGGCCCAGGCATCCGTCGTCTGGAAGGGAGACTTCGAGACCGGCGACCTGTCTCAGTACACCGACGCCTGGTTTGTTGCCCCGGATCGCATGCAGGTGGAGGGCGACCTTGTCCGTGACGGGAACAAGGCGCTGAAGGTGACCGTCCAGCAGGGAGACAACCCCGTCAACGCCAGCGGCAACCGCAACGAGCTGTTCCGCGGCACCTATGAGCCGGTCGACTCCGAGTACTACTACAAGTGGAGCACCCTGTTTCCCCAGGACTTCCCCAGCTCACCCCGGTGGCAGGTGTTCACGCAATGGCACCATGACGGCTGCTGTGGCTCCCCGCCGCTCGAGTTCTTCGTCATCAACGACACGATGAACATGCGCGTCGGAGGAAGCTCGGGCGAGGTTCTATGGCAGGCGCCGGTGCACCGGGACCAATGGAACGACTTCGTGATGCACGTGAAGTGGTCGCCCGACCCGAATGTCGGCTTCGTCGAGCTGTACTACAATGGCAATCTGGTGGTGCCGAAGCGCAACATCGCCACGCGCTACCCGGACACGGCGGGCTACATCCAGCTCGGCTACTACCGGGATGCGACCATCGCGCAGACAGCCTCGCTCTACCATGATGGCTTCACCATGGCGACGACGCTGGAAGAGGTGATGCCCGCGCCCACGGCGCCCCTTCCGGCCGAGGGCGGGGACCCGTCCACACTCGCCGCTACGGCTCCCTAGAGCGCCGAACAGGTTAGGTCACGCCGCGCGCTGGTAACGCGCGGCGACCTCGAGGTTTTGGACGACCGCGAGTCGCCTGAGGTCAAAGAGGTTGCGGCGCGTGCCTCGGTAACGGCCCTTCG
>NZ_RAWB01001017.1 GCF_003612055.1 Corallococcus llansteffanensis
GGCTGACGGTGATGGGCGGCCAGCTGTACTTCGCCGCGGATGACGGCGTGCATGGCCGCGAGCTGTGGCGCACGGATGGCTCCGCGCAGGGCACGCAGCTCGTGCAGGACCTGGATCCCGGCCCTTCGGGCAGTGCTCCCACCGCGCTCCGGGCGATGGACGGGTGGCTCTTCCTCTCCGCGATGACGCGCACGCGGGGGCGCGAGGCCTGGTACTCGGACGGCTCCATCAACCGCGTGCAGCCGCTCCACGATCTCGCACCCGGTGGGCAGAGCTCCAACCCCCGGGGGTTCGTGCACGCGGGGGGCCACGTCTTCTTCGTCGCCACCGAACCGACCCGGGGCGAGGAGCCCTGGGCGCTGCCCTTCCTCCCCATGGAGGCCTGCTCCGGCGCGGCGAGGTGAGCCCCCGCCTCAAGCCGCGCGTCGCACCGCGGGCGTGGGGTGCAGCGCGCCCGTGTTGGGCGGGGGCAGCACCACGGTGGGGCCCAGGCCGGGGGCCAGCAGGTGGGACGTGAGCAGCGAGGACGGGTGGAAGTTCACGAACGACGCGTCGTGGGCGGAGGGGCCGGCGAACAGCTTCTCCACCACCATGGACGTGTACTGGTCCAGCGAGTCCTCGCGCGTGTTGCCGTTGAGGACCACCTCCCAGCCCATCTGCTCCGCGAAGCGGCGCACGCCCGGGATGCGCGACAGGAGGGGCGTGTAGCTCTCCGTGCTCACGCCGTTCTCGCTGACGACGAAGACCTCGTTCGCGGTGGCCACCGCGAGGGACGTGTTGCCCTGCGTGTGCCCCGGCGTGCTGAGCAGCGCCGCGCCCTGGCCCAGCCACGTGTCGCCGTCCAGCAGCACGACGCGGTCCTCCGGAATCTCCGTGCCGCCGGGCACGAACCACACGCTCTGCATGGGGTGCAGGTGCTTCACCATGGCCCACTCGGTGCGCTGCACCAGCAGCTTCGCGCGAGGGAAGACGGCCGGGGCGCCCGCGCCCCCCAGCCAGCCGCGCAGGTCCTGGATGTGCAGGTGGTCGAAGGCCAGGTAGTCCACGTCCGACGGCGTCAGCCCCAGCGACTCCAGGTGGCTCTGGACGGTGCCGTGGCGGGTGGACATCACCTTGTCGGAGAGGAACGCGCCGTAGCGCTCGCGCAGCGCGCGGTAGAAGGGCGCCGCGTAGCCCCGCTCGAAGTCGGTGGGGTTGAAGAGCAGCGTGCGCCGCTGGCCCGTGCCGGCTTCCGCGAACTGCACCACCTGCATGCGGTTGGTCATCATCACGTAGGGCGCCGGGGACAGCGCCGCCCCGCTGAAGGCGAACAGCGTGGGGTAGGGGAACGTGATGAGATCGCAGGTGGACACCGCCGCCACCGGGCCCTCGCTCACGAACGCCTCGCGGGCCTCCAATGCGGCGCGGCGAAGCTTCTGCAGCCGTGCTCCGGGGGTGCGTTCAGCGTGCGCCTCCGGGAGGAAGGGCAGGGGGCGGAACGGGGC
>NZ_RAWB01001018.1 GCF_003612055.1 Corallococcus llansteffanensis
GAACCTGCCCTCCAGGGCATGTTCCCCCTGTCCGTTGGATGTCAGACCCCCTGTGTACTGTGTACCTATTCCGACAGCCTTCCAGAGGGGGAATCACCGTGCCGGAGACCCGTGAAATGCCGCGAGTGTCGGTCAACAAGCTGGGCGAGTACCTCATCGCGACGCCTGCCCGCAGGAAGCGCATCATCCACGACCAGAAGCACCCGCCGGAATCGCAGTACCTCCGCTATCCGGAGGCGTCGCACGCCGTCACCGACTTCCTGTGCCGCGGCCTGGACATGAACGTGCTCCGGGAGGCCCAGCGCCGGTTCGCCTGCGCGGTGCCGCAGACGGAGTTCGAGGCGCAGCGCATGCAACTGTGTTCGGAGGCGCTGGAGCGCTTCGCGGATCTGGTGCCGTGGCTGGACCTGGACGACGCCATCATCAGCGCCGTGGGCGCGGAGCCGCCCGTGCTGGAGATGGCGGGCGTCACCATCAGCGTGCGCCCGGAGGTGGTGGTGCAGCGGTTGGACAAGCAGGGCAACCCGCGCGTGGGGCTGATGAAGCTCTACTTCTCCAAGACGCACCCGCTGGACGAGCGCTCGGGGCAGTACATCGGCACGCTCCTGCAGCGCTTCGCCGAACAGCACCTGTGCCGGCTGGGCCCGGCGGACCACCGGCTGATGACCGTGGTGGACGTGTTCGCGGGGTCGCTCTACGTCGCGCCGCGCGCGCACATCCGCCGGCTGGGCGACGTGGTGCTCGCGTGCGAGGAGATCGCCGAGCGCTGGGCCGTCCACTGACGCCCCGGCCCCCCCACCGTCACCTCAGGTGATGGGCGAGGCCGGCGGCAGGGGCTGACGCTGGCGGTGCGCCGCAAGCCACGCGCGGGCCTCGCCGCTGGTCTCCAGGAAGCGGGCCTCCAGCTTCGTGTCGCCCGTGAACTGGAGCGCCACCACCAGCGCCTTCATCACGTCGCGCTGCGTGCGGTTGCCGCCATAGAAGATGACGGCGCGGAACCACTCGGGGCGCACGTTGCCGGCCAGGTACTTGCGCGGCGCCACCGACAGCGCGGGGCCCTCCGTCATCGGGCCCATGACGCTGCCCAGGTCCACGACGAGGTAGAAGGGGCCGCCTGGATCCAGCGTCAGCTCGTGGAACACGCCCATGAGCTGGCGCACCTCTTCCTCGCCGAACGCACCGCGGACCGTCGCCCAGACAATGTCGGGGGACTCCAGCACGATGCGCTGTGCCCCGAAGACCCACTCCCGCAGCGCTCCCATACCCTCCTCCACGCAGAGGCCTTGAGGGTACCCAAAACGGGAGCGGCGTCACCACTTCGTCACATCCTCTTGCAGGTGACGCACCGCCACGCGACCTGCCGGGTCGCACGCACCGTCGCGGTGCGGGTGGCTTCCTGGGATGGGTGCGCCCGTGCCCGTCGCGTGCCGGACAGTCACGCGCGGTGGAACGTTCGCCGGGTGAACGCCCCGCGTCCCGCCC
>NZ_RAWB01001019.1 GCF_003612055.1 Corallococcus llansteffanensis
TCCTACAGTTGCAATTTGAATCGAGCCCCTCGGGCTCGGTAGTGACACCGCATGGCTACGGCTTGGTGGTGGCGCCGCCAGCGACTCCACGCCAGGACGTGCGCGAGCGGAGCGACCGCACGCCACAGCAGCGCCACCAGGAGTCCTCGCACTTCCTGGACGGAGTAGCGGACGAGGGCTGTCAATGAAGGCCGCGCCGGGCGAGAAACGCGCGCATGGGGTTTCTTCGCCTCGGCAGGCCCAGCGCTTTTGGGGGCAAATCCTCCTGGGGCGGAAGGTTGGCCCTGGCGCGTGCTGCGGCGAGATAGACGTGAGCCACGAGGCACAGCGTCATGTGTCGGTGCCAGGCCGTCCAGGTTCGCACCTCGTAGTCTGCGAGGCCCACCTCACCCTTGGCGGACTCGAAGTCGTCCTCCACGGCCCACCGACTGCCTGCTGCATGCACCAGCGATGCGAGCGAGGCATTGCGCCGGGCGTGGGCCACGTAGAAGGCCACCTTCCCGTCCGCGAGGCTTCGACGAAACAGCAGCCACCGGGAGAGGCCCAGGTGCCGATTCAGGCGCATGCGTGCCCAATCATAGAGACGGGGGCCTTTGGTCCCGTCGCCCGCGGACAGGCGTACCCAGGCCTCCGCCGGGACTTCTTCCACCATGTCGCCCGGCTTCACCTGGTAGAAGCCGCGCCAGACGTGCGTGTTGGAGGCCACCGTCAGCACGTAGGGCTGGTGCAAGTCTTCGAGGAAGCGACGCAGCGTGCTGTCGCGGCCGTAGACTTCATCCCCCACCACCCAGGCGGGCTTCAGTCCCGCGCCCAGGGCCCGTTGCAGCATCCCTTGCGCCAGGGCCGGCTTGGATTCGAAGCCCACCGCCTCCGGAATGCCTCCCGCTTCCCGGCGGGCGGCGTCCTCGGTCCACGGCTCCGGCAGGTACAGCTCCCGGTCCACGAGCGCATGCCCGCGCGGCGTGACGTACGAGAGGAAGACGCCCACCTGCGCGTTCTCCACCTTGCCCGCGGTACCGGTGTACTGGCGTGCCACGCCCACGGACTTCTCCCCCTTCTTCAGGAAGCCCGTCTCATCCACGGCCAGGATGCCGCCTTCACCCAGCGCCCGCCTTGCGTACACCAGGACGTCGTCGCGCACCGCGTCCGCATCCCACTTCGCTCGCAACAGCAGGTGCTGGAAGGCATAGGGCGCTCGGTGGCCTGCATCCTCCGAAAGGCCCCACGCATTCTTGCGCTGTGCCCGCCCCAGCAACGCCTTCACGTACTCGACGGCGGCGCTGTGTGCCTCGCGCCTGCGGAAGTGAGGCTGTAACCAGCCCCCCATTTCTTCCAGTTCCATCGCGAGTTGGCCGACCAAGCGGACTTCCGGTGCCTGCGCTTCGACGGCGGATGGTGGCTGCATGGGAAATCCCGCTCCTCCCCCTCATGTTTCTTCAACCGGAGGGCGACTGCGGTCTCTTCCAAACTACAACTGTAGGA
>NZ_RAWB01000101.1 GCF_003612055.1 Corallococcus llansteffanensis
CTGGCCCGAGTACAACCTCCTCTACGCCCATCCCTTCACCTGGCTTTGGACTCGGGCCAAGATGCACGACTGGTTCGAGCGGCACCGCCGCTGACTATGTTGGATTACTTCGCGGACACTCCACTAGAGGCCGGAAACGCTGAGCTGCTGCTGGCGGCGGGAGAGCACCTTGATGGGCTGGATGGCCATCACCCGCATGAAGACGGCGAGCAGCTCCGGGTCGAACTTCTGGCGCATCTCCGTCCACATCAGCATCAGCGCCACCTCCGGGCCGTACGCGTCGCGGTAGGGCCGGCGTGAGGTGAGCGCGTCGTAGGCGTCGCAGATGGCGATGATCTTCGCGTACACCCCCAGGTTCGTCTTGGGGATGATCATCTGGATGTTGCCGCGCGCGTCGCGCACCGCGGTGCCGTAGTCCGTCTTGTGCTCGAACGTCGTCACCACGCGCAGCAGCGTGGAGCGGCTGAAGCCCTTCTCCATCAGGATGTTGCGCACGCTGATGAGCGGCGCCCTGGCCACCGTGACCTTCTCGTCCGCGGTGAGCGCCCCGCGCTTGGTGGACAGCTCCTCCGGCAGCGTCGTCATCCCGGCGTCGTGGAAGAGCGCGATGTAGCCCAGGTCGCGCAGCTGCGGCTTCGTGAGGCCCAGCTCCGCGCCGAACACGATGCACATCAGCGCCACGTTCACCTGGTGGTAGACGAGGTAGTCCTCTTCGCGCTTCTGCGTCGTCATCCCCAGGAAGTGCGTGCGCTGATCGTACGAGATGTCCACGAAGTCCTGCACGAGCCGCAGCGCCCGCGACGAACCGATGGGCTTCCCCGCCCGCACGGACTCCAGGTACTTCTGCAGGAAGAACACCGCTCGCGCGTACACGGTCATCGCGTACTTCTTGCGGTCGACCTTCTGGTCGCCCGGCGTGTCCATGTCGTTGTTCAGCTTCTCCTTGAGCTTGGAGAACTTCGCCACGCGCATGTTGAGCAGCTTGCGCCCGGACAGCCCGTCCTCCTCGGCCGCGGCGGACTGCTCCTTGCTGAAGATCCAGACGAAGTTCTTCAGCTCCTGCACCGTGACGGGCTTCGTCAGCGTGATGCCGCCCACGTCCTTGGCGCGCATCTCCGCCAGCAGGTAGCGCTGGTTCTCGATGGAGTTCAAGTCCACCTTCACCAGCATGCCGTTGAGGTAGTACGAGTCCTTGACGCCCGACAGCTCCAGCCGGCCTTCCTTGCCGATGATCTGGTTGATGATGTCTTGGAGCTGGTGCAGCGGCTTTTCGAAGACCGCGTTCTCCGGGTCGTACATCTTCACCGAGCGCACGAGCATGTAGAGGCCCGCGAGCATGGAGCGCGACAGGCCCTGGAGCTTCTCGTTGTGCTCGCGCCCGTACTCCCCGAGGTTCTCATCCTGGTTGTGGGTGATCTTCAGGTTGTCGGCCATGGCGTCACGTCGTCTCTTCCGGAAGCGCCGAGTCCCCGAACAGGGCCTTGCGCGTCTGATACATCGCCTTGCGGGCTGCGGTGAGGACCTCCAGCGGCTGCGTCTTGTCCTCCACCACCGCCTGCAACAACTTGTAGGACTGGATGGAGCCCGCGCCGCCCAGGCCCACGATGGCCAGGAACTTGTCCTCCATCACCCGGCGCTTGTTGAGCAGCGACGGCTTCACCGCCAGAAGCTGCTGCATCATGGACAGCGCGGCGGGCAGGTTGGTGGACCCGATGGCCGCGTACACCGCGGCCTTCTCGTCGGACGTCTTCCTGTCCCAGCCGGGGTCGCGCACCAGCTTCACCAGGTCCGGGAAGGCCTTGTCCCGGTCGAACTCCGGCAGCAGCTTCGCGGCCAGCATGCGCACCTGGGAGACGCTGTCGTTGAGGGACTCCTGGATGATGCGCCGCGCCTCCGCCGTGCGCCCGCGCCCGATGATGTTCATCACCTCCAGCTTCACCACCAGGTTGGGGCTCTTGAGCACCTGGGCGAACATCTTGATCCGCTCCGGGTGGTTGCTCTTCTCCAGGATGGCGACCATGTCGCGCACCGTCTGCGGCCGGTCCGACAAGAGGCGCTGCACGAACGGCTCCGGCAGCTCGCGCGCGAAGCCGCCCAGCACGTCGCACAGCAACACGCGGTTCTCCGGCAGCTCGATGGTCTCCAGCACGTTGAGCAGCGGCAGCACCGAGTCCACGCCCAGCGCCTGCAGGTAGCGCGTCACGTCCTGGGGCTGCTTCGCGCGCGTCGTCCGGAGCGACTCGCCCACGCGGCTCAGGCGCTGCTCCTCGCCCATCTTGTGGAGGAACGACGACAGCAGCCGCGCCAGGTCGTCACCACTCTCGCGCTGGGAGAGCGCGCGCAGCTTGAGGACGATCTGATTCACCGTACCGAAGTCGTCCTGGAGCAGCAGCATGTCCAGGAGCTGCAGGAAGATCTCCTCCAGCAGCGCCGCGTCGTCCACGCCGCCTTCCACCACCTGGAACACCGCGCCCACCAGCTTCGGGAACAGGCGCGCGTTCTCCTCTTCGGTGATCTCCTTCTGCAGCCGGGCCTTCAGGTCGTCCGACGCGTGCCGGCCGCCCACGACGAGGCCGCGGATCTGCTCCACGCCGTCCAGCTTCGCGTCCAGGTCCTCCGCGGACACGCGCGCGAAGCGCAGGAAGTCATCCGAGTTCGTCTGGAGGCGGGAGTAGAGGTAGCCCACCACCTTGTCCACCTCCACCTGGACCTCGTCCTCGGAGGCGCCCTCCATGGAGAAGCCCTCCACCACCACGTACTCCACCTGCTGCATGCCCGCGCGCCACAGCTGCGCGAGCACGTCCTCCGCGCCGCGCTCCGGCTCCGACAGCGCGATGAGCGTGAGCGTGACGAGCTCCTCCAGCGGCAGCCCCGGCCGGAAGATGAGCTGGCGGATGCCGTCGCGGAAGAACTTGTACGGGAGCGACGACTCCTCGGAGAAGAGCGGCTCGTTGTGGAGCATGAAGTTCTGCTGCTCCACCTTCAGCGACAGCGGGCCGAACTTCTCCGTGTACGCGGAGATGGACTCCTGGGCCTTGGCGAGGAACTCCGGGAAGCGCGCCTCGTTGTGGCGGTACATGCCAATCTGCTTGATGCCCTTGAGCAGGTGGAACGCGAACGTGCGCGCAAGCTCCACCTTCTCGCGGACTTCAGGGGACTGCTCCGCCTCCGCGCTGGTGTCCGGGACTTTCTGAGGCTGGGCCATGGGGGACGTCCATCCTACTCCCGTCCAGGGCCGGCTCACAGTCCCAGAACCGCCCGGAAACCAGGGGGTTGAAGTGACAACGGCGCGACAGTGGTCGGAGTGGCGGGGAATCCCCGGTGTGTTACGCAAGGGGCCCCGTCCCGCCCGGAGTCCCTGCCGATGAAGCGACTGGTCGTGTCCGCCCTCGTCCTGGCGTCCCTCACGGGGTGCTTCCGCATGAGCGTGCGCAGTCCGGCGCCGCGCGACGGCGCGCCCGAAGGCCAGATGGGCGCGAGCTTCGTGGGGGGCCTGACGACGTCCAACGTGGCCGCGGGCGAGTGCCGGCATGGCCTGTCGCGGGTGGACGTCTACTGGCCGTGGTGGAGCCCCATCGTCTACGTCTTCACCTTCGGCGTCGTGGCCCCGCTGCGCGCCGAGTACGTCTGCGCGCAGGGGCCGGACTCCGCCGCGAGCGACGCCGAGGTGCCTCCCTCGGTCCCCGCGCTGTAGCGCCCCTCCCCGGCATCCAGGGAGGGGGCTTTCCGTCCCGGGACGTCAGTGCGACGGCGGCGGGGCCTCGGCGCCGCTCTTGCCCTTGAGCGCGGCGCGGAAGAGGACGGCGGTGAGGGCGGCGAAGAATACGAGGCCCCAGACGTTGGACCAGGTGGGGTGCGCCAGCTCGCTCTCGCCCACGGCGTTGAGGAAGGCGCCCACGGCGCTCTCGTGGCCGAAGAGGGCGGGCAGGTTGATGGCGCGCGTCCAGGCGCCGTCGCTGGCGATTTCGAGGAAGGCGATGAGCACGCCCGCGATGGAGCCACCGGCGATGTAGCCCGACGACATCAGCGTGCCGGGGGAGAACTCGGACTCCGCCGCGCTGCCGCCGCGCAGCGTGTCCACGAAGTGGCGCACCATGCCGCCCACGAAGATGGGCGTGGTGCTGCTGATGGGCAGGTACACGCCCACCGCGAAGGGCAGCGAGGACACGCCGCACAGCTCCAGCATCAGCGCGATGAAGACGCCCAGCAGCACCAGGTCCCACGGCAGCCGCTGCGTGAGGATGCCGTCGATGATGAGCGCGAAGAGCTGCGCCTTGGGCGCCGAGTAGCGGGTGAGCGTCTGGCCCTCGTACTCGCTGATGCGCCCGCCGATGCCCGGGTCCACCACATACTGGATGCTGCCCCGGTCATCCACGAGGTAGCGGCCGGCGGGCACCGGCGTGTCCGCGCCGCGCACGAAGCCTTCCTTGTAGAGGCGGTCCGGCCCCGCGGTGACGGCGCCCGCGTCCGACAGCTTCAGCGACGGGCCGTTGGCCGGCGTCAGCGTCAGGGCCGCGAGCTCCGGGGCGGGCAGGGGGCGCCAGCTGCGCAGCTCCAGCGCGCCGTCCGCGGGCACCATGTCCAGGCGCTCCGCCCACAGCGAGCGCTTGAGCTGCGCGGGCGTCATCCCGCGCTGGGTGAGCGCGTCCTGGGACACCGCCCAGCGGTAGGTGTGCTGGGTGCGCGTCTCGGTGCCCATCTCCGTCACCTGCACGCCGGGGTGCGACTCCGGGATGACCGCGGTGGCGCCCTGGTTGAGCAGCACCAGCACGAGGCCGATGAACATGGCGCTCGTGAGCACGCCGACGAAGAGGGCGATCTGCTGCTTCCTGGGCGTGCCGCCCACGAGGTAGGCCGTCTTCAAATCCTGCGCGGTGGTGCCGCCGTTGGACGCCGCGATGCCCACGATGGCCGCCGTGGTGAGCGCCATGAACCGGTCCGGCGACGACGTCCAGCCGAACAGCAGGTACACGAGGCAGGTGACGAGCAGCGTGGCCACCACCATGCCGGAGATGGGGTTGGAGGAGCTGCCAATCTCACCCGTGATGCGCGCGCTCACTGTCACGAAGAAGAAGCCGAAGATGACGATGAGGATGGCGGAGATGAAGTTCACGTGCAGCGGGGGCGCCAGCCAGATGGCCAGGATGAGCAGCGCGCTGCCCACCAGCACCACCGTGATGGGCAGGTCCTGATCCGTGCGCAGCACCGTGGGCACCGGGCCCTGCGTGCGCGACGCGCGCAGCGTCTCCACGCTGCGCTTGAAGGCGCCCACGATGGTGGGCAGGGAGCGGATGAGGCTGATGAGGCCGCCCGTCGCCACCGCGCCCGCGCCGATGTAGAGCACGTACGCGTTGCGGATCTGATCCGGCGACATGTCCCGGATGAGCTGCCCGTTGTGCACGAGCAGCGGCGTCTCCAGGCCGCTGCCGAAGACGGACACCATCGGGATGAGGATGAGGTAGCTGAGCACGCCGCCCGCGAAGGTGATGGACGCGACGCGCGGCCCGATGATGTAGCCCACGCCCAGGAGCTCCGGGGAAACCTCCGTGGAGAGCGTCGCCGACTTCAGCCCCTTGATGGGCGTGCCGATGACTTCCTTGAAGAGCTTCATCCCGGAGTAGGCGAACTTGTAGACGCCGCCAATGATGAAACCCAGGATGACCGTGCGCGCGTTGGTGCCGCCCTGCTCGCCGACGATGAGGACGTCCGCGCTCGCGGTGCCCTCCGGGTAGGTGAGCTTGCCGTGCTCCTGGACGATGAGGCCCTGGCGCAGGGGGATCATCATCAGGACGCCCAGCACGCCGCCCAGCGCCGCGGTGAGGAACGCATGCGTGAGGCTGATGTCGTAGCCCAGGATGAGCAGCGCGGGCAGCGCCGCCGCCACGCCGAACGCGAGCGACTCACCCGCGGAGCCCGTCGTCTGGACGATGGTGTTCTCCAGGATGCTGGAGCGGCCCAGCGCCCGGAAGATGGCGATGGAGAGCACCGCCACCGGGATGGACGCGGACACCGTGAGGCCGACCTTGATGGCCAGGTACACGGACGAGGCCGCGAACACGATGCCCAGCACCGACCCCAGCACCAGGCCGCGGATCGTCAGCTCCGCAGGCGACTGCCCCGGCGGTACGTAGGGTTTGTGCGCGGCCACGCCATGCAGATGGGGCTCGGCGAGGGGGACGCGATCATCAACGACCGGCGGGGAACCGTGGGACAAGCAGGGACTCCTGAGGGGGAACCAGGCGATCCTTGTAGCAGGGTCCCCGTCAGGGCGCGAAAACAGCCGTGTCCCTGAAAACGCACGCGCCCCGCACGCCTCATGGGAGGCGGCGGGGCGTGGCCTTGCTGCGTGCCGGCCTGCGTCAGCCCTGGGCGGCGAGCGTCTCCGGATCCACCTCCGCCATCAGCGCGGCCAGCTCCATCTTGAGCTTGTCCTTGGCGCGGATCTCCAGCTGGCGCGCGCGCTCGCGCGAGAAGCCGAAGTGCTCGCCCAGCTCCTTGAGCGTCATGGGGCGCTCGTTCATCACGCGCTGCTCGATGATGAAGCGCTCGCGGGGATCCAGGCGCATGAGCGCGGTGCGGACGCGGTTGTTGATGAGGCCCGCCTCCTCCTTGTCCGCGAACTCGTCGTCCTGGGGCGCCGCGGCGCTCACCACGAAGTCCACGTGGCTGTTGCCACCGTCCTCGCCCATGGGCGCGTCCAGCGACAAGTCCCTGCCGCCCATGCGCTGCTCCATCTCGCGCACCTCGCCGGGCTTCACGTGCAGCTTGCGGGCGATCTCATCCACGTTCACCACGGCCTCGCCGCTGCCCAGCTTCTCCAGCTCGCGGCGCGTGCGGGCCAGGCTGAAGAACAGCTTGCGCTGCGCCTGCGTGGTCCCAAGCTTCACCAGGGACCAGCTCTTCAGGATGTAGTTCTGGATGTACGCGCGGATCCACCACACGGCGTAGGAGATGAGGCGGATGCCCTTGTCCGGATCGAACTTCTGCACCGCCTTCATCAGGCCGATATTCCCCTCCTGGATGAGGTCCGACATCTTGATGCCGTACGAGCGGTACTCGTAGGAGACCTTCACCACGAAGCGCAGGTTGCTCGTCACCAGGCGGTGGCCCGCGGCCAGGTCGCCCTTGATGAACCGCCGCGCCAGCTCCTGCTCCTCCTCCACCTTCAGCAGCGAGTACTGGTTGATCTCCGACAGGTACATCGCGAGGGAGCCGGAGTTGGAGGATTGCTCGGTCGAGGCCTGCATGAATGGATTCTCCGAATTGGCCTCCTACGTTGGGGAGGCGGATGAAAGTGCCCTGGATTCAAGTCCTACAACTTGACGTGCTTTGCCCTGAGCAACCGCGATGCCAACGGCGGTCGGATGTATTCGCGTGTGTCTCCAAGGGGTTGGCGGACGCAGGTGGAGAAGGGGCGGGGGCGGTCTGTAACGGTTACCCGGCCACCGGAGGAAATCCGCGGGCCTGAGTGGGTAGAAAGTGCACGTCTCCCGGCCCTGGATGCGCGGCGCCGGGGCGCTCGCGGCGAGAGGGTTCACGGAAACGCTTAATGGCCGCGCCACGCGATGGTCGAGCCATTTCCAAATCGCCCGAGTGGCCCTGGGGAGGGCGGGCGACCGACAGCGGAAGGCCGCTTCCCTTCGGAGGGCAATTCCTTTCCGCTCAGGAGGCGCGGGCGGTAGGGCCCGCCTGCTCGGCTGCCTTCGGCGCGCGGCGGGCCGCTTCGGCTTCCAGCGCGCGGCGCAGCGTGTTCAGCAGGTGCTCGGCCTCTCCCTCGCGCAGGGCCCGGCCGCCGAAGCGCGCCTCCAGGTAGCGCCGGGTGAGCGGCACCAGCGCGAGCGCCAGCGGATGACCCTCGCGCGCGAAGCGCGTGGTGAGGTCCTCCAGCGATTCGTCCTCGAAGCGGGGCACGCGGGCGCGGGCCAGCTGCGCGTCCACCCGGTCCAGGAAGCGCGTGGCCTCCATGCGCGGGGCGCGCCCTGGGCGGCGGGCGAGGAAGCGGCCCACGCGCCAGACGACGAAGGCCACGGCCGCGGCCGTGAGCCACGCGCGCGTGGGGGGCAGGCGGCTGGTGGCGCTGGTGCTGGCCTGGGCGGGCCGGCGCGGCGGGCGGACGAGCGTGCTTGCCAGCTCGAACTGGTCGCGGAAGGAGTAGTCGACGACGGAGTTGCGCCAGCGCGCCTCCACCGCTTCGTAGAGGGCGAGGACCCTCTCCAGCAGGGCGGAGGCCTGGCTCGTGCGGTGCGACGGCGGGGTGGCGTCCACGGTGACGAAGCCGCGCCCCGGCACCAGCACGTGCGTCCACGCGTGGGCGTCACCCGCGCGCACGATGTAGCCGCCATCCAGCCGCGCTCCCCCGAAGAAGCCGGTGGCCAGCCGCGCGGAGAAGCCCTGCGTGCGCAGCAGCACCGTGAGCGCGGTGGCGAAGTGCTCGCAGTGCCCCGCCTTGCGCACGAAGAGGAAGTCCGCGAGCGGATCCTCGGAGTTGCCCGCGAGCTCCAGCGTGTAGGCGTAATCGCGTTGCAGGTAGGCGATGAGCTTGCGCGCCGCGGCCAGCGGCTCCTTCTCACCCGCGAGCACCCGCGCCGCGAGCTGGGCCACGCGTGGGTCCAGGTGCTCGGGCAGGGCGAGGAGCTGATCCTGCTCGGCCTGCAGGAGGCTCAGGCTGGTGCCCGTCTTCCCCTCCGGAGGCAGGCTGTAGGCCTCATAGGTGTACGAGGGCGCGGTGAGGGTGAAGCGCACCTCGCCTCCTCCGTAGAGCTGGACGGTGCTGCTCCTCGTCCCCGTGGGCGTGTGGGCCACGGCGTTGCCCAGCCGCGAGGGCGTCTCCAGCGCGATGAGGGTGCGGCCTCCGTAGGCGGGCAGCAGCTCCACGCGCTGGTGCAGCAGCGTGTCGGTGGCGGGGCGCAGGGTGATCTGCCGCTCGGTCCGCTGGGCCCCGGCGACGTTCGTCCACTCCTGCCCGTCGAAGGTGTCGTAGGTGCGGCCCACCCAGTAGGCGTCCAGCGCGTCGCGCTCCGGGTCGGGCGTGAGCGTGGCGCGCAGCACCACGCGCGGGTTGCTCTTGATGGTGCCCGCGCCGCCCAGCCGCACCGTGTTGGAGAAGCCCGCGCTGCTGGCCGCGCCCAGGCCCGGCGCCGAGCGCGGGCCCACCATGGCCCAGTTGAGGCGGGGAAAGAGGACGAAGAAGGCCACCGCGCCGGCCACCGCGAACGCCACGCCGCCCGACAGGGGACGCAGCACCGCGCGCACCGGCACGGGCTCGCCGTCCGGCACCGCCGCCTCCACCACGCCCAGCGCCAGCGACAGGCTGGCCAGCACCCCGAAGGCGATGAGGCAGAGCGCGTACGTCATGTCGCCCGACAGCGCCGCGCCGCCGGCCACCATCAACAGCCCCGTCAGGTGCGTCTGGCCATCCGCGGCGCTGTCCGGCGTGGACATCATCCGCTGCGCGGCGATGAGGCCCGCGAAGGAGCACGCGGCCACCACCGCGTTCATCGCGCCGGACGTGAGCTGGAGCCCCAGGAGGACGGCCGCGACCAGCAGCAGCAGCGCGGACAGGCGCGCATGCCGCGCGACGAGCCTCACGTCGCACAGCGCCAGCACCAGCGTCAGCAGGAACACCGCCAGCGCCCACACGGGAAGCTGTCCGGACACGGCCATCGCGCCGAAGGCCGCGCCCGCCGCCAGGTCGCGCAGCACCAGCCTCAGGCGCAGGGGCCGCTTCACGCCGCCTCCCGCGCCGTGCCGTCCTTCGCGCCGGGGGCCGCGTCCTCGAAGCCCACCCACGCGAGCGCCTGGAGGATGCGCCGCGCCTGCCCGGCCCCGGCCGCGGGCCGCAGCGTGTGCTCCGGCAGCTTGAGCCCCACTTCGTGGCCCGCGTCCAGGAGCTGGTGCGCCTGGGCGGCGAGCTCCTCGCAGCGGCGCTCCAGGGCATCGCCCGTGAGCCCCGCGTCCAGCGCGAGCTTCCACGTGCGGCGCTCCTCGCGCTCGCGCTCCACCTTGAGCAGGCGCCCCGCCGCGGCGCTCTTGCGCCAGTGGATGCGGCGCGCGTCCTCGCCCGGCGCCAGCTCCCGGAGGCCCGCCACGTCGCCGGTGCCGTCCTGGTGGCGCGGGCTGCCCGTCTCGCCCATGGGGCCGGACTCGGCGGCCCCCGGCTCACGGCACGCGTAGCCCCGGCGCGGGTACACGAGCAGCGTGCCCTCCAGGGAGAACACCCGCGTCTTGGCGAACAGGCCCAGGGGCCACGTCGTGGTGACGCGCACGCCGGACAGGCGCACGGGGCCCCGGTGCGGCGCGGCCAGGTCCGCCCGCACGACGAGCTCCGTCCCCGGGGGCAGGTGGCCCAGGCTCCCGGTGCCCGCGAGCGGCGACAGGTCCTCCCCCAGCGTCAGCGCGAAGCCATGGCCCGCCTTGCGCGACACCGCCCAGCGGTAGGCGAAGGGCTCGCGCGCGAAGGCCGCGTCCGCGCCCACCCGGCGCACCGTCAGGTCGCGCAGGCAGCGCTCCGACAGCACGCCGGACACCACCACCATGCTGAGCAGCAGGCCCAGCAGCAGGTACAGCAGGTTGTTGCCGGTGTTGAGCGCGCCCAGCCCCACGCCGAACGTCACCACCAGGTAGGTGCGGCCCACCTTCGTCACCGACAGCGTGCGCGGCGGACGGAGCCAGGCGCGCAGCCGCGCCCGGAAGGGGGGACGGGCAGGGGCCTTCACCGGGGCGCCGCCACCTTGCGGGACAGCTCCTCCACCAGGTGCGCCGCCTCGTCCCGGGCGGACACGCCCTGCACGGCGCTGCGCAAGAGCACGCGGTGCGCCCAGCAGGGCACCAGCATCGCGCGCACGTCGCCGGGGGTGACGAAGTCGCGGCCTTCCCACAGGGCCTGCGCCCGGGCGGCGGACCCCAGCGCCAGCACCGCGCGCGTGGAGGCGCCGCGCTCCAGGTCGCCGTGCTCGCGCGTGGCCCGCGCCAGCCGCACCACGTACTCCGCCACGGCCGCGTCCAGCTTCACCTCCGCCGCGAAGGCGCGCAGCGACGCCAGCTCCTCCGGCCCCGTCACCGCCTCCACCGCCGCCAGCGGGGACGCCGCGCCCCGCGTGGTCAGCAGGCGGGCCTCCACGTCCGGCGCCGGGTGACCCAGCGACAGGCGCACGAGGAAGCGATCCAGCTGCGAGTCCGGCAGGGGATAGGTGCCGGAGAAGTCCACCGGGTTCTGGGTGGCCACCACCGTGAAGGGCGAGGGCAGCGGGTGCGTCTCACCGTCCAGCGACACCTGGCCCTGCGCCATGCCCTCCAGCAGCGCGGACTGGGTGCGCGGCGGCGCGCGGTTGAGCTCGTCCGCCAGCACCAGCTGCCGGAAGAGGGGACCCGGGCGGAAGGAGAAGGTGGCCGTCTGCGCGTGGAACACCTGCGCGCCCAGGATGTCGGCCGGCAGCAGGTCCGCGGTGAACTGGATGCGTGAGAAGGACAGGGCGCACGCACGCGCCAGGGCCTCCGCCAGCGTCGTCTTGCCCACCCCTGGCATGTCCTCCAGGAGCAGGTGCCCGCCCGCCACCACGCAGGTGACGACGCGCTGCACCTCGGAGGGCTTGCCCTGCACGGCGCGGCCAAGCTGGGCGGCGAGCCGCTCCATCACCGCGCGTGCGGAAGCAGGGGAGGGGACGGGACCGAGGACGCGAGCGGGCTGGATCATCCTGGGCGGACTCTACCCCAGGCGACTTCGAGCCGGCATGCCCTCCAGGGCCGCGCATTCCCTCCCTCCGGATGCCCGCCTGCTTGCGCGGGGGCTTCCCGGAAGGCTGCGCGTCCCGAGGGCTTCCGCCCTGGACTTCAGACGGAGAGGATGTCCTCGGGCGTGTAGTAGGCCCGGTGGGTCGCCGGCGACGACAGCACGCCGAAGTAGCGGAACATCCGCTCGTGGTGCGTGGCCAGGCCGCGCATCTCCACGGCGCCTTCCTTCAGGCCGTGGGTGAGGACGCCCACCGCGCTGTCCTTGAACTCACGCAGGTGCGCGAAGTCCAGGACGACCTCGCTCTGGCCCAGGGCCTGGAGCGACGAGCGCAGCTCCTGCGCCGTGCGACCGTCCAGCGTTCCTTCCAGGCGCAGGGTGACCCGACCTGCCGCCTCCTCCCGAAGAATCTGTAGCCCCGTCATGATCCGCGCTCCCGCTGAAGTGTGCACGTGTGTGCCGTCTCGATGTTGATGGCGGCCAAGGCACGAGCCGGACCACTGGGGGTGGTCCGGGTTTTCCCAAGGTGACCCATGGGGTGCGCAGCCGGAACCGGACAGTGCACCTTCACGGGCCGCCTGGTCAGTGGCAGGCGTGCAACTTCCGCCCGAGTGTTGGCGAGCGGTCTAAGCGCGTGTCACGCAGCGGTCAACCCTTGCGACCGACAGTCGGCTGCTCAGCACGCAGGCTCACCGCGCGCTCCTGCTGGGCCTTCAGCTTGCGGAACTCCTTCACGACCTTGGCGGGATAGCCGGCCATGAACTTCACCCGGTTCTCCTTCTTGGCCAGGATGCGCTTGGCCAGCCCGGGACCCGCGTTGTAGGCGACGAGCGCGCCCTCCACGGAGCCGAAGCGGCTGATGAGGTCCGCCAGGTAGGCCGTGCCCAGGTTCACGTTGGTTTCGAAGTCGAACAGGTTGGTGTGACGGCCCAGCTTGTAGCCGGCCTTGTCCGCCAGGTACTTGCCCGTGTCCGGCATCACCTGCATGAGGCCCATGGCGCCCACCCCGGACACCGCGTAGTTGTTGAAGGAGGACTCGCAGCGGATCAGCGCCACCACCAGCAGCGGATCCAGGTTGTTGCGCTCGGCCTCGCGAACGATGGCGACGGCCAGCCGGCGCTGCTGCCGCTCGGGGAGCCCGGAGGCGCGCACGGCCTCGGCGATGCCCATCTGTTCGGCGCGGAGGAAGTCCGCCTCGTCCTCGTACATCTGAAGCTTCGCGAGCGCCTGCTTGAGCTGCGCGTCCTTCTCCGCCAGCTGGGCCCGGAGGGCCGCCACGTCCGGCGCTTCACCCTGCGCACCCACCGGCACCTGCACCGGGAAAGCCCCTGCGCCCGTCCCCACCAGCACCATCGCCACCGCCACCGCCGCCGTCCAACCCCGCATCTCGCCCTCCCCTGGCGCCCGACTGCACGCGCCCGCTGACTCGCCCACACCCTGCGACTAAGCAGGCGGCGTGCCAGCGTACGTGGCGTGCGCGTCCCTCCTTTGAGATCCTTAAGAGAGGGGCTGAAACGGCCCCGCCAACGCCCGCCGCGGTCTGAAAAAATGCCCGGAGAGGGAAGTTTGTTTCCCAACCTGAGGCTGCAGAAAGCTCCCCCTGTTGCCGCGAGGGGTCCGCGTTCCTACCTTGCGCCTCGTTCAAAGTTCGAGTCGTGGGCCCTGTGTGGCGGGAGGCGTGGCGTGTACTGGACCATGGGCATCATCTTGATGGTGTTGTGGGTGATGGGGTTGATCACCGGTTCGACGGAGGGGCATTGGGTGCATCTGCTCCTGGTGTTCTCGCTCGTCGCGTTCGTGTTGGGGGTCGCATCGATCGGGCGCCGGCGGGGGATGGCGTGAACGTGCCGGAGCTGGACATGGCGTGGCTGGAGCTGCCGCGGGACAAGGCGGGCTTCGTGCGGCGCGAGTGTCCCCGCTGCCAGCGCAACTTCAAGACGCGCCCCAGCCGTCACGACGCGGGGATGCTGCAGCGGCTGCTCGCGGGCTACTTCCCCTTCGAGAACCTCCACGAGGCGTACACGCCGGAGGAGCTGCCCGCGTGGCACTGCCTGTACTGCGGCCACCGCGCGCTGCCGGATGCGTGGCTCACGCCGGAGCAGTCCGCGCACGTGGAGCACATGGCGCGCGCGTGGGCCAACCACGTGCGCTACGAACAGCTGGCGTACGTGCAGCGCACGCTGTCGCAGAACCCGCGGCCCACCTTCGTCTCGGTGGCGCCGGAGCCGCTGCCCCGGCCGCTGCCGCCGGATCAAGAGGTGCTGCGCACGCTCCCCATGGTCTGCTGCGGGGAAGAGGTGCAGGCGTCGTGGGACTGGGACTCGACCCTCATCTGTCCGCGCTGCGGCGCGCACCACGGCGGGCTGAGCGGCCGCCAGCAGGTGCGGATGGAGTTCGTGCGCGAGTAGGGGCAGGCTCGCTTCCGCGATGAAGCTGGCCGCCGCCACCCGGGTCGTCTTCGCGGCCGGGGTGCTGCTGGCCTCCGCCGTCGCCCACGCCCATGCGCTGGAAGGCGCGCCCGGAGCGGTGGATGGCTTCGCCAGCTGGGTGGGCCTGGGGCTGCGGCACATCCTGGAGGGGGCGGATCACCTCCTCTTCCTGCTCGCGGTGTTGCTGGTGGGCGGCTCGTTCCGGCGCATGCTCGTGCTGGTGACGTCCTTCACGCTGGCGCACTCGTTGACGCTGGGGCTGACGGCGCTCGGGTGGGTGACGCTGGAGGCGCGGGGCACGCGGTGGGCCGAGGCCGCGATCGCCGCCTCCATCCTCTACATGGCGCTGGAGAACCTGCTCTTGCGCCAGCACCGGCACCGCGCGGGGCTCACCTTCCTCTTCGGCCTGGTGCACGGGCTGGGGTTCGCGGGCGCGCTGCGCGGCCACGGCCTGGGAGACGCGGTGGTGCCGGGGCTCGTGGGCTTCAACCTGGGCGTGGAGCTGGGACAGGCGGTGGTGATGGCCTTCCTCGTCCCCGTGCTGCGCATCATCCAGCGTCGGCCCCGGCTGCACTCGAGGGTGATGCGGGTGTCGTCCATCGGCCTCGCGGGAATGGGGCTGTACTGGATGGTTGCTCGCGCGGTCGGTTGAATAACCCGACGTGCGTTCCTAGCTTGGGCAGATGAGGGTGGGGGAGGGACGCTGATGGGCGCGAGGCATACCCGGTTGGCCGCTGCACTGGCCGCCGCGTGGGAGGCGGAAGTGGTGTCGGCCCGTCGCATGACGGGGCTGGCGGAACGCATGAACGACGCGCGCGTGCGAGCGCGGCTGATGGTGCTGGCCGCCTTCTGCCGGGCCCATGCGTCCCGACTGCTGGCCCGGCTGGCGGCGCTGGGGCGCGGGCCGCTGCCGGTGCCTCCGGAAGAAATCGATCTGGATCCGGATACGGTGCTGGAGCTGCGCCGGGAAGGCGCCTTCGCCCGCGCGTCCGCCGCGCGCTATGAGACCACCGCGGAGATGGCCCGCCAGCACGCGGACCTGTCGTCCGCCTGGGTGTGCGAGCTCAACCGGACCGAGGAGCAGGACCGCGCCCGGGAGCTGCTCGCCCTGGCGGAAGGGGCCCTGGCGGCGGTGCACCGGGAATCCCAGGCGGTGGCGGCCCCCGCGGACTCCTGAGTCTCCGGAGTGGACGGCCGGGGCCGGGCACGCGGGATGTGCTCGGCCGGTGACAGTCCTGGCGTCTTGGGCGTATGAATCCGCCCATGGCGAAGGAGAGCTACAACGACCTCATCTTCCAGCTCGGCGATCTCGCCCGGGACGTCCTCCCGGGCAAGCCGAACTGCCCCCGCTCCATGGAACGCGTCTACCGCGCCGAAGAGGTGCTGGAGGCGCGCCGGGACGAACTGGCGGCGCTGGAAGCGGAGATGAACGACGAAGACGTGGCCTATCAGGACGCGCTCGCGCAGCACGAGGAGGAGTGCGCGGTCCAGAAGGAGATCACCGGCCGCTTCAAGCGCGCGGTGGACGCGGTGGAGGGCAAGGTGAAGGGCCTGCGCAAGACGCTGGCCACCCGCCGCGCCGACCTGCGCTACGCCATCGTGGGCCTGAAGAAGCTGGAGGTGAAGCTGGCGGACCTGGAGATGACCACCCAGGACCCCGTCAAGCTGGACGCCGCCCGGCAGAACCTCAAGAAGAACCGCATCGCGCAGATGCGCCTGGCCCGTGAGGTGGAGGACTGGGAGGCCCAGCTGGCCGCCTCGCTCACCCCGCTGCCCGGCCAGCCCGGCGGGGCCGGCATCCTGGCGCACAAGCGCCTGATCGAGCTGGAGGACGCCGCCGAGGAGCAGAAGCGCGTCCACGACGCCCGCATGGCGGAGCTGGATCAGGCCATCGCCGCCAAGGAGGAGGAGACCAAGGGCGCGGAAGATTATCTGGATCAAGCGCTGTTCCTCCTCGGCGAAGAGGTGTATGCCGAGCGAATCGCGGAGGCGCAGCTCGCCTCCTTCTACCCCCGGCTGGATCGCGCGCAGTGAGGGGGACACCCGCCCGTAATGCTTGACGTAGGGTGGGTGTTTGCTATCTTGCGCCGCTTCCTGGCGGCCGCGGGCACGCGTGTAGGCCAGTTCATTGAATTCATTGGGCTTTCGGCGCCACGGGCGCTCGCTGTGAGGACGACGTGAAGGGTCTGATTGGCAAGAAGATCGGCATGACCCAGGTGTTCAACGACGAGGGCAACCTCGTTCCGGTGACGGTCATCGACGTCAACACCTGTCTGGTTGTCGGCAAGCGCACCCCGGAGAAGGATCAGTACTCCGCGGTGACCGTGGGCTTCGGCGAGATCCGCGAGAAGCTCCTGAACAAGCCGCAGCTCGGCTTCTTCAAGAAGGCCAGCGCCACGCCGCGCCGCCACCTGCGTGAGTTCCGCGTCACGGCCGAGGAGGCCGCGGGCTTCAACGTGGGCGACGCCGTCAAGGCGGACATGTTCACCAAGGGCGAGCTCGTGGACGTCACGGGCGTCACCAAGGGTCGTGGCTTCTCCGGCGTCATGCGCCGCTGGAGCTTCAAGGGTTCGCAGACGAAGACGCACGGTACGCACGAGTACCAGCGTCACCCGGGCGCCATCGGTCAGCGTAAGACGCCCGGCCGTACCTACCCGAACAAGAAGATGCCCGGCCACTACGGCGTCGAGCGCAACACCACCCAGAACCTGACGGTGGTGGACGTGGACGTGGAGAAGGGCCTCGTGCTCGTCAAGGGCGCGGTCGCCGGCCACAACGACAGCATCGTGATCGTGCGCCCCAGCATCAAGGTGGCGATGCGCGCCGCGCACAAGGCCGCGCGCTAGTCGCACCGCAGCAGACGTCGGGGCGCGCCGCACTCTCGCGCCCCATTCGACGCCCCGCTTCCGGCACCTTCGGGTTCCGGGCGGGGCGTTCGTCGTTCCGGGCGTCGGTGTCGCTCGCGCGGAGGCAGGGCCCGCGTGGGCCGCGCTGAAACGTTGAGTGCTGGTCGCCCTGGGGACAAAGGGCGAAAACTTTACCGCCCTCCGTTGGGTTCCGCTTGCGGTGAAGGGGCGCCGTGCTCACATGGCTGTCCCACGCCGGGGCCTCGCCGTCGCTGCAGACGGAAAGCGGGCCGCCGGTCTACCCAACGGCCCACCCCCGGGCCGGGCAGGAGATATGAACGCACGCACGCTTCGCGTCTTCGCAGCGCTGTGCATCTCGCTGACGGCGCTCGGCGCCGCCGCACAGGAAGACGGCGTCCTGGACTCAGCGGTCGTCCGCAACCGGCTGTACAAGCCCGCGGGCCATCCGGAGCTGTCCCTGTCCGTGGGCCTGCCGGTGCAGACGCACCTGACGGCGCACTACTTCTTCAACGTCGGCCTGGCCTACAACCTGTTCGACACGTTCGCGCTGGAGGCGCGGGCGGGCTACGCGGCCAGCCGCCACACGGGCCTGGCGCGCTCCATCTCCGAGTCCTTCCTGGACCGCGAGGACAAGCGCGTCACGGACGAGCTGGAGGACCTCTGGCAGCTGAACCTGCACGGCGTCATCGGCGCCCGGTGGGCCCCCATCTACGGGAAGATCAGCCTCGTCGCGGACATCCCGGTGCACTTCCAGACCTACCTCTGGGCGGGCGGCGGCTTCGGCAACCTGAAGCGCGAGTCGGTCATCCAGTGCACGCAGGTGGTGGACCGCGCCGCGGGCGTCTGTGACAACCGCACGGCGGTGGACGACCGGGGCTCGGCCACGGAGAACTACTGGGTGAAGGAGTCGCGCGTGGCGCCGGTGGTGTCCGCCGCGCTGGGCTTCCGCTTCTTCGTCCAGGAGAAGCACGGCGTGCGGCTGGAGCTGCGCGACTGGATCTTCAAGGACAGCTACCGCGTGAACCTGCTGCGCGACGACTGGGAGGCCGGCAATCCCACCGGCGAGCCCGCCGGCAGCCCGGGCCTCACGCACCTGGTGCAGTTCGACCTCGGCTACACCTACTCCTTCTGACCCTTCCTATGCGACCCTTCCGTTCCATCGCGCTCCTCGTCGCAGCGGTGCCTGCCCTCGCGTTCGCGCAAGGCGCCGCCCCGGCGCAGCCGACCGCCCCGGGCTCGTCGGGCCCGGAGACGACCGCGCCGGCTTCCCCTTCACCCGCTGATCCTCCCGAGCGCTCGCGCACCCAGCGCGACGCGCCCGCGGTGCCCCAGACGGCGCCCGACGCCCCGGCCCAGGTCGCCCCGGCCCGGCCCCCCGAGGAGGACGACGCGGAGGGCACGCCCTCGCAGCCTCCCGCGTCCACCGGGCCCACGTCGGGCACCGCGCCCGCGAGTGCTCCTGGCGACGCGCCGGTGCTGGACTCCGGCGAGGCCCCGCGCACCACGGACGCGCAGCAGCAGCGGCTGGTGAACGGCGCGCCGCTCTACAACCCGAACGTCAACGTCCACATCGTCCAGAAGAAGCGCTTCGCGGACGAGGGCAAGCACGAGCTGGTGCTGTACCCCGGCGTCGTCCAGGTGAACGGCAAGTTCACCAACCACGCGGGCACGGCCCTTCACTACGTCTACCACCTGCAGGAGAACTTCGCCCTCCAGGTGGGCGGCCAGTACAACTGGTACTCCGACGAGAGCGACTTCAACCTGGAGCTCATCGACAAGGTGCGTGAGCAGGCCCAGGCCGCGTCCTCGCTGCTGCTCCAGTGGGGCGCGCACGCGGGCGTGGAGGTGACGCCGCTCTACGGCAAGTTCGCCTTCTTCAACAACTCGCTGGCCCAGTTCAGCCTGGTGCTGAGTGGCGGCGCGGGCGTGGGCAAGACGCGCCACCTCATCCGCCCGGAGGTGGCCAACGAGGTGGACGGCCAGACGTACCAGGTGCCCGCGCGCTTCGGCGACACCGGCAACAAGTTCCTGGGCGAGGTGGGCGGCGGCTTCCGCGTGCAGTTCGGCGAGTCCTACGCCATCCGCCTGGAGGTCCGCGACCTCATCTACACCGCGCGCGTGGACAAGGTGGACGGCTGCAACCTGGCGGACTTCGAGTCGCTGGAGGCCGCCCGCGCCGCGAACCAGCCCTTCGAGGGGCTCAACCTGAGCGGCAGCTGCAAGGTGGCGAAGTTCGACGGCGTCGACCCGGAGACGAAGAAGAACTACCGCGAGGACATCATCCTCGGCCGGGATCTGGTGGCCGAGCCCTCGTCGGACGTCCTCAACAACGTCAGCTTCTACGCTGGCTTCTCGGTGCTCTTCTAACCATGTCCCGACTGCTCCGACTCCTCGTCGTCCTCGCGGGCCTCGGGCCCGTCTTCACGGCCGCGCAGGCCTTCGCCCAGCAGGACGTGGGCGGCTACAACCGCGCGCTGGCCGCCTTCAACGCCGGCCAGTTCGACACCGCCGCCCCCCTCTTCGCGCAGCTCGCCGAAGGGGAGGACGCGGACCTCAAGGGCAAGGCCGAGTACTACCTGGCGCAGACCTTCGCGAAGAAGGAGCTGCCCGTCGCGGCCTTCATCTCCTACGCCGCCATCGTCAACGCCGGCCCCAAGCACCCCTCGTACCTCAAGGCCATCGAGGGGCTGGTGGACATGCAGCAGCGGCTGGACGAGCAGAACCTCATCCCCAGCATCCTGAACCAGGCCTACTCCGACGAGGTGCGCGACCAGTGGGTCACGCTGCCCAAGGAGGTGCTGGCGCGCATCAACTACCTGGTCGGCACCGCCGCCCAGCGCCGCATGCGCTACGAGGAGGCCCGCGCGCTGCTGGAGGCCGTGCCCGCCGACAGCCGCGTCTATGCCAAGGCCCGCTACCTGCTGGGCACGGTGCTCGCGGATCCGCGCTTCCCGGGCCGCCCGGGCGAAGGGGAGACGCTGGACAAGGAGGCCATCAGCGCCTTCCAGACGGTGCTCGCCACGAAGGAGCCGCAGGTGGAGCTGCCGGAGACGCGCGAGCTGGCGCTGCTAGCCCTGGGCCGCGTGCACTACCGCCGGGGCGAGTACGCCGACGCGGTGAAGGCCTACGAGGGCGTGCCCCGCTACGCGCGCTTCTGGGATCAGGCCCTGTTCGAGAACGGCTTCGCCCGCTTCCAGAACGAGGACTTCGGCGGTGCGCTGGGCAGCCTCCAGGCCCTGCACGCCCCCCAGTTCGAGGGCGCCTTCCAGCCCGAGTCGTGGATCCTCAAGTCCACCGTCTATTACTACTCGTGCCTCTACGACGAGGTGAAGACGACGCTCGCGGCGTTCGACGAGCGCTACGGCCCCATGGCGAAGCAGCTGGAGCCCTTCACCGGCGAGGACCTGCCGCTCGTGCAGGCCTTCAACCTGGTGGCCGCGGAGAACCGCCGCCTGCCGCGCCCGGTGTACCTGTGGATCCGCAACAACGAGCGCGTCCGTGAAGTGCTGCGCACCCTCTCCCGCGTGGACGCGGAGAAGCGCGCCATCACCGAAGGGCCCTGGCGCGGCACGCCGCTGGCGGCGCAGACCGTGGCCTCGCTCGAGGACGTGCGCGGCACGCTGCTCCAGGTGGGCGGCACCCTGGCGAAGAACCGCCTCAAGGAGGCCTCGGACAACCTCCGCACCTTCTCCGACCAGGCGGAGATCATCCGCGTCCAGACGGCGCTCGACGAGAAGGACCTCTTCTCCGCGGGCGTGGACCAGAAGACGCTGCTCACGCGCCAGACGCTCTACCGCCCGAAGATGCCGGGCGAGGCGTGGAACTACTGGCGGTTCCAGGGCGAGTTCTGGATCGACGAGATCGGCTACTACCAGTACACGCTCAAGCGGGGTTGCCCCGCACGCGCGGAGAAGTAGGAGAAGAGTAGGTCCCGGGCGTACCCGGCTGCTCAGCAAGCACGACTTCCGAGGCCCCTCGTCCGTGACAGTGCGTCACGGGGGAGGGGCCTCTTGACGTTGTTGAGTCCTGGAAGTTCGCTCGGGGTGATCGCGTACGCGAGGGCACAAGGCACGTTCTGGGCCACTTCTCATTCCGGGTACCCGCGTCTACTTTCCGGCGTCCCTCCCAGTTGGGCAGAAGTTTGCCCACTTTGGCGAGGCGCGGTTCTCCAGGAGCTCGCATGAAGGTGGTTCTTCGGTTCGGTGCACTGGCGGTGGGCGTTGCGCTCGCGGCTGGTG
>NZ_RAWB01001020.1 GCF_003612055.1 Corallococcus llansteffanensis
GACCTCATCGTCAGCCTCCTGGCCATCCTCTCCGCGGGCGGCGCCTACGTCCCCCTCGACACCAGCTACCCCGCCGAGCGCCTCGCCTTCATGCTCGAGGACTCTCGCGCCTCCCTCGTCCTCTCTCACTCGGCGCTCGCTCTTCGCCTTCCGTCGGGCTCGCACCGCACCCTGTGCCTCGATGAGATCGCTGACGCGGTCGCTTCGCGGCCTTCGTCCCCTCCGCGTCTCTCCATCTCGCCCCAGGGCCTCGCCTACGTCATCTACACCTCGGGCTCCACGGGGCGGCCCAAGGGCGTCAGCGTTCCTCACCAGGCCGTCATCCGCCTGGTGATGCACTCCAACTTCTTCGCCCTTCGCGCCGATGACGTCGTGCTCCACCTGGCGCCCATCGCCTTCGACGCCTCCACCTTCGAGGTGTGGGCCCCGCTTCTCAATGGCGCCCGGCTGGCCCTCTTCCCCTCCTCGCCTCCTTCCGCCGAGTCCCTTGCCCACGCCGTCTCCCTCTTCCGCGTCTCCACCCTCTGGCTGACCGCGGGCCTCTTCCACCAGCTCGTCGACTCCCTCGACGACTCCCTGCTGCCCCTTCTGCAGCCCCTGCGCACCCTGCTGGCCGGCGGTGATGTCCTCTCGCCCTCGCACGTGCGCGCCTGGCTCACCCGCCTGCCTCACTGCACCCTCGTCAACGGCTACGGCCCCACCGAGAACACCACCTTCACCTGCTGCGCTCCTCTCTCCGACGCCTCCCAGGTGGGCACCTCCGTCCCTCTCGGCCGCCCCATCTCCAACACCTCCGTCTTCGTCCTCGACCGCTTCGGCCAGCCCTCACCCATTGGCATCCCAGGTGAGCTCTTCACTGGCGGCGATGGCCTTGCGCGTGGCTACCTCGGCCAGCCCGCACTCACCGCCGAGCGCTTCGTTCCCCATCCCTTCAGCACTTCGCCTGGCGCCCGCCTCTACCGCACCGGTGACCTCGCCCGCTGGCGCGCGGATGGCCAGCTGGAGTTCCTCGGCCGCACCGACTTCCAGGTGAAGCTGCGCGGCTTCCGGCTCGAGCTGGGAGAGATTGAAGCCGCGCTGGCGCGCCAGCCGGGCGTGCGCGAGGTGGCCGTCCTCGTCCGCGAGGATGTGCCCGGCGACAAGCGCCTCGTCGCGTATCTCGTGCTGGCTCCCGACTCGCCCTCTGTCAGCGAGCTGCGCCGCGCGTTGCAGCAGCAGTTGCCCGGCTACATGGTGCCCGCCCACCTGCTGCCGCTGGACGCGCTTCCGCTCACGCCCAACGGCAAGCTGGACCGGCGCGCCCTGCCCGCACCGGATGCGCGACCCTCGCTGGACACCGGCTTCGTCGCGCCCCAGAGCGCCCTGGAGCAGCAGCTTGCCTCCGCGTGGCAGTCCGTCCTTCGCCTCGACAAGGTCGGCGTCCACGACAACTTCTTCGACCTCGGCGGCAACTCGCTGCTG
>NZ_RAWB01001021.1 GCF_003612055.1 Corallococcus llansteffanensis
CCACCGGAGTGCCCCGCGTCTGGAATGACGACGCTTCACTCCGAGCACCTCCCGCAATCGTCGGGAAGTGCGAAAGAAGTGATAGATTGGTTTTACTGTAGGTGTCAATACACGCACACATTTCGTGTGTCGTGTAGGGAACTTGACGTCAGTCGATGCGGCTGTGCCGTTGGGTGTCTGGCATCAACACATAGACGAGCAGCGAGCAGAGGATGGCGCCGGTGACGTACCAGAAGAACCACGGCTCGTGGCCGGACAGCTTCAGCCGGGTGCCCACGTACTCGGCGGTGCCGCCGAAGAGGGACACGGTCAGCGCGTAGGGCAGCCCCACGCCGAGGGCGCGGATGCGCGCGGGGAACAGCTCCGCCTTCACCACGGCGTTGATGGAGGTGTAGCCGGAGAGGATGACGAGCGCCGCGAGCACCAGCAGGAACGCGGTGAAGGCGTCCCGGGTCCGCGTCAGCGCCGTCAGCAGGGGGACGGTGCACAGCGTGCCCATCACGCCGAACCACAGCAGCACCGGCCTGCGGCCGACCTGGTCGGAGAGGAACCCGAACGCCGGCTGCAACAGCATGTAGAGGAACAGGGAGCCCGCGGAGATGAGCGTGGCCTCGTCCCGCGTCAGGCCCACCGAGTTCACCAGGAACTTCTGCATGTAGACGGTGTACGTGTAGAAGGCGAGCGTGCCGCCCATCGTGAGGCCGACCACGATGGCCAGCTCCTTCGGGTGGCGCAGCAGCTCCCGCATGGGCTGGAGCTCCGTCCCCTTCGCCGCCTCCTGGGTGAAGGCCTCCGTCTCCACCATGTTGCGCCGCATGTAGAAGCCGAAGATGGCCAGCGCCGCGCCGACGAGGAACGGGATGCGCCAGCCCCAGTCCTCCAGTTGCCCGGAGGTCAGCACCAGCCGCTGCAACACCAGCAGCGTCAGCGTCGCCAGCAGCTGCCCCAGGATGAGCGTGACGTACTGGAAGGAGCTGTAGAAGCCCCGGTGCCGGGACGTGGCCACCTCGCTGAGGTAGGTGGCGCTGGTGCCGTACTCACCGCCCAGGGACAGGCCCTGGAGCAGCCGCGCCAGCATCAGCACGGTGGGCGCCGCCACGCCGATGCGCGCGTACGTGGGGCACACGGCGATGACGAAGGACCCCAGGCACATCAGCGTCACGGACAGCGTCAGCGCTGCGCGGCGCCCCCGCTGGTCCGCGTAGAGCCCCATCAGCCAGCCGCCCAGGGGCCGGATGAGGAAGCCGAGCGCGAAGACGCCCGCGGTGTTGAGCTGCCGCACGACGGGGTCCGCGTCCGGGAAGAACGCCTGGGCGAAGTACAGCGAGAACGCCGAGTAGACGTAGAAGTCGTACCACTCGATGAGGTTGCCCACCGAGCCGCCGAAGATGGAGAGCAGCCGCTGTCGCAGGCCGTGGCCTTCCGTCACGGGA
>NZ_RAWB01001022.1 GCF_003612055.1 Corallococcus llansteffanensis
GGCCGTGAGGTCGGAGGGCATGGGTGGATCAGGGCAGGGCAACGGTGCGCGGCGAGGACACGCTCGAGGACGCGCCGTCGCCCTGGCCGAGCTGCCCGCTGGGGTTCGCGCCCCAGCTGAGCACCGTGTCGTCCCGCGTGCGGGCGAGCGCGTGCTGGGCCCCCGCCGCGAGCTCCACGAGCGGCAGGTCCGTGGCCACGCGCGTGGGCACGACGCGCTGTTGGGTGTCACCCACGCCGAGCTGTCCGGTGGAGTTGAGGCCCCAGGCCCAGGCCGTGCCGTCGCTTCCCAGGGCCCAGCTGGAGTTGTTCGCGGCTGTCACCGCGGCGACGCGGGTGAGCGTCAGCACCGGCGTTGGCTGCGCCCGGCCCGCGCCGAAGCCCGCGTCTCCGTGGCCCAGCTGTCCGGACGTCCCCGTGCCCCAGGCGCGCACCGTCCCGTCCGCGAGCAGCGCGAGCAGGTGGCTGCGTCCCGAGGCCAGGTGTTCGACCTGCACCAGGCGGGGCACGCGCACGGGGGCCGCCTGCACGCGCGCCTCCAGCTCGCCCGTGCCCAGCACGCCGTCCCGGTTGTAGCCCCAGACGGAAACGGTGCCGTCGCGGTGCAGCGCCGCGGAGTGCTCGCTACCGGCGACCACCTGCATCACGTCGGAGAGACCCGGCACGGCGGTGGGCTGCGTCACGGCCTCGCCCTCGCTTCCCAGTCCCAGCTGTCCCCGTGCGTTGTCGCCGAACGCCCAGACCTGGCCGCGGGCATCGAGCAGCAGCAGGTGCCCGCTGCCCGGCGCGATCCCCACCACGTCCGCCACGCCCTCCACCCGGTGGGCGCTGCCCATGACGGCGCCGCCCGCTGCGAGCCGGGAGGCCAGCGCACCGCACAGCCACGTGCTCCCGTCCGCGGCGATCCACGCCGTGGTGTCCAGGGACGACTGGAGCGCGACAGGCCGCGGTTCTTCGAGCGGGATCGCGAACGCGGGAAGGGAGCGCTCCTCCGGCGTTGCGTCGCAGCGCTGCCCCAGTCCATTGCTTCCCCAGGTGACGAGGCGTCCCGCGCGCACCACGCCCGTGTGGCCGAGCCCGCCTCCGAGCCCCGGGCCCCCGGTGTAGGGCACCTCCAGCGTGGACGTGTTGCCCGCCGCGTCCGTGGCCGACACGTGGAGCACGTGGGGCCCGGGCGGCGTGGTCAGCTCCAGGGACAGGGGGGCTCCGGTCCCCACGAGGGACAACGTCCGGGAGATGCCGTCGTCGAGCGACACCTCGACCCGGGTGGCGTCTCCCACGTCGCCCTGGAGGCGGAGGCGGGACACGTTGAGCCACTGGCCCGGCCGAGGCGCGTCGATGCGCAGCGCCGGGGCCTCGGTGTCGAGGGGCGGCGGGAGGAGGGCAGGGG
>NZ_RAWB01001023.1 GCF_003612055.1 Corallococcus llansteffanensis
GTGCTGGTGGACGTGCGCTTCCCCCACGAACACGAGTGGGTGGCCCTGCCCGACTCGGTGCTGATGCCCCTGCCGGAGCTGCCGGAGTACGACACCGCGCTGGAGGCCTTCCGGGGCCGCCCCGTCGTCGTCTACTGCCACCACGGGGTGCGGAGCCTGGACGGCGCCGCGTACCTGCGCGACCGGGGGCTGGAGGCCGTGTCCCTCAAGGGGGGCATCGACCTGTACTCGCTCACCGTGGACCCGTCCCTGCCCCGCTACTAGCCCCAGGGTGCGGCGCCCCACCGCCTAGAGCGAGGAGGCCAGGTCCAGCACCGACTCCGTCGTCTCGTTGGGGTTCACCGTCGCCTCGAAGGCCACGGGCTCCTTCAACTTCGCGCCGCGCAGCTCCAGGCGCTGCTTGCCCTCCATCAGCTTGAGCTGGGTGTTGGCGCTGCCGAGGAGCTGGTTGTTGCGGTAGACGGACAGGCCGGTCATCCCCTTGGGGGTGATCTTCAGCTTGAGGGTGCCTTCCTTGAAGCTGCGCTCGAAGGTCTTCAGCTCGCCGGGCTGGCCGAACGCGAGCTCCTCCGAGTCCTCCAGGTAGATGCCCTGGGCCTCGTTCTCCAGGATGAGCGTGTCCTGGAGGTGGGCGCCCTGCACGCGGGTGAGCGGCGCGGTGCCCAGCACCGTGACGGGCTCCGGGCTGCCACAGCGCTCCGTGTGCCGCACCGACACCTTCACCGGCTGGTTGGTGTTCACCGTGAGCCACACGCCCTGCGCATCCGCGGCGGTGGACGTCAGCGCCTTGATGATGGGCTCGCGGAAGAGGACGAGCACCGCGAGCAGGCCCACGATGAAGCCCACCATGGCCACCGTGCGCACCCCAGAGCCGCGGGGCGCCGCAGGCTCCGGCAGCGCGGGGGCGGCGGTGCGCGACGGACGGCGCTCGCCCGAGTCCTCGTCGTCCACCTCCACCGGCACCGGGCGCGGACGCGGGGCATCCACGCGGCTGGAGGTGCGGCGGCGCGGCGGCTCCACGGCGGACGGATGGCTGTTGCTGGTGCGCCGGCGCGGCGTGGGCACCGGCAGCGTGTCCGGATCATCCTCCGGCGGAGGCAGGCGGGTGCGCTCGTCGTCCTCCTCCACGTCCATGCGGTGCACGCCCGAGCGCGAGCGCGCGGGAGGCTCCGACACCGGCGTGGCGCGCGACATCGTGCGCCGGGGCGGCGGGGGCACGTCCTCCACCGACTGGCGGCTCAGGTCCGAGCGTGAGTTGGTGCGCGCCACCTGGGTGACGCCCGGGTTGCTGGACGTGTTGCGGCGGGCCACCGGCTCCGACACGCCGGTGCGACGGCGCGGCTGCGACTCCACGCCGGTGAGCGACGGCGCGTCGTACTC
>NZ_RAWB01001024.1 GCF_003612055.1 Corallococcus llansteffanensis
CCCGATGGTCGCGAGCCCCGCGCGCTTCATCGCGTCTTCCGTCTTGGGCCCCACGCCCCAAAGCCGCGACACCGGCAGCCCCGCCAGGAAGGCCACCGTCTCCTCGGGCCGCACCTCGCGCTGGCCGTTGGGCTTGGCCAGGTCGGACGCGATCTTCGCCACGAACTTCGCCGTGGCGATGCCCGCGGACGCCGGCAGGTTCAGCTCGTGGGCAATCTCCTTGCGGATCCTCCGCGCGATGTCCGCCGCCGCGCCGAACAGCCCCACCGACGCCGTCACGTCCAGGAACGCCTCGTCCAGCGACAGGGGCTCGATCAACGGCGTGTAGCGCTCGAAGATGGCGAACACCTGCTCGCTCGCCTCCGCGTAGGCGGAGAAGCGGGGCTTCACCACCAGCGCGTGCGGGGCCTGCTTCATGGCCCGCGCCATGGGCATCGCGCTCTTCACCCCGAAGGGCCGCACCTCGTAGGAGGCGGCCACCACCACCCCGCGCTGGGCATGCCCTCCGACGATGACGGGCTTGCCCCTCAGGGACGGGTTGTCGCGCTGCTCGACGGACGCGTAGAAGGCGTCCATGTCCACGTGGAGGATGGCTCGCATGGCGTGAGTCACTCTAGTGGCCCCCTCTGACAGTGCGGCCCATGAAGACCCTCACCGAATACCTCTGGTTCGAGACGAAGTCCCGGCGCGAGCTGGTCCGCCTCACCGACACCGTGGCGGCGCTCCTGAAGAAGAGCGGCATCCAGGAGGGCATGGTGCTGGTGTCCGCCATGCACATCACCGCGGGCGTCTTCGTCAACGACGATGAGCCCGGCCTCCACGAGGACATCTGGGAGTGGCTCCAGCACCTCGCACCCTCCGGGCCCGACTACCGCCACCACCGCACCGGCGAGGACAACGGGGACGCGCACCTCAAGTCCATGCTCGTCCACCACCAGGTGCTGATTCCCGTCACCGCCGGCAAGCTGGACCTGGGCCCCTGGCAGCAGGTGTTCTACGCCGAGTTCGACGGACAGCGCCGCAAGCGCGTCATCGTCAAGGTCATGGGCCAATAGCCCCGGGCGCCGCCCCGTCCGGCTCCGACTCCGGCAGCGTCAGGCCGTGCCGCCCGAGCTCCGCCACCAGGTCCTGGGGCAGCGGGCTCTGCACGCGCACGGGCTCCTTCGTGACGGGGTGGGGCACGGTGAGCGAGCGGGCGTGCAGGAAGAAGCGCCCCAGCTCCGGCGCCTCGCGGCCTCCGTAGAGCGCGTCCCCCACGAGCGGCGCGCCCACGCCGGCCAGGTGCGCGCGCACCTGGTGGAGCACGCCCGTCAGGATGCGCACCTCCACGAGGCTGTAGTCCTGCGCGCGCCCGAGCACGCGGAAGTGGGAC
>NZ_RAWB01001025.1 GCF_003612055.1 Corallococcus llansteffanensis
GGATTGCAGGTGGTGGGCACCGTCCGGGACAGCCGGGGCCAGCCGGTGTCCCGTGGGTTCGTCTCCTTCACCCTGCCACGCGTGGGCTGGTGCGGCAGCGAACCGACGCGGCTTGGCCGGGTCCCCTTCTCGGAGGGGCAGCTCCGGATGTCGCTGCCCGGTGCGGGGGAACTGCGGGTCGTCGCCGAGGACGGTCGCGCGGCCCGGGTCCTCATCAACAAGGACGTCACCCCGGAGGTGACGGTATCGGTGGTCCTGCCAGACCATCCCGCCGCGCCCGCCGGAAATGGGGATGCATTGCCCTGGGCCCTGCCCGAACGACCGCCCTTCAGCATCGCGGTCGTCGCCGTGCCCGAACCCTCACGCCGTGGGACTCCGCGGCAGGTCGACCCCTTGCTGGTGAACGTGCTGGAGCATCAGTTGCGGGACAAGGGCTTCGCGCTGCAATCCGCCTCCATCTCCCCCGCGGGAATCGAAGCCCTCAGCGACTGCAACAGGGGGCGCGATTCCGAGCCCTGCACCCAGAAGGCCTTGCAGGACGTGCCGGCACGGGAGGCCATCATCCTCCAGCCGGGCTACCACCCGGACCTCGGGTACATCACCTACGTCGTGGTGGAGCCCTCCACCGGAAAACAGCGCGAACGGGGCGAGTTCCGGATGTTGGAAGCGCTGGAGCCGCAGGGAAGCCGTTTCACGCGGAGGCTCGCGCAGTCGCGTCTGCGCGGTGGCCGGTGGGGCGTCCTCCGGGAGGGTCCGCCCAGGAACGCCTGCGAGTACCTCGCTGGTGCGCGCTTCGAGACCGTCAAGGCGGACCAGGGCGTCTACAGCGCCGTCGACTTCCCTGCCCAGTCGCCCTACTCGATTGAAATGCGGGGCAGCTCCGGGGGTGGTGGCGACGGTTCACTGGACTGCGAGGGCTGGAACCTCGTCTCGGCCCCGCGGTCCTCACGGGAGGAGCCCCAGCCCCTGGGGAAGGTGGATCCCCTGACGGGCCGGCTCGTCCTCGATGGCCAGGAATACCTCCGGGCCGGAGTCGTCCGCCCTTCCGAGGAGTAGCGGACGGAGAAGGGAGGAAGCGGACACGGCCTTGCTGTGTTCTCCATCCAGGAGGCGTCCATGAACCCGTTTCGCGTCAGCGTCATCGCAGGGGTCGTCACGCTCGTGTCCGCCGGCTGCACCACCACGTTGTACAAGTCGAACCAGGTCAGTGCTCCGCTCCTGCGCGAGCAGGGGGAACTGAAGGGCAGCATCAGCCCCAGCAACGTGCAGGTGGCCTGGTCACCACGGGCCGGCGTGGGCCTTCTGGCCAACGGCTACTACGAGTCCTACGAGGAGGGGCGGCGAGAAGCGAACGGGCTGTTGGG
>NZ_RAWB01001026.1 GCF_003612055.1 Corallococcus llansteffanensis
GCCAGGGAACCCCAGGCCCCTGGGCCGCCACTTCGCCCCCGGCCGCCCGGGCTCCTGGAGGGCACCCGTCGAGGCAAGCCCCCAGGAAGCCCCCGAATCAGCCCCCTGGACCCCTCGGACCTGCCGCGGTAGTTCTTCTTTCCCCAGTTTCCGGCGAATCGCCCCCCTGCTGGAAGAGGAGTCCTCCATGAGCGCGCAGACCGCATCCCCCTCGCCGATGGAAGCGCGGCTGGCGGGCTACTGGCAGGAACTGCTGGGCGTGGACGTCGTGAGGCCGGAGGACCACTTCCTGGAGGTGGGCGGCAACTCGCTGCTGGCGACGATGCTGGCCAACCGCATCGAGGACGACCTGGGCCTCCAGGTGGGCATGGTGGACCTGTTCAACACGCTGAGCGCAGTGGCGGCCGTCTGCGACCGGCTGCTCCTGGAGTCCCAGCCCACCGGCTGACCCCGCCTCCCGCGTGACAGGGAAGCGACGGGCCGGGCGGGTGGACGGGGCTTGCCTCTTTTCCCGCTGCCCCCGGTTGGGCTAGCAGGGGGGCCATGCCCATCCTCGCCCTCGTCCGTCACGGTCAGTCCCTCTGGAACCACGAGAACCGCTTCACCGGCTTCGTGGACGTGCCCCTCACCGAGCAGGGCCGCGGCGAAGCCCGCAAGGCCGCCGAAGCCCTCAAGGGCCTGAAGTTCGACGTCGCCTACACCTCCGCCCTCACCCGCGCCCAGGAGACGCTCGCCATCCTCCTGGAGACGCTGGGCCAGCGCCCGCCCGTCATCCGCGACGCGGCCCTCAACGAGCGGCACTACGGCGACCTGCAGGGCCTCAACAAGGCGGACGCCGCCAAGGCCTTCGGTGAGAAGCAGGTCCACGTCTGGCGCCGCTCCTACGACGTGCCGCCCCCCAACGGCGAGTCCCTGGAGATGACGGCCAAGCGCGTGCTGCCCTTCTACGAGCGCGCCATCGCGGGCGACCTGCGCCAGGGCAAGAACGTGCTCGTCGTGGCCCACGGCAACTCCAACCGCTCGCTGGTGATGCGCCTGGACAAGCTGTCCGGCGAGGCCGTGGTGGCGCTGGAGCTCGCGACCGGCGTGCCCGTCGTCTACGACGTCACCCCCGAGGGCGAGGTCGTCTCCAAGCGCGGCGCCACGCCCTGACACCTCGCGGCAGGGCCGGTGCCTCCAAGGTGGGGGGGGTTGAATGTGCAGCCCCCCGTCCCGTCTGATGCTCCAGAAGGACGAACACCCCCAAGGATGCACACCATGAAGGCCCTGACCCTCGCTGTCGTGCTGCTCACCTCCGCCGCCTCGCTCGCCCAGACGGCGCCGCGCGTGGAGGAGGCCGCCAACGCCGCCGCCGCCTCCGACA
>NZ_RAWB01001027.1 GCF_003612055.1 Corallococcus llansteffanensis
GTGTGGGACTGGCGGGGGACGGGGGCAGGTAGGTACGGTGGGCGCGCGACCATGTCCGCGGCTCCTCCGTCTTCCCTCATCTTCGGCAGGTACGCGGTCCTCCGCCGCCTGGCCGTGGGAGGCATGGGAGAGATCTTCCTGGCGCGACAGGTGGGCGTGAGTGGGTTCGAGCGCCCCGTCATCCTCAAGAGCCTGCTGCCGGACCTGCTGGAGCACGAGGGTTCGGTGGAGATGTTCCTCGACGAGGCCCGGGTCGCGGCGCACCTGAACCACCCCAACGTCGTCTCGCTGTACGAGGTCGGCGCGTGGCAGGGCACGTTCTACATCGCCATGGAGTACATCGAGGGCGAGAACCTGGGCCGGCTGGCGCGGGCGGCGCAGCGGGCCGGTACGACGCTGCCCCACCGGGTGTGCGCGCAGCTGATTCGCGACGCGGCGCTGGGCCTGGACCACGCGCACCACGCGCGCGACAGCCAGGGCGCGTCGCTGGAGCTGGTGCATCGGGACATCAGCCCGCAGAACATCATGGTGCGGCTGGACGGCGTGACGAAGGTGGTGGACTTCGGCGTGGCCAAGGCGACCATCCGCGCCAGCCGCACGCGCACCGGCGTGCTCAAGGGCAAGCTGCGCTACATGTCGCCCGAGCAGGTGCGCAACGAGCCCGTCGCTGGCAGCAGCGACCAGTTCGCGCTGGGGGTCGTGCTGTGGGAGCTGTGCACGCGCCGGCCGTTCATCGACACGGACAACCCCGCGGAGGCGATGCGGCGCATCGCGCTGGCGGCGGTGCCCCGGCCCTCGCAGTTCGTGGAGGGGCTGTCGCCGCTGCTGGAGCAGATCATCCTGCGCATGCTCCACCGCGTGCCCTCGCAGCGCTTCGCGCGGTGCGCGGACGTGGCGCGAGCGCTCCAGGCCTTCCTGGACGAAGTGCCGGAGGCGGAGGGCGAGGGCGTCTCCGCGGTGGTGACGCGGCTGGTGGGTGAGTCGGTGCTCGCGCGGCTGCGCGACGTGGCCACCGGCGAGACGGTGCTGCCCCAGGGCCGTGAGCCCTCCAGCGTGTCGTGTCCGCGCTGTGGCCAGTCCACCAGCGCGACCAGCCGCTTCTGCCCCGCGTGCGGCAGCGCCCTCACGCCCCCGTCCGGAGCCCCCGCGCCTGGCCTCGCGTCGCTGCCCGCGCTGCGAGAGCCGCCCGTGCACCTGAGCGACGACGCGCCCGACGCGCCGACCTCGAAGGCGCCCGCGGCCCGGAGCGGCGGAGATGGGAAGGCACCCACGGCCCGGAGCGGCGGGGATGACGCCGCGCACGAGCCGCCCACCGACCCGACGATGGAGGTGCCCGCGCCGCTGGCGGCCGC
>NZ_RAWB01001028.1 GCF_003612055.1 Corallococcus llansteffanensis
TGTACCGCACCGGATTGTTGAGACACTAGATTGGTTGTAATCAGGCCGCTTGCTTCTGCATCAGCTCTCGCCGGGCCTGACTCGGCGAGAGGAAATGGTGGCGCTCCAACAGCCAGTGCTCGTTGTACCGGTGGGCCCACTCCAGCAGGGCCAGCCGGAGTTCCTCCACGGTGGCGAAGGTGCGCACCCAGAGGAGTTGCTCCTTGAGGGTGCGGATGAAGCGCTCGGCGCAGCCGTTGCCCTCGGGACTGCGGACGAAGGACGGGCTGGACTCGACGCCCAGGAAGCGCAGCTCTTCCTGGAAGGCGTCGGAGGTGTACTGGCTGCCGTTGTCGTGGCGGATGGACAGCCCCGCCGCCACGCCCCGGCCGTACGCACCGAAGCGGGCTTTGACGCCCTGGCGAATGGGCTCGAGGGCTTCGAAGCGGGTGCCCACCTTGGCGGCGTGGACGCCGACGCACTCGGAGGTGCCGTGGTCGACGGCGATGAAGACGGTGGCCTGGCCCTCCTGTGTGGTTACTGTGCACGTGGCATCGGTGCCCCACATGACGTCGGGCTTGTCAGTGGTAATCGTGCCGTCATGGTTGCGCGGTCCCAGCACCCGGCGGGCCCTGCCCGGTGCCAGCAGCCCTGCCTCGCGCATCCGCCGCAGGCAGCGGGCCTTCGACGTGCGCACGCCCTGAGCGCGAAGCCGGGCCCATACCTTGCGGTGCCCCTCGCCCAGAAACGGCGAGGCGGCCAGCACGCCGCGGATGGCCTCCAGCAACGCCTCGTCCGTCAGCGCCGTCTTCGGTCCTCGCCGGGCTGTCGGAGGGAGCGCTGCCTGCCGGCGGGCGCGGTGCCGGTACACCGTGGCACGAGGCACGCGCCAGGTGGCCGTCACGAGCGCCAGTCCGTACGGCTTGCCGCTGGAAGGCGAGAGACTGGCGCTCATCCTCTCGACTTCCTCCAGGGAAAACCCGGGGCGTTGCCCTCCAGCAGCCGGGCCTTCTCCGCCAGCAACTCGTTCTTCATCATCAGCTCGCCCACCATGGCCTTGAGTCGCAGCACCTCGTCGTCCGCGGGCTCGGGCTCGCGGCTCTTGAGGTTCGCCTCGGCCCCCGCCAGGAACTTCTCCCGCCACTCGCTCAGCGCTGCTGCCGTGACGCCCAGCTCCCGGGAGAGTGCGTCGAGCTCCTCGCCCTTGAGTAGCCGGAGAACGGCCTCCTTCTTCCGCTTCGCCGAGAACCGACCGCGCTCCGCCGTCCTGTCCTGCTTCTGCTTCTTCACATCCACCTCACGAGGGGGAGGCTATCCCCCAGAAAGGTGTCTCAGGAAATACTGGGGCGGAGGA
>NZ_RAWB01001029.1 GCF_003612055.1 Corallococcus llansteffanensis
GGGTGGGCCTGCTGCTGGCCTTGTGGGGCACCGACGCGCTGGTGGCGGTGGTGGGGGATGGCCTGCCCCGGGCCCGGGCCGTGCGGCTGGACGTGCCCTCCGTGCTCTTCACGCTGGCGGTGTCGGTGCTCACCGGCGTGCTCTTCGGGCTGGTGCCCGCGCTCCAGGCGCGCCACGCGGACCTGCACGCGGCGATGCGCGAGGGGGCGCGCGCCACGGGCAGCCACCGCACGGGCCGGGTGCGCGCGGCGCTGGTGGTGGCCCAGGTGTCGCTCGCGCTGGTGCTGCTGGTGGGTGCGGGCCTGTTCGTGAAGAGCTTCCTCGCGCTCCAGCGCCTGGACGCGGGCTTCGACTCCGAAGGCGTGCTCACCGGCCAGCTCGAGCTGCCCGAGGTGGCGTACCCGGACAAGGCCCGGCAGGTGGCCTTCCAGCAGGCCCTGGTGGCGCGGCTCCAGGCCCTGCCCGGCGTGGAGTCCGTGGGGCTGACCAACGTGCTCCCCCTGGGCGGAGAGATGGACCACAGCTTCGACATCGAGGGGCGCCCGCGGCAGCCCGGGGAGACGTGGAAGGCGGTGGAGTTCCGCGCCGTCACCCCCGGCTACCTGCGCGCCCTGCGCGTCACGCTCCAGCAGGGGCGGCTCTTGGAGGACCGGGACGCCCCGGACGCGCCCTGGGCGGTGGTCATCAACCAGTCCTGCGCGAAGCTCTTCTGGCCGCAGGGCGACGCCGTGGGCCACCGGATGAAGCTGCACGGCCCGGACAAGCAGTGGGCCACGGTGGTGGGCGTGGTGGGCGACGTGCACGAGTGGGGCCTGGACGCGCCGGTGCGCCCCGCCGCGTACTACGCCCTCTCGCAGCTGCCCTTCCCCTCGCTGGGCGTGGCGGTGCGGGCGAAGTCGGGCGACCCGAAGGCGCTGCACGCCGCGGTGGAGGCGGAGGTGCGCGCGGTGGACGCGGACCTGCCGCTGTTCGACGTCCAGCCCCTCACGCGGCGCATGGCCGACGCGCTGGGCGCCCAGCGGCTGGCGGCGCTGCTGCTGGGCGTGTTCGCGGCGGGCGCGCTGCTGCTCGCGGCGCTGGGCCTGTCGGGCGTCATCGCCTTCTCCGTGGCGCAGCGCACGCGGGAGCTGGGCATCCGCATGGCGCTGGGCGCGGGGCGCGGGGACGTGCTGCGGCTCGTGCTGGGACAGGGGCTGCGGCTGTCGCTCACGGGCGTGGCGGTGGGGCTCGTGCTGTCGCTGGCGCTGAGCCGGCTGCTGGGGTCGCTCCTTTACGGCGTGTCGGTGGACGACCCGTGGACCTTCGCC
>NZ_RAWB01000102.1 GCF_003612055.1 Corallococcus llansteffanensis
GGACATGGGAGATGACCCTTTACGGGACGGGGCGCTTTGGCGGAATGTCCGGACCTCAGCGGTGTTGAGCCGGACGCCCGGGAACCCTAGGCTGCCCGCCGCCCAGGCCGACAGAGGGGACATGAACACCGACATTCGCGCGCTCACCGAACGCGTGCAGCAGGAAAGCAGCTTCGTCGAGGTCCTCAACCAGGAGACCGGCAAGGTCATCGTCGGGCAGCGGTACATGCTCGAACGCATCCTCATCGGCCTGTTGTGCAACGGCCACGTCCTGTTGGAGGGCGTGCCCGGCCTCGCCAAGACGCTGACCGTGCGCACCGTGGCGGACTCGCTCAGCGCCACCTTCATGCGCGTGCAGTTCACCCCGGACCTGCTGCCGGCCGACCTCGTCGGCACGATGATCTACAACCAGCAGACGGCCGCGTTCACCGTCCGCAAGGGGCCCATCTTCGCGAACATCGTCCTCGCGGACGAAATCAACCGCGCCCCCGCCAAGGTCCAGTCCGCCCTCCTGGAGGCCATGGCCGAGCGCCAGGTCACCATCGGCGACCAGACCTTCGGGCTGCCTTCGCCCTTCCTCGTGCTGGCCACCCAGAACCCCATCGAGCAGGAGGGCACCTACCCCCTGCCCGAGGCCCAGGTGGACCGCTTCATGCTCAAGGTGAAGGTGGGCTATCCGACCCGTGATGAAGAGAAGGTCATCATGGACCGGATGTCCGGCGGCACTTCTCCCAAGGCACAGAAGGTCATCGCGCTGGAGCACCTGGTGCGCGCGCGAGAGCTCGTCCACGCCATCTACATGGACGAGAAGGTGAAGGAGTACATCCTCAACGTGGTGTTCGCCACGCGCGAGCCCGCGCGCTACGGGCTCAAGGACCTGGCGGACTACATCCAGTTCGGCGCCTCGCCGCGCGCCACCATCGCCCTGGCGCAGGCCGCCCGCGCGCACGCGTTCCTGCGCCACCGCGGCTTCGTCACGCCGGAGGACGTGAAGGCCATCGCCTTCGACGTGCTCCGCCACCGCATCGCGATGACGTACGAGGCCGAGGCCGAAGAGCTCACCCAGGAGAAGATCATCCAGCGCGTCTTCGACCGCGTGGAAGTCCCCTGACGGCCCGCCGCCGCCCGAGCCCGCCCCGTGCTGCCCAAGGACCTCATCCGCCGCATCCGCAAGCTGGAGATCCGCACCCGCAAGGTGGTCTCCGACATGCTCGCCGGCCAGTACCACTCGGTGTTCAAGGGCCGCGGCATGGCCTTCTCCGAGGTGCGGCAGTACCAGCCCGGTGACGAGATCCGCTTCATCGACTGGAACGTCACCGCGCGCATGAACGAGGCCTTCATCAAGGTCTTCACCGAGGAGCGCGAGCTCACGGTGATGCTCCTGGTGGATGTGTCCGCCTCCAACGAGTTCGGCTCGCGCGAGCGCACCAAGGCGGAGGTCGCCGCGGAGGTCGCCGCGCAGATCGCCTTCAGCGCCATCGCCAACAACGACCGCGTGGGGCTCATCCTCTTCTCGGACCGAGTGGAGAAGGTCGTCCCGCCGCGCAAGGGGCGCACGCACGTGCTGCGGCTCGTGAGCGACATCCTCACCTTCAAGCCGAAGGGGAAGGGCACGGACCTGTCGTCCGGGCTCACGTACCTGACGCAGGTGTCGAAGCGGAAGGCCGTGACGTTCCTCGTGTCGGACTTCCTGGCGAAGGGCTACGAGAAGCCGCTGCGCCTCGTGGGCCGCAAGCACGACCTCGTGCCCGTGGTCATCGAGGATCCGCTGGAGCAGGCGTTCCCGCGCCACGGGCTCGTGGAGATGGAGGACCCGGAGACAGGGGAGCGCTTCGTCGTGGACACCAGCTCCTCCGCCGTGCGCGGCCGGTTCTCGCGCGCCATGCAGGCCCAGCGCGATGAGCGCCGCAAGCTGTTCCGCAAGCTGGAGTTGGATCACGTGGAGCTGCGCGCGGGCGACGACCACGGCAAGGCGCTGGCGCAGTTCTTCCGCGCGCGCGCCCGGAGGATGGCGGCATGAGGCGCGCCCTTGTCCTCGCGGCCGTGTTGTTCGCCAGCGTCCCGGTGGCGCACGCCCAGGCCCCCGCGCCCAAGGCCCCGGTGGTGCTGGAGTCGGTGACGCCCACGGGTGCCTCCGCGCGGGTGGAGCCGGAAGAGGTCCGCATCGGCGAGCCGTTCCAGTACGTGGTGACGCTCACGCACCCGAAGGATCAGCGCTACGAGCTGGTGGCGCCCACGGGCGAGAGCGCCGTGGAGTTGCTCCAGCAGACGCGCCAGCGGCAGGACGGCGCCAACGACGCGACGACGACGTTCGGCCTGCGCTTCTCCGCGTTCGAGCTGGGGGACGTGTCGCTGCCCGACCTGTCCTTCGACGTGGCGACGCCGGAAGGGCCCCGGCGCTTCGTGCTCAAGGGCAGGTCGGTGACGGTCGCCTCCTCGCTGCCGCCGGACGCGAACGGGCAGGGCGCGGAGCTGTTCGACTACCAGCCGCCGCAGGAAGTGCCCATCCGTTCGTGGACGCTGCTCTACGCGCTCGCGGTGGCGCTGGCCGTGGGGCTGCTTGCGTGGGCGCTGGTGCGCTGGTGGCAGCGGCGGCCGAAGCGCGAGAAGGTCATCCCGGTGCTGCCGCTGGACGTGCGCGTGCGCCAGTCGCTGGACGCGCTCAAGCGCGAGGACCTGCCCGGCCGGGGGCTCGTGAAGGACTTCTACATCCGCCTCTCCGAAATCGTGCGTGGCTACCTGGGCGAGCGCTACGGCTTCGAGGCCCTGGAGTGCACCTCGTTCGAACTGATGACCACCCTGCGAAGGCTGCCCACGCCGGGCCTGCCGGAGGACGCGCTGATGCGCTTCATCTCCGAGTCGGACCTGGTGAAGTACGCCCGCGCGGACGCCTCCCCCGAGTCCTGCGCGCAGTCGCTAGCCTTCGGCTACGACCTGCTGGCCAAGACGTACCTCCCCCCTCCGCCCCCCAAGCCTGATGCCTCCGGACCTCGCGTTCAATAACCCGGAGGCGCTCTGGGCCCTGCTGCTGGCGCCGCTGCTGCTCGTGCTTGCCTTCTGGGAGCGCCGCCGCCGCGCCACGCTGCGCTTCTCCGCCGCGCACGTCTTCGCGAAGGGAGGCCGCGGGCTGCGCACGTACCTCTTGCCGCTGCTGCCCCTCTTGCGCGCGGCGGCGGTGGTGGCGGCCGTGGTCGCCATCGCCCGGCCGCAGTCGCGGGACTCGCGCGTGCGCGACCTGTCGGTGGAGGGCATCGACATCGTCATCGCGCTGGACCTGTCCACCTCCATGGAGGCCGGTGACTTCCGTCCGAAGGACCGCCTGAACGTGGCGAAGGAGGTGCTCGCGGATTTCATCACCGGCCGCGTGAACGACCGCCTGGGGCTCGTGGTGTTCTCCGGCGCGGCGTACACGCAGTCGCCGCTGACGTTGGACTACGGCGTGCTCAAGGAGGTGCTCAAGCAGCTGCGCACCCGCGTGCTGGAGGACGGCACCGCGATTGGTGACGCCATCGCCACGTCGCTCAACCGCCTGCGCGACTCGGAGGCGAAGAGCCGGGTGGTGGTGCTCATCACCGACGGCGACAACAACGCGGGCAAGATTTCGCCGCTGGACGCGGCGAACATGGCCGCGTCGCTCCACATCCCCATCTACACCATCCTCGTGGGCAAGGGCGGCAAGGTGCCCTTCCCGCAGGGCACGGACCTGTTCGGCAACACCGTGTGGCGCGAGACGGAGATCCCCATCAACCCGGAGCTGATGCAGGACATCGCGGACCGCACCGGCGGCGAGTACTACCGCGCCACCGACCCGGAAGGCCTGCGCCAGGGCCTGCAGAAGGTGCTGGACGCGCTGGAGCGCTCGAAGCTGATGGAGGGCGGCGCCAGCGCCACGTACCGGGAGAACTTCCACCCGTTCCTGCTCGCGGCCTTCGGGCTCGCGGCGCTGGAATTGCTGCTGCGCTCCACCTTCCTGCGGGTGTTCCCATGACGCCGGTGCTGGACGCATGGCGCTTCACGCTGCTGGGCTACCAGGTGGGCCTGGCGCAGCCGCTGTTCCTGGGGCTGTTCCTGGTGGGCCTCTTGCTGGGCGTGCTCGCGTTGCTGAAGGCGCTGGGCCGCAGGACGCGGCTGTCGGCGCTCATCGCGGAGCGGCACGTGGCGACGCTCGCGCCCGGCGTGTCCGTGTGGCGGCCGGCGCTCCAGGGCGGCCTGTACGGGCTGGGGCTGATGCTCTTCGGGCTCGCGCTCGCGCAGCCCCAGTGCGGCACGAAGAGCGAGCTGACGAAGCGCCGGGGCATCGACGTGGTGGTGGCGCTGGACGCCTCCAAGTCGATGCTCGCGCGCGACGTGCAGCCCAGCCGGTTGGACCGGGCACGCCTGGAATTGAACACGCTGCTGGACGAGCTGAAGGGCGACCGCGCGGGCCTGGTGGTGTTCGCCGGGGATGCGTTCGTGCAGTCGCCGCTCACGTCGGACTACTCGGCGGTGAAGCTGTTCCTGCGTGCGGTGGATCCGGACATGATGCCCCAGGGCGGCACCAACGTGGGCGCGGCGCTGAAGCTCGCGAAGCAGGTGCTGGACAACGCGGACCGCGGCTCCAAGGAGCGCGTGGTGGTGCTGCTGTCGGACGGCGAGGACCTCACGGGCGAGGTGCGCGAGGCCACGGACGCGCTCAAGGACGCGCACGTGCAGGTGCTCGCGGTGGGCGTGGGCTCCGAGTCCGGTGAGCCCATCCCCGTCTACGACCGGCGCGGCGAGTTCGTGGACTACAAGAAGGACGGTAACGGCGACACGGTCATCACCCGCCTGGACCGCGGGGGCCTCACGGCCATCGCGGACGCGACGGGGGGCGCCTTCTTCTACCAGCCCAACGGCGTGGCGATGGGGCAGGTGGTGGAGCGCATCGACCAGCTGCAGAAGAGCGAGCTGGAGAGCCGCGTGACGGTCCGCTACGACGAGCGCTTCCAGGCGTTCGCCATCCCCGGACTCGCGCTGCTGGTGCTGGGCATGGTGCTGCTGCCCTCGCGTCGGAGGCCCGCGTGAGCGCGCGTTCGATGCGACGGCGCGCGGCGCGCACGGTGGCGGTGGGGCTCGCGGGCCTGCTGGCGCTGCCGGGGCCCGCGTGGGCGGTGGGGCCGCTGGAGAAGGACCACCCGCTGGTGCAGCGCGGGCGAGAGGCCTACGCGGCGGGCCGCTACGAGGACGCGCTGCGCGACTTCGAGGCCGCGAAGAAGGAGCGGCCGAACGACCCCGCGGTGGAGTTCAACCGCGCGGACGCGCTGGCGAAGCTGGGCCGTGCGGCCGAAGCGCGTGAGGCCTTCAATCAGGTGGCGGAGTCCTCGCGCCAGCCCGACCTGACCCAGAAGAGCTGGTACAACCTGGGCAACCTCGCGGCCACGGCGGGCGACCGCGCGGAGGCGCTCAAGTCCTACCGGCGGGCACTCACGTTGGACCCGACGGATCCGCAGGCCCGGCACAACTACGAGGTGGTGCTGCGCGACCTGCCGCCGCCCCAGAAGGGCCAGCCGGATGGTGGCGCGGACGGAGGCCAGGACGGCGGCGACGACGGAGGGCGTCCGGACGGCGGCGAGGACGGCGGCAAGAAGGGCGATGGAGGCTCGCCAGAGGACGCCGGCACCGACGGCGGAGCGGATGGCGGGAAGCAGGACCCCAACCAGAAGGGCGACGGCGGGGCGGATGGCGGCGCCGACGGCGGCCAGGACGAGGGCGACGGCGACTCGCGTGATGGCGGCACCGACGCTGGCAGCGAGGGTGAAGAGGAGACGGAGCGGGACCCGCGCGACGGCGGAGTGTCTCCGGGAGACGTCGACCGGCAGGAGGCCGAGCGCCTGCTGGATGCGATGAAGCAGAACGAGAAGAATCTCCAGCTCTGGCGTTTCCAGCAGAAGAAGAAGCCGAGGAAGCCCAATGAGAAGGACTGGTAGCGGTCGCACGGCGCTGCTCGCCGTGCTCGCCCTCCTGGCCACGGCGCCGGCGTGGGCGGCGGACATCGAGTTCTACCAGACGGTGGACCGCAACGAGGTGGGCACCACCGACCCCTTCACGCTCACCGTGGTGGTGGTGGACGCGCCGGCCAACGCCCAGGTGCGCCTCCCTGAGTCCGACGACTTCGAGGTGCTGTCCTCGTCGCGCGGCAGCCAGCGCTCCATCTCGCTGTCCGGCGGTGGCCCCGCCGTCATCCAGGACGTCACGCGCCATGTGCTGATGCTGCGCGCCGTGCGCGCGGGCCGGTTCACCATCCCGCCCGCGACGCTCAACGTGGGCGGACGCACGCTGCGCACCGACGCCATTCCCATGACGGCGCGCGAGGGCCGCGTGGGCAACGCGCCCCAGGCACAGCAGGGTGGCCGGCCCGGGTTGCCGGATCCGTTCCGTAACTTCCGCAACATGCCGGATCCGTTCGGGGACGAGCCCGACGTGGAGGACGACGCGCCGGTGATTCCGCGCGGGGACTCGGACCTGTTCCTGCGCGCGAGCCTGGACCGGGACGACCTCTACGTGGGCGAGCAGGCGACGCTGTCGCTCTACATCTACTCGCGCGTGGACCTGTCCAGCGTGGACGCCGTCTCCATGCCCAAGCTGGAGGGCTTCTGGACGGAGGAGGTGGAGAGCCCCACGCAGCTCACGGGCGAGCAGAAGGTGGTGGACGGCATCCCGTACCGCGCCTACCTCCTGCGCCGCCGCGCGCTGTTCCCGGTGAAGTCCGGCACGCTGGCCATCACCCCGGCGGAGGCGGACATCACCACGGGCTTCCTCTTCGCGGGCCACCGCGTGCACCGCGTCTCCAATGGCTTGAAGGTGAAGGTGCGGCCGCTGCCGCCAGGGGCGCCGCCGAACATCTCCAACGCGAACGTGGGCGCGTGGCGGCTGTCGCTCGACGTGTCGCAGACGCGCGTGGAGCTGGGGCAGCCCATCACGGTGAAGGTCATCCTGGAGGGCGTGGGCAACGTGAAGAACGTCACCCCGCCGAAGCTCACCGGCCCCGCCGCGTTGAAGATCTACGAGCCCTCCACGACGGACAAGCTCACGCCCAACCGCAACCGCATCCAGGGCCGCCGCGTGGTGGAGTACCTGGTGATGCCGCAGCGCACGGGCACGTTCACGCTGCCCGCGCTGGAGTTCCCCTACTTCGACCCCACGCGCCGCCAGTACGACGTGGCGCGCACCGACCCGGTGACGGTCACCGTCGAGGCGGGCGCGGGAGGCGTGTCCGCGCTGCCGTCGTCGATGACGCCCGCGCAGGTGGCGGACGCGGCCAACGAGCAGAAGAACGTGCTCACCGCCGGAGGCCTGCGCCCGGTGCGCTACGCGGCGCACTTCGTGGGTCCGTCGCAGCCCGTGTGGATGCGGCCCTTCTTCGTGGTGGGCGTGCTGGCGCCGCTGGGACTGCTGGCGGGCGTGGCGATCATCGGCGGCATGCGTGGCCGGCTGGCCACCCGCTCCCAGGCGGGCCGGGGCCGTCAGCAGGCGAAGGCCGCGCGCAAGCGGCTGGCGGAGGCGGAGAAGCTCAAGGCGGGCGCGGACGCGGGGGCCTTCTACGTGGAGGTGGAGAAGGCGATGGTCGGCTTCCTGGAGGCGCAGCTCGGCTCGCCCGTCGGGGGACTGACGCGCGAGGCGCTCGGGGAGAAGCTGGCGGCGGCGGGCGTGGGGGAGGAAGCGCGCGCCCGCGTGCTCTTCGTGCTGGAGGCGTGCGACCTGGGCCGCTACGGCGGCGGGGTGGAGCCGGGAGAGCGGCGCAAGGTGCTGGCGACGGCGGCGGCGGTGATGGAAGGCTGGGGCGGATGAGCGACGCGGCGACCCAGGGCTACTACACCGCCGAGGAGGCGCAGGCCGTCTTCCAGCAGGCCAACGACGCCTATGTGCGCGAGGACTACTCCACCGCGCAGGAGAGCTACGAGAAGCTCATCGCGCACGGCTTCGGCGGGCCGGACGTCCTCTACAACCTGGGCACCACGCACCTGGCCCGGGGCGACCTGGGCCGCGCGATGCTGGCGCTGGAGCAGGCCCGGAAGCAGGGAGCGCGCTCGGAGGACCTGGAGGCGAACCTGGCCCTGGCGCGCGCCCGGCAGGTGGACAAGGTGGTGGGCTCCACCCCGGACGAGGCCTTCCTGCCCAGGCTGGCGGCGGCCACGGACGGCGCGGCGGCGGCCTGGGTGTTCCTGGCCGCGTGGCTCCTGGGGTTCGCCCTGTTGCTCCTGCGGCGGGTGTTCCCCTCCGCGCGGCGCACGGTGGTGGCGGTGCTGGCGGGCCTGTGCCTCACGGCGGCGGTGCCGGCGGGGCTCCTCCTGGGGGCGCACATCTGGGTCCACCAGAACGTGCATGAGGCGGTGGTGTTGTCCTCCACGCTCGTGGCCAGGGAGTTGCCCCGGCCCGAAGCGCGCTCCCTCTTCGAGGTGCACGCCGGCCTGAAGGTGCAGCTCCTGGAGGAGACCGGGAAGTACGTGCGCATCCGCCTGCCCAACGGCCTGGAGGGCTGGGCCGAGCGCGACGGCGTCGCAGAAATCTAGGCGGGGCGGACCCGACCCTGGCCTTCAGGGCTGTCAGGCAAACCGGTTGTGGCCCGCTTTCGTACAGAAGGGGGACTTCCCCGATGTGGCTCCGCTGGACGTCGTCGGGGCAATGTCCTACGAGGGGCCCCGAGGAACCATGGCTGGCAACGCCCAGGCACCCTTCCACATCCTGCTCGTCGAGGACGAGCCCGTCATCCGCGAGCTGGTGCGCTCCATGCTGAGCGACGGCGCGGTGGACGTGGTGTGCGCGGCGCACGGGCTGGAGGGCCTGAAGCTGGCCCGCGGCGGCACCTTCCACCTCATTTTGATGGACGTGGTGCTGCCCCAACTGGATGGCATCTCCGTGTGCCGCATCTTGAAGAGCGACCCGGCCACCGCTGGGGTGCCCATCTACATGCTCACCGCGAAGGCGAAGAAGGCGGACGTGGCGAGCGCGACGCAGGCGGGCGCGGACGGCTACATCCACAAGCCCTTCCGGGGCGCGGAGCTGATGGACCTGGTGGAGCGGCTGCGCGCGGCCCGCACGGCCGCGGACTGACGCTCAGGGCAGGTGCGGGTGGAGGAAGCGGGCGAGGGCGATGAGGTCGTCCCAGTCCAGCTCGCCGAACTCCAGCGCCACGCCGTCCACTTCCCGGCGGCGGATGGTGCACATCGTGACGAGCTCCCGGTCGCCCGGCAGCGGCAGCGCGATGGTGAGCGCGCGCTGGGAGTCGGCCGGGTGGGCCTGGAGGAACAGGCCGTTCATGGAGATGTCGCGGGCCTGCGCCTGTACGGTGCGGCCCGACAGGAGCACCTTGACCTGGAGCCGGGCTTCGACGCGCGGGTGGTAGCGCTCGGTCGTTCGGGGTCCGCCAGTGGGGGTCATCATCGGAGTGCTCGCCTTCGGGTGCGACAGGACGCGACAACTCTGATGCAGGTTGGCGCGGAGGCAAGTTTTCCGGCTTCCGCCCGCCGTCCCGCGTCGCGGACCCGGAGCCCGCGCGCCGGAGGGCAACCGGGACGGTGCGGACGCCAGGACCCGTGTCGTTTCAGGCAGTTGGACGCTGGCATGGGCGGTGGAAGGCAGCTCCGGCGAATCGCTGCCGGAGGCACCCCGTGGATCCAGACCGTCGCATCTCCTCGTTGAGCATCGCCCAGACCGTTCCGCGCCAGACGCCGCAGACGGACTTCGGCCCCACGTTCGCGCGAGCGGTGCGCGAGGTGGTGCACACGGGGGCCGGGCTCGTGGGCGGCATGCTGCCCGCGGGCGTCATCTCCAGCGCGGCGGTGTCCGGCCTGCGCGGCGCGGTGTCCGCCGCGGTGCCTTCTCCCCTGGCGCTGACCGCCTCCGCGACAGGCGGCGCGTCCGCGGCAGGCGCGAGCACCTCCGCGATGTCGGCGCGCGCCTCCTCCGTGGGGACGACGGCTGGAACGACGACGGGGCAGGGGGACGCCTGGGACCTGATGGAGGCGCAGCGGCTGATGAACGCGGAGGGCCAGAAGTTCAACGTGGCCTACCTCGCGCTCCAGAACGAGATGCAGAAGGAGAGCCGCGAGCACAACGCCATCTCCAACATCATGAAGGTCCGGCACGACTCGGCGAAGGCCGCCATCAACAACATCCGCTGAGGCGCGTCCGCGATGGCCATCGACAAGCTGGGAGCAGTGGGCGGCGCGGGCCCTTCGCCCGCGGTGGAGTCCGGGAGGGAGACGTTCGGCAAGGTGCTGGAGGACGTGCGCACGCCCGGCTCGGGTCCGCGCGGCGTGCCGGTGACGACGGAGGGCCCATCGCGTCCGGTGCGGACGCCCGCCGAGGCGACCGCCGGACCCGCGCGAGCGGAAGGGGTGGAGAAGGCGAGGGCGGGCTGCGCGGAGGTGGCACCGGGCGCGCGCGTGGATTCGGTGCAGGCGGCGCGGGGCCAGCAGGTGGTGGAGGTGCTGGACCGGGTGGGCCAGGCGCAGCAGCGGTTGGACCACATCCTGAAGCTCGCCGAGTCCGGCCGCACGTTCAGCCCCACGGAGCTGCTCGCGCTCCAGGCCCACGTCTACCGCGCCAGCCAGGAGCTCGATCTCGCCGGCAAGGTCGTCGAGAAGGCCACCGGCGGCGTCAAGCAGGTCCTCCAGACCCAGGTTTGAGGAGTTCCCGTTCCCATGCGTTCCGCTCCCTTCCGCTGTCTCTTCTTCCTCCTGCTCCTGGGCGTCTCGGCGTGCCGGGAGCGCATCCAGCACGGGCTCGACGAGCGTCAGGCCAACGAGCTGCAGACGGTGCTCGTCGAGCGGGGGCTCGACGCGCGCAAGGTGCCCGAGTCGGGCAAGAAGCCCACCTGGGCCATCGAGGTGACGGACGCGCAGTCCTCGGACGCGGTGCGCATCCTGGCGGAGCTGGGGCTGCCCCGGCTCGCGGCGGAGTCCGGGTGCGACGTGTTCGGAGGCAGCAGCCTCGTGCGCTCGCCGCTGGAGGAGCAGCTCTGCCGCGTCCGGGTGATGGAGCGGGAGCTGGAGAAGACGCTCCAGACGGTGGACGGGGTGCTGCTGGCGCGGGTGCACCTGGTGGTGCCGACGCCGCCGAGGCCGGGCCAATCCCCCACGCCGTCGAAGGCCTCGGCCATGCTGCGCACGGGTCCGGGGAGCGCGGCGCGCGTGCGCAAGTCCGCGGACACGCTGCGGGAGCTCATCGCGGGAGGTGTGGAGGGACTGGCGCCAGGAGCGGTGTCGCTGCTGGTGGACGAGGTGACGACGCGGGTGGAGGCGCCGTCGCCTCCCGGTGGGCCGGTGCCGTTGCGGCTGCGGGTGTTGCTCGCGCTGCTGGGCGTGCTGGTGACGGGACTGTCCGGTGCGCTCGTCTGGGCCACGCTGCGATGGAGGCACTACCGGGCGCTGGCGGAGAAGCCCCCGGTGGCGGCTCCTGTCGCGCCGACGCCCGCGCGACCGGTGGTGACACCGGGCTCCGCCCGCAAGCTGGCCTGAGCGGGAGATGGGTGCCATGGACGCCACACGCGTGGGCCGGGCGATGCGCCTGGCCCGGAAGCTCCTGCCGGCCCGGAAGGAGGCGCCTCCGGCGACGGTGGTGGACGCCACGTTGCCAGCGTTGTCCCTGCCCCTGGAGCGCATCGCGCTGGTCGTCTGCGTCCTGGCGCGGGAGCGCGCCGCGGAGCTGTTGGAGGGGCTGGTGGACGCGGAAGCGGGCAGGGCGCTGCATCACCTGGAGCGGTTCGTCGCCATGCCCTCGGCCCAGCGGCAGGCAAAGGTGGCGGTGGAGTTCGGTGAGCGCGCGGACGCCGCGAACCGGCTGAGCGCCTTCTTGGAAGCGGCCCCTGAGGTCCTGCGCCGTGAGGTCCTCCAGCGGCTTCCGCCGTACCACCGCAGCCGCTTTCCCCACATTGAAGCAGAGGCCCCGGTCGCGGAGTCGTCGCCAGCCCGGGTCGCCCTGGCGGAGCGGCGCATCCGCGAGGCCACGCGCTGAAGCGAACCGGTTCGGGGCAGCGCCATCCCGAACCGGACACGACGCATCCCGATACCGGACGTCGACGTCGCGCCAACACCCTGATTCCACGGGCCGGGCCCTGGCCATGTCCGTGCACAGGAGGCGTGTGTCCCCTTGCAGCCTGGAGTCCTGGATGGAAACGAGTCCTGGCAGGTCCACCCCCAGCCCCGCGAAGAAGTCCGCGCGCCCGTACCGGTTGGGGGGGCGCCGGTTGACGCGGGCCCACCTGCTGTTGGGACAGCGGCCCCAGGTGGCGCGGTGGGGCACGGAGGTGCTGCGCGAGATGGGCGCGGCGCTGGCCCGCGACGTGGGGGCCACTGTCGAGGTGGAGGGCCACCTGGTGGACGCGGCGGTCCAGCCGGAGCGGGAGCTGGCGCTGGGGGTGGTGTTCGCGCTGGTGGAGCTATCGGCGGTGGGAGGCACCGCCATCGTGGAGCTGGAGGTGCCGCTGGTCTTCGCGGCGCTGGCGCGGCTGGCGGGGACGGGGCTGCGTCCGGGACCAGTGGCGGAGCTGACGCGGCTGGAAGAGTCCACGCTGGTGTACCTGCTGCTGTCGGCCCTGGCCGCGATGCGTGGGCACGGAGCGTGGGTGCGGAGGTTGGGGCCCCGGCTGTCCGCGGTGTCGATGCGGCGGAGTGACGTGCTGACGCGGGTGGATGCGCGCCAGCCCTACGTGGCGGTGGCCCTGTCCCTGTCCGTGGAGGGAGTGAAGGCGGGAGGCCGGGTGCTGCTGCCCGCTCGCGCCGTGCAGACCGCTTTCCAAGAGCTGCCCGTGGAGCCAGGAGCGGACGTCGCGCCGCAGGTGCTGGCGGCGTCCGTGCCCGCGCGCTGTCTCGTGGGGCGCAGCCCGCTGCAGCCCACCGCGGTGGACGCGCTGTCGGTGGGTGATGTCGTGCTCTTCGAGGGGGTACGTCTCCGGGACGGTCGCTTCCTGGGAAGGGGCCAGCTGATCGCACGGGGGTTCGTGCTCGGGGGGGAGTTTCTCGCGGACGGTTTTTCGACGGGGAGCGTGCGCTCGCACGCGGCCCGACAGGAGTCGGACATGGTGGTGACGAACAAGCGGAGCGAGGCCATGCCCCCGCTTCCGGTGGACGTGGAGATCGAGCTGACGCGGGTGCTGCTGCCCCTGTCGGAGCTGGCGGCGCTGAAGCCGGGCACGTTGCTGCCGTTGCACGTCAACGCGAGCAGCCCCGTGTTGCTGCGCGTAGGGGACCGCGTGGTAGCGCGTGCGGAGTTGGTGGAGATCGAGGGCGAGGTGGGCGCCCGCATCCTGGCGTTGTTGCCGTGAGCACACCGATGAACGCCCTCGTGTCCTCCTTCTCTCCGAGGGGCCGACTGCTCTTCGCCGCGGCGCTGCTCGTGGGCCTGGCGACGCTCGCGCCCCTGGGGGGCTTGTCGTGGGTCGGCACCTCGCGCCTGCTGGTGGGGTCGATGGCGCTGGCGGGCTTGGGGTGGGTGCTGAACCGCAAGGGAGGCGGAGCCGGGGATGCGACAGCGCCCCGCGTGGAGCCCCTGAGCATCGTCTCCCGGACGGGGCTTTCGCAGCGCTGTGGCCTCGCGCTCGTGCAGGTGGAGGGGCGGCGCTACCTCGTGGCGTTCGGAGACACCTTCGCGGAGATCCACGAGGCTCGGGGTGCGGAGGCTGCTCCCGCGCCGACGCCTTCTCCGACGGCGAAGCCTCGGGTGGACCTGGACCTGGAAGCGACGGTGCTCTTCACGCGCGCGCAACGGGCCCGCCAGGTGTGCGGCGCTTCGCGGAAGCGGAGTGGGGGATGAGGGCCTTCGGGTGGGGATGCGGACTGCTGTTCATCCCGGCGCTCGCGTCCGCGGCGGAGCCGTCCCTGGCGCAGGCGTCCTACGCGGGCAGTCCCTTGGCGATGATGGGGATGCTCGCGCTCCTGTCGTTGCTGCCGTTCGCGGTGTTGATGCTGACGAGCTTCTCGAAGATCGCCGTGGTGCTCTCGCTGGCCCGCTCGGCGATGGGCACGCAGCAGGCGCCGCCGACGCTGGTACTCACGGGACTCGCCGTGGTGTTGACGGGTCACATCATGGCACCGGTGATGGAGCGCATGTACGACGCGGGACAGGCGGCGTACGAGGAGGTGCACTCCGGTGCCCAGCTCCTCTCCGCCGCGAAGCAGGTGACGGAGCCCCTGCGCGGCTTCCTGATGAAGCACGGCAGCCCGGAGGAGCGCGCGCGCTTCGTGGACCTGGCCCGCGAGCTGCGACCTCCAGAGGAGTCGGAGCAGGTGCAGGAGACGGACCTGTTCGTCGTCATCCCCGCCTTCGTCATCACCGAGCTGAAGGAAGCCTTCCAGATTGGCTTCATCGTCTTCCTGCCCTTCCTGGTGCTCGACATGGTCATCGCCAACGTGCTGCTCGCGCTGGGCATGCAAACGCTGTCGCCGAGTCAGGTGAGCCTGCCGTTCAAGATCCTCCTCTTCGTCGCCGTGGATGGCTGGGCCCTGCTCGCCCGGGGCCTCATCCTCGGCTACCGGTGATGTCATGACCCAGGACGTCCTGCTCACCCTGGGGCGCGAGGCCCTGCTGTTGATGGTGCTCGCCTCACTGCCACCCATTGGTGCGAGCCTGGTGGTGGGCTTCCTGATGAGCCTCTTCCAGGCCACCACGCAGCTGCAGGAGAGCACGCTGTCGGTGGTCCCCAAGCTGTGTGCCGCGGTGCTGTCACTGGTGCTGGCAGGCCCGTGGATCGCCGGGCAGCTCACACGCTTCACCCATCAGCTCCTCACGCTCATCGCGGAGGTGGCGTTGTGAACCCGGACGCCCTGGGAGAACAGCTCCTCACGCTGGGGCCGCACTTCATCGCGGTGGCGCTGTGCGCGGCGCGCCTCGTGCCCATCGCGTTCCTCTGTCCATTGCTGGGCGGCCAGGCGGCTCCAACGACGGTTCGCCTGGGGCTGGTGCTCGCGCTGTCGCTCTTCCTGCACGTCGAAGCGGGCGTGGAGTTCATCGGGCCCGTGGAGACACCCCTGGTGATGGTGGCGCTCGTGGTGCGCGAGCTGGCCTACGGCGTGTCGGTGGGGCTCGTGTCCGCGCTGCCCTTCGACGCGGCGAGGATGGGAGGACGCTTCATCGACCTCTTCCGGGGCACGTCCGCGGAGGCAAGCCTGCCGATGGCGGGGAGTCGCGAGTCAGCCACGGGAGATGGGCTGTACCACCTGCTCGTGGCCCGGGTGGTGTCGGGGGCCCTGTTCCCGTTGGTCATCTCGGCCCTGCTGCGCGGCTTCGCCGTGGTTCGCCTGGGCGCCTTCGTGCCCACTGAAGCCGCGACCCTGCACGTCGGGGCGCTGGTGGGCAGCGCGATGGCGACGGGGTTGGCGGTGGGCGCACCGGTGGCCGCTGCGGCGCTCGCGGTGGACTGCTTCCTGGGCATGGCGTCTCGGGCTGCATCGCAGGTGAACCTCCAGGAATGGGGCGCACCCCTGCGCATCCTCGGAGGCGGTGCGTTGCTGTGGCTGGGCGTGGGGCTGCTGTGTGAGCGGCTGCTCGCGGGCGTCGTGTCGACCGAAGGCGCACTGTCGCTGCTGGGCGAGGTCGCGCGATGAGCGGGGAGAAGACGGAACAACCCACCGCGAAGCGCCTGCGGGAAGCGAGGCGCAAGGGCCAGTTTCCCCGCAGCCGCATGTTGTCCTCCAGCGCGGTGACGCTGGGCGGACTGCTGGGCTTCTCTGCGTTCGCGCCGGAGGGGTTCGCGCGGCTGCGGGACTGGGCGGCCCGGTTGATGCTGGAGCAGACCCTCGCGGGCGCGTGGGAGGAGGGCGCATGGGTCGCCGCGCGACTGTGCGGACCGGCGCTCGGTGGAGCGCTGGTGGCCTCCCTGGCGGTGTCGGTGGCCACCGTAGGCTTCGAACTGGATGCACGACACGCCGCACCGAAGCTTGAGCGCATCAACCCGGCTGCGGGCCTCAAGCGCCTCTTCAGCGTCCGGCCCCTGGTGGAGCTGGGCAAGGCGCTGCTCGTGGCGGCACTGCTGGCACTGCTGGTCTGGAACGAGGTGGAGACCGTGGGGCCCGATGCCTTGCGAGCCGCGTGGCTCGACGGGACGCGCGGGATGGAGTTCCTGGTCGGCCGACTGGCAACGCTGGGGCTGCGGCTGGCGTGGGTGGTGCTGGGGTGCGGGGCCGTGGACTACGCGCTGGCCTGGCGCAGACACCTGCGCGACCTGATGATGACGCGCGACGAGGTCCGGCGGGAGCACAAGGAGAGTCAGGGCGACCCGCGACACAAGGGACAGCGGCGGGCCCTGCACCGGCAGCTTGCGCAGGGGGGCCCGGCACGTGGGGTGCAAAAGGCCACGGCCGTGATCGTCAACCCCACGCACCTCGCTGTCGCGCTCCGGTACGACGCGGGCGAATGCGACGCGCCCTACCTCGTGGCCAAGGGCCGCGAACAGGACGCGCTCGCGCTCAAGGAAGAGGCGCGTCGGCAGGGCATCCCGGTGCTCCGCGACGTCCCCCTGGCCCGCAGCCTCATCCACTTCGACGTTGGGGAGCCCATCCCCGAGGAGCTGTACCAGGCGGCGGCCGTCGTGCTGCGGACCGCGATGGAGACGCGCGCGACGGACGACCGTCCACGGAGACAGACGCGATGAACCCACTCATGAAGGTGTTGCTGAAGGCCCGTCAGTCCTCCGACATCGTGCTCGCGGTGGCGATGGCCGCCGTGCTGGGGGCGCTCATCATCCCCCTGCCGGCGTGGCTGCTCGACGTGGGGCTCGCGGTGAACCTGGCCGCGGCGGTGGCGCTGCTGGTGGCGGCGCTCCACGCGAGGGACGCGCTGAGGGTGACGTCGTTCCCCACGCTGCTCCTCTTCACCACGCTGTTCCGGTTGTCGCTCAACGTGTCGTCCACGCGGCTGGCGCTCTCGGAGGGACACGCGGGCGAGGTCATCCAGGCCTTCGGCGAGTTCGTGGTGCGGGGAGACTACGTGGTGGGCGCGGTGGTGTTCGCCATCCTCACGCTGGTCCAGTTGCTGGTGGTGACCAAGGGCGCCGAGCGCGTCGCGGAGGTGTCCGCCCGCTTCACGCTGGACGCCATGCCCGGCAAGCAGATGTCCATCGACGCGGACCTGCGCGCGGGCGCCATCGACCAGGGCGCGGCCCGGCGACGGCGGCGCGACCTGGAGCGCGAGTCCCAGATGTTCGGCGCCATGGACGGCGCGATGAAGTTCGTGAAGGGAGACGTCGTCGCGGGCCTGGTCATCGTCGCGGTGAATTTGTTGGGTGGCACCCTCATCGGCGTGTTGCAGCAGGGCCTGTCCTTCTCCGAGGCCGCCGCCACGTTCGCGCTCATCGCCATCGGTGATGGGCTCGTGTCCCAGGTGCCCTCGTTGTGCATCGCGGTGGCCGCGGGCCTCGTCGTCACGCGGGTGGCGTCGGAGAAGGAGGAGGACTCACTGGGGACGGAGATTGGCACCCAGTTCTTCGGGGATCCCCGGACGCTGGGCGTCGTCGCCGGGCTGTGTGTCGCGCTGGCCCTCATGCCGGGCATGCCGCACCTGACCTTCCTTGCCCTGGCGGCGGCCCTGGGAGGGCTGGGGTATGCCCTGCGGCGGAAGGCGCGGGAGGCCTCGGAGAAGTCGCAGGCGAAGGACGGTGCTTCCGCGGGCGCCACCATCCCCGTTGGCGCGGCAGGCAAGCCTCCAGAGAGCGCGGCGACCCCGGTGGGTGTGACTCCGCTCACGCTGGACCTGTCACCACAGCTGACGGCCCTGGCGGAAGGGGAGGGCGGTGCCTTCGTGCACACGGGGCTGAACGCGGTGCGCGACGAGCTCTTCTTTGAGCTGGGGGTGCGCATCCCCGGCATCCGCGTGCGGACCCAGGCCGCGTATCTGGGGCCGGGCGAGTACCGCCTCCTCCTGGACGAAGTGCCCGCGGGCGGAGGGGTGGTCCAACCCGGGAGCTTGTATGCGCTCGTCCCGCCCGGTGAGCTGGCCTTCCTGGAGGTCCAGGCGGAGGGCTCGGTGGAGCCCGCGACCGGGCGGTCCATCAGCCGCGTCGCGGAGGGCGCCCGCTCCCGGCTGGAGCTGGCCCAGGTGCCGCTGCGCAAACCCTCGGAGCTCATCGCGGACCACCTGCGTACCGTGCTCCGCCAGCGCGCCGCCGCGCTGCTGGGACTCCAGGAGGTGCAGGGGCTGCTGGAGGGCCTGGAGGCCCAGGCGCCCGTGCTCGTGAAGGAGGCGCTGCAGAAGGTGCCGCTGCCGCTGCTGGTGGACGTGCTGCGGCGGCTCGTCCAGGAGCAGGTGAGCATCCGGGACCTGCGCTCCATCCTGGAGGCGCTCGTGGCGCCCACCACCGAAGGGGACGCGACCGCCCTGGCCGAGCGCTGCCGTCAGGCCCTGCACCGCTACCTGAGCCACCAGTTCGCGCCCACCGGCCCGCTGTACGCGTACCTCGTGGACCCGGAAGTGGAGGACGTGCTTCGCGCCAGCGGCCTCCGGGGACCCGCGCCGGAGCCGGAGCGCGTCGTCGAAATCCTGGAGGGTGTGCGGCGGATCGCCACCGGTGGCGGTGGACGGGCGGTGCTGCTCACCGCGCCGGACATCCGCAGGCCGCTGCGCAAGCTGTGCGAGGGCCCGTTCCCGGACGTGGCGGTGCTCACCTACGGCGAGCTGGATGGAGACCTGCAGATTCGCCCCATCGGCCGGCTGACGCCCGTCGCCGTGGGGCGGTGAGGCCTACAGGGTGCCGGTGCCGCTGCTGCCCTTGAACTCGGAGGGCGGCAGGTCCGTCTGGGCCTGCAGGGGCGCGGGACGGTTGACCCGGTCGCGCAGCTCCTTGCCCGTGCGGAAGAGCAGACCGCGCTTGGGCTTCACCGGGATGACCTGACCCGTCTTCGGGTTGCGGCCCTGGTAGCCCTGGTAGTTCTTCACGTGGAAGGCGCCGAGTCCGCGAATCTCGATGTTCTCGCCGCGGCAGAGGGCGTCCTTCATCGACTCGAAGATCGTCTCGATGGTCGCTTCAGCCTGCTTCTGGGTCACGCCTCGTTTGGCAACGAGGATGTTGATCAGATCGGACTTGAGCATCGGACGCTCCCGCAAACCCCGTGACCCCTTGGTGACAGGGCTCTCTGGCCCGTGGTCGAGTCCCGAATACATAACAGAACACCTCCTCCTTGCAAGCCGGGTAGGCTCCCAACCCTCTAAAAACGTTACGGATTTCCGCTGCCGGCCGCTGCCTTGGGTGCTTCCGGGGCGGGCGGAGCCAGCAGCCCCGGACGCAGGGGCGTCACGAGGTCGATCCAACGGGTGCGGCGCAGCAGGTCGACCCCGGCACAGTCGGCCGCCTGGAACAGCGGTTCGAACTGTTCGAAGCCCGGGGCCCGGGGCCCCGTCCAGGTGTCAGGGCCTCCGGAGATCATCACCCCGTGCACCGCGAGCGTGGTGTCCGCGAGCGTGAGCTCGGACGGATCCCGGGTCGGACGCAGGCCCCCCCGGCGCCCCCGCTCCAGCAGGCGTGCCTCCACCAGCCGGTCCACGACCTCGTGCGCGAGCGACTCGGGCACGCGCAGCCGCGTGGCCAGTTCGCGCGGCAGCGGCGGCGTGCGCCCGTCCACCCAGCACAGGGTGACGTCCTGCGCGACGCGCGCGGCCACCAGCTCGTGCGCTCGCGGGTGGCTGCCGAAGGCGAAGAGCGAGTCGCGGAAGGAGACGTGCTCCACCGCGTAGGACAGCCGGGCGCCGAACAGCATCACCAGCCAGCTCACGTACATCCACGCGAGGAACAGGGGCAGGGCGCCCAGCGACGCGTACAGCGGATTGTAGAGGAAGCTGCGCACCGCGAACTCGGCGTACACCTGCTTCGCCAACATCCACCCCACGCCGGCCACCAACCCGCCCGCCAGCGCCGAGCGCACGCGCACGTGGGCGAACGGCGTCCAGAGGTACACCAGCGTCAGGCTGCCAATGGCGATGAGCATGGTGCCCAGCGCGATGAACAGCGGCGCGGACGGCGCGTAGGTCTGCAGGAACACGCGGACCCGGCCGGTACCCGAGAAGGAGATGGCCAGGAAGAGGGGGCCCAGGAGCAGCAGGCCCGTATAGATGGCCAGGCGTGTCAGCCACGGGCGCTGGCGCCGGATGCCCCACAGTTCGTTCACCGCGCCGTCGATGTGGCGCAGCAGCGAGCCCGCGGACAGCAGCACCGCGAGAAAGCCCACGCTGCCCACGGCGATGGAGTTGCCCGGGTGCAGGAACCGGTCGAGCAGGGCGGCGGACTCCTCGCTGACTCCCGGCGCCAGGACCTCGGCGATGACGAAGCGCAGCTTCTTCTGGAACTGCTCCTGGTGGAGCGTGCGCAGCAGCACGAGCCCCACCGTCAGCAGGGGCACCAGCGAGAACATGCTGATGTACGTGAGCGCCGCGGCGCGCAGGCGCAGGTTCTCGCCCATGAAGCCGCGCGCCACCGTGCGCGCCGCGAAGAGGATGTCCGCCGCGAACCGGCCACCCGACGTGGCCCCCACCGGCGCCCACAGGCGGGCCGCCGTCGAACGCGTCCAGGCCCGTCCCCGGGCCACGGACTGCCGCAGGCGCCACGACAGGCCCTGCTTCACGTGCACGGACCCCTCCAGGCGCGTTCCCGTCCAGGTGACCGCAGGCCACCAGGATCCAAAGGCGTGCGGAGGCGCGGAAGGGGGCGGATCATCCCGAAGGCTTCACATGGACCGACGGGCACGGACGACACCCCCGGTGTGGAAGTACCACCGTAGCCAAACTCGGGCCCGGGGGACCAGCCCACCTGCCCCGGGATGTGGGCTCCATCACCGTGCACGCAGCACGTCTTCGCCTGGTTGGTCGCTGGACAGGAGGCCGGACTCAAGCGCCTCGAATCCCCAGGGTCACGACCGCCGCGGGAGACAAAAGAGAAAGCCCGGCGGGATGCCTCCCACCGGGCCTTCGCTGTCACCCGCGGGCCGCCCTCAGGAGGCGGCGTCGCTCACTGGCTCAGCCTTCGCTGCCCCCGCCGGACGACTCCGAGGAGCCTCCGCCGGATGCCTGCGGAGGCGGACCACCGGAGCCCCCGCCGTTCTGCCCGGAGCCTCCCTGCTGCGAGCCGCCCCGTTCACCGCGCTCGGGCCGCTCACCGCCACGGCCCTCTCCGCCGCGACGCTCACGCTCACCACCCCGGTTGCGGTCGCCCCCACCACGGTCGCC
>NZ_RAWB01001030.1 GCF_003612055.1 Corallococcus llansteffanensis
CGTCGGCAGCGTCAGAGGTGTATAAGAGACAGCCCTGGAGCTGGTCCTCGGCGTCCTTCCAGGACAGGGCCAGCAGCTCGCCCCGGCGCTCGACCTTGATTTGATCCAGGGCCGGGGCCGCGGAGGCATGCAGGGCCAGCAGGCAGGTCGCGACGACCCACCCTATCAAGGTGGTCCGTCGGCTTTGCCTCGACGGCCGGTGTCCCCTAAGATGCGCTGCCCTGTCACCTTCCACTGAGCCCGCTCCCCCCGGGGAGCGCCCGGGATGAACCCTCAAGCCTTCGGGAAATACCAGCTCCTCAAGAAGCTCGCCACGGGCGGCATGGCCGAAGTCTGGCTTGCGCGTCAGTCCGGAATCGAGGGCTTCCAGAAGGACGTCGTCGTCAAGCGCATCCTCCCGCACCTCGCCGAAGACCGCGAGTTCGTGGAGATGTTCCGCAACGAGGCGTTGATCGCGGCGCGCTTCAACCACCCGAACATCGCGCAGGTCTACGAGTTCGGCGAGGCCAACGGGACCTACTACATCGCCATGGAGTTCATCCACGGCGAGGACCTGGGCCGGGTCATGCGCAAGGCCAGCGGGATGAACCAGTGGATCGCCCGGCCGCTGGCGGTGCGCATCGTGGCGTCCGCGTGCGAGGGCCTCTTCTACGCGCACAGCCGCACGGATGACCGGGGCCAGCCGCTCAACGTGGTGCACCGGGACATCTCGCCGCAGAACATCCTGATCAGCTTCGATGGTTCGGTGAAGCTGGTGGACTTCGGTATCGCCAAGGCGGCGGACCAGGCGTCGATGACGAAGTCCGGCGCCATCAAGGGCAAGTTCGCGTACATGGCGCCCGAGCAGGCTGCGGGCAAGCCGCTGGACCGGCGCGCGGACATCTTCGCCATCGGCCTGGTGCTGTACGAGATGCTCACCGGGCACCGGCCGCTCAAGAAGGACTCGGAGCTGGCCACGCTGCAGGCCGCCATGGAGTGCTCCATCCCGGCTCCGTCCGAGGTCGCGGACGTGCCCGCGGACATGGATCAGGTGGTGATGCACGCGCTCGCGAAGAGCGCGGATGATCGCTACGACAACGCGCGCGAGTTCCAGTCCGCCCTGGAGGAGCTGCTCGTCAACGAGCGCTGGGTGGTGGGCTCGGTGCAGATCTCCGAGCTGATGAAGACGCTCTTCTCCGACCGGCTGGAGGAGGAGCTGAAGCAGGGCCAGTTCGTCCCGGTGGGGGAGGACTCCAACACGTCCCCGCCCCGGCCGCCCGCGGAGATGAGCTGGGAGGCCCCTCCGGGCGAGTCCTCGGC
>NZ_RAWB01001031.1 GCF_003612055.1 Corallococcus llansteffanensis
TTCGGGGGCTGCGGGAAGCCCGCGGGCGGGGTGCGCCCCAGTTCGCGCAGCCGCTCCGTGGCGAGCAGCGCGTAGAACGACGCGGGCGCCGAAGCAATGACCGCCTCGTAGGCCGGGCCCACCGCCTCCGGCTTGCCGCCGCCCAGCTCGTCGGCGCGCGCCATCCAGTAGCGGGCCTGCGGCGCGAGGCTCGTCTTCGGGTACGCCGTCACCATCGCGTCCAGGGCCTGACGCGCCAGCGGGTACTGCTCCAGCCGGATGTGCGCCAGGGCGCGGAACCACATGGCCTCGTCGCGGCGGCGCGAGCCCTTGTAGCGCTTCTCGTAGTCCGCGAAGGACTTCGCCGCGGCCTCGAAGCGGCCGCCCTGCATGTCCAGCCACGCGGCGAAGAACGCGCCTTCCTCGCCCGCGGCCTGGGACGGATACGCCTTGTCCAGCGCCGCCATCAGCGCGCGCGCCTTCACGTTGTCATCCGAGCGCAGCGCCCGGCGCGCCACCACCAGCGCGGCCTCCGCGGCGATGGCCGGCGGCCCCTTGCGCGCCACCGCGAGCGCCTTCTCCGCGTCCTCGGGCTTGCCGCGCGCGAAGAGCACCTGGGCCCGCAGCAGCGCCACCTGCGCCTGGGCGGGGGCGCCCTTCACCAGCGACCGCTTCTCCGCCGTCTCCAGCTCCTCCTGGGCCCGGCCCGGCGCGCCGTCCGAGAGGAAGCCCCGGGCGCGCTGGAGGTGTTCTGGGAGGGTGAGCTTCACCGCGGGCTTCAGCGCGGCCAACCGCTCCAGCGCCTCGTCCGCGTAGGGGTGGGTGGGGAAGCGCAGCGCCACGGCCTTGAGGTCCGCGCGCAGGCCCGCGGCGTTGCCGGTGGCCGCGCGGGTCGTCGCGCGCTGGAAGAGCAGCTCCGCGGTGGGCTGCGCCGCCGCCGCCGACTCCAGCACCGGGGCCGCGTCCTTGGGTCGGTGCGCCTCCAGCAGCGCCTCGCCCAGGCGGGCCCGCGCGCGCACGGCGAGGGCCGGGGAGGCCTTCTCCAACGCCCGCTCGAAGTCCCTGGCCGCGCCGTCGGGGTCGCCCGCGTAGAAGCGCGCCTGCCCCAGGTAGAAGGCGTGGAAGGCCTCCAGGGGCGGCGGGGCCGCGTGGCGGGCGAGCAGGTCCCGGGCGAGGGCGGCGTCTCCGTCGGAGAGGACGAGGGTGCCGGCGAGCAGGCCCAGGCGGCCTGCGTCGGGGCACTTCGCCGTCTCACAGGCGGAAAGTTCCGCCCGGGCGAGCGCCGCGGCATCGGGGCGATGCAGGCGGACGGCCTCCAGC
>NZ_RAWB01001032.1 GCF_003612055.1 Corallococcus llansteffanensis
TGAAGTTGCCCCGATTCCGCAGAGCGTTCCGCGCTTTCGCCCTCAAGCGGCAGCGCGGTGCTTCTTCTCGTAACCAGCGGGTGACTCGTAGTCGAGCGCGGAGTGGCGCCGGAGCGGGTTATACCAGCCCTCGATGAAGCGGAAGACGGCCATCCGCGCCTCGGCGTGAGACGTGAAACGGCGGCGTGCGAGCAGTTCGCACTCGAGCGTGGCGAAGAAGCTCTCACACATCGCGTTGTCGTACGCGTCGCCAACACTGCCCATGGAGGGGCGCACGCCGGCTTCCTTGCACCGAAGCCCGAAGCCAATCGAGGTGTACTGCGTCCCTTGGTCGCTGTGGTGCACGACGCTCTGGGGCTGACGCTGCCCCACGGCCATGTCCAGTGCCTGCACGACGAGCTCCGTCTTGAGGTGGCCAGCCATGGCCCAGCCGACGACTTTGCGGCTCCAGGCGTCGAGCACGACGGCGAGGTAGAGGAAACCGGCGTGCGTCGGGATGTACGTGATGTCAGCAACCCAGAGTTGGTCGGGTCCAGGGGCCACGAATTTGCGGTCGACCAGGTCGGGTGCAGGGCGTGCGCGCTCGTCGCGCGTCGTGGTGACACACCACCTGCGGCGACTGACGCCCTCAAGGCGCGCTGCCCGCATGAGACGGGCGACACGCTTGCGGCCGATGTGCACGCCCTCCGCCGCGAGTTCAGCGTGGATGCGCGGCACGCCGTAGGTGCCGTCGCTCATCGCGTGGATGGCGCGAATGCGCTCGCTGAGGCCCGCGTCCGCGACCGCGCGCTTCGAGGGCAGGCGCGTCCGCCACGCGTGGTAGCCGCTCTCGGACACCTCCAGGACACGGCAGAGCGTCGTGATGCTGTGGACGGCCTGGTTTGCCTTCACGAGTCGGTACGCCGCTTGGGCGTCGCCACGGACTCCTGCGCGAACCAGGCCGCAGCTTTTTTTAGGATGTCGCGCTCCTCGCGCAGCACCCGCACCTCGCGCCGCAGCCGCTCGAGTTCGGCGCGCTCATCCGAGGCGGCACTGCTCGCCCTGGGAGCGGGCCTGCTCTCGGAGTTGCTGCTGGGAGCGCCACTGCCGCTCCCCTCCAACTGCTTCTTCCAGTTGCGGATGCTCTGCTCGGTGCAGCCAAACTCTCTTGCGAGACTCTTGCCGGACCGGCCGGCCTTCAACAGCTCGACGACCCGCTCACGGAACTCCGGCGGGTATGGGGGGCGTGACTTCGGCATCGTGGGACCCTTTTCGCACAGCGGATGGGACTCCACGAAACCGGGGCAACTTCA
>NZ_RAWB01001033.1 GCF_003612055.1 Corallococcus llansteffanensis
TCCCTGGGCGCTCCCCCGCCTGTTGTCCTACCTACCCTTCAGGACGGGACAATGTTCACCCTCTTCACAAGATCCAGGGCTTCCTGTACTTCCAGGGTGTCACACGCTGATCCGCCCCTGTTCCCCCCCAGAGGACCATGACGCCCCCTACCGTCCTCATCTCGGATGATGAGCCCCTCCTGGTCTCCGCACTCGCCCGGGAAGCCAAGCGCTCCGGCCTCGTGTGCGTCTCCGACACCACCTCCGAACACGTGCTGGAGCTGGCCCGCCAGCACCATCCGGCCGTCATCATCCTGGACCTCAACCAGCACCAGGACGGACGGGACCTGCTCGCGCAGCTCAAGAAGGACCCCTCCACCCGCGACTGCAAGGTCATCATCCTCAGCGGCGTGGAGGACCAGTTCACCCGCCACGTGTGCTTCGAGCTGGGCGCGGACGACTACGAGGTGAAGCCGTTCGACCCCACCTTCATGACCCGCGTCGCCCGGCTCGCCACCGCCGTCACCCACAGCCGCGCCGCCTGAGCCGGCGCCCGGGCCCTCAGGGTCGCAGCGAGCGGATGGCCGCCGCGTAGTCCTTCGAGCCGAACACGTAGCTGCCCGCCACCAGCACCGTCGCCCCCGCGTCCACCACGCGCTTCGCCGTCTGCGCGTTGATGCCGCCGTCCACCTCGATGTCCACGTCCAGCCCTCGCGCGTCCAACATCGCGCGCAGCCGGCGGACCTTGTCCACCGTCGCCTCGATGAACGACTGCCCCCCGAAGCCCGGGTTCACGCTCATCAACAGCACCATCTCCACCTCCCCCAGCACCTCTTCAATCGTCCCCAGCGGCGTGCCCGGGTTCAACACCACCGCCGGCTTCGCCCCCGCCTGACGGATCTGCTGGAGCGTGCGGTGCAGGTGCGGACTCGCCTCCTGGTGCACCGTCAGCACGTCCGCCCCCGCCTTCGCGAACGCCTCCACGTACTTCTCCGGCTCCACGATCATCAGGTGCACGTCCAGCGGCTTCGTCGCCACCCGCTTGATGGCCTCGACCACCACCGGCCCCAGCGTGATGTTGGGGACGAACCTGCCATCCATGACATCCACGTGAATCCAGTCGGCTCCGGCGGCCTCGATGGCGCGGACCTCTTCGGCCAGACGGCTGAAATCACAGGAGAGCAGCGACGGAGAGATGCGGACAGGGCGGTTCATGGCGGCGCTTCATAGTCGCTTCCGGACGGACCCGGTACCTCCGCCCGGCTGGACAGAAGCCTGCCGGACACAGGGGGACCTGGTGGGTGGGGGG
>NZ_RAWB01001034.1 GCF_003612055.1 Corallococcus llansteffanensis
GGGTGTGGGACCTGCTGGCGATGGGGCCTCGCAAGGCGGAGCAGCGCGCGCTCATTGCCCGCGCCATCGGCCCGGTGTGGGAGGTGAACCACGTCTGGCTCATCGTCGGGCTGGTGCTGCTGTTCAGCGGCTTCCCGCGCGCCTTCGCGGCGCTGAGCGTGGCCTTGCACGTGCCCCTGACGCTGCTGGTGCTGGGCATCGTGTTCCGGGGCACGGCGTTCACCTTCCGCGCCTACGACACGCGCGGCGACGCCGTGGAGCGCCGCTGGGGTGTGCTCTTCAGCGGGGCGAGCGTGGTGGCGCCGCTGCTGCTGGGCATGTGCGTGGGCGCGGTGGCCAGCGACGCCATCCGCATGCAGGGGCACGCGGTGGTGAGCGGCTTCTTCGCGTCGTGGACGTCCCCGTTCGCGCTGTCGGTGGGCGTGCTGACGCTGGGGCTGTTCGCGTTCCTGGCGGCGGTGTACCTCACGCACGAGGCGCCCACGCCGGAGCTGGCGGAGGACTTCCGGCGCCGGGCACTGGTGACGGGCGGGCTGCTGTTCCCGCTGGCCTTCGCCGTGCTGCTGCTGTCGCGGGAGGGGGCGCCCCGGGTGTGGACGGGGCTGTCGCAGACGTCCTACGCGCTGGCGCTGCACGTGGGCACGGCGGTGGCGGCGGTGACGGCCTTCGCGCTGTTGTGGAAGCGGCGCTTCCGGGCCGCGCGGGTGGCGGCGGCCACGCAGGCGGGGCTCATCGTGCTGGGGTGGGCGGTGTCGCAGGCGCCGTACCTCGTGTACCCGGGCCTCACGCTGCGAAGCGCGGCGGCGTCGCCGACGGTGCAGAAGCTGCTGCTGGTCGCGCTCGCGGTGGGGGCGGTGACGGTGGTGCCGTCGCTGGTGCTCCTGTTCCGAGTCTTCCGGCCCCAGCCTCCCGGAGCTCCGCCCGGGGTTTCTTCGACGCCTACTTGAGGACGGGGAAGAGGGGCGGGTGGACGACGCGGGGCTTCTCGTCGCCCCGGGCCACGAGCACCTGGGCGCCTTCGAGCAGCTCCTCGGCGTCCAGCGCCTCCACCACGGTGCGCGCGGCCGTCTCCGGATCCATCACGCGGCAGTGCACGCGCATGCGGCCCTCTTCCGTCTCGCCGCCCTCCACCTCGCCGTTGCCCGTCCAGCCGAGCGCGTCCGTGAGCAGCTCCTCCACGGCGTTGCGCTGCTCGAAGTCGTGGCCGCTGCCCTTGCCCTTCACGGCGTACTCCACGAGGAGCACGGCCATGGCGTCCGGCTCGGGCTCGTCGTAGCCGGCGTCCACG
>NZ_RAWB01001035.1 GCF_003612055.1 Corallococcus llansteffanensis
ACATGCCCCACCTGCGGAGCAATCCCAGACGGGTGCACGCATTGGCCCGCCCGGCCCTGCACGCGGCGTCCAGCCGCGCCACGGGGTCCAGCACGGTCGCGGTCGCCATCGGCACCACCCGCCGCGCCGGCTTCACCCGCGCCGGGTCGAGTCGCAGCGACTCCAGCACCGACTGCTTCGGCTCCGGACGCGGCTCCGGACGCGGCTCCGGCAGGTTCAATCGCAGCGAGTCCAGCACCGACTGCTTCGGCTCCGGGCGGGGTGCCCCTTCCGGCGTGAGCCCCAACATGCGCCGCATCGCCTCGCAGCCCTCGGGGACCTCGTTGTCGCACGCGTGCTTGTAGAACACCGTCGCGCGGCCGGGGTTCTGCTTCACGGAGCCACCCTTCTCGTACGCCACCCCCATCAGGTAGCACGCCATCCCCTTCACCTCGCCCGTCCCGGGAGCGTCACACATCCCGCGGATCTTCGCGAGCTTCGCGCCGTCCTCGGCCGAGGGAGCCGGCTCCGGCGTCGCGGTCACCGCCGCGCTCCCGGGAAGCGCGGCGCGCTCGCATGCCGTCTTCGAGCCCAGGTCGCACGCCTGACGGAAGTAGCTCACCGCGAGCTCCGGATCCTTGCGCACGCGCGAGCCGTCCTGGAACTCGTTGGCCATCGTGAGGCACGCGCTCACCACCTCCGCGTTGCAGGCCTTCACCAGCAGGTCCATCCCGCCGGCCACATCCTGCGTGAGCCCGAAGGCCCCCATCAGCTTCAACACGCCCAGGTTGTTGCACGACAGGCCGTCGCTGTGGATGCACCCGAGCTGGAAGAAGTGCACCGCCTGGTCCTGGCGCTTCTCCACCCCGCGCCCCTCGCCATACAGCAGCGCGAGCCGTCCGCAGCCCTCCCCGACGTTCTGCTCACACGCCTGCTGGTACAGCTTCGCCGCGCCCGCTTCGTCCTTCGCGACGCCCCGGCCCTCCTCCTTCAGCTGCCCCAGCCCCACGCAGCTCCTCGTGTCTCCGCCGTTGCAGCCCAGTTCGTACAGCGTCGCCGCCCTCGCCTCGTCCTTCGGGAGGCCGTCCCCCTTCAGGTGGCGCCCGGCGCGGTTGAAGCACGCCTCCACCCGGGTCCCTCCGCACGTCCGCAGGTACAGCGTGGAGAGCTGCTCCTCGGCCTCCGACTTCGCTGCCTCCTCGGAGGACGAATGGGCACACGCCACGAGCATTGCGAGGGCTGGCAAAGCCAGCCACGCGAAGAGGGATTTCACTGAGGGCATGGCTCATCC
>NZ_RAWB01001036.1 GCF_003612055.1 Corallococcus llansteffanensis
TGGTGGAGGAGCTGCGTGAACGGATCCGTCAACTCCAGGCCGCGCCCCGGCGCGCGCTCCCGGTGCTGCGCACGGGCGTGGACGCGGTGGATGCGCTCTTGCCCATGGGCGGCCTTCCCCTGGGGCACTCGGTGGAGCTGTGTGGCGAGGCGGCGTCCGGGCGCACCAGCCTGGCCCTGCGCGCGGTGGCGTCCGCGCACCGGGAGCTGCGCCTGTGCGCGTGGGTGGACGGCCCCCGGGAGCTCTATCCCCCCGCGGCGGCGGCGCTGGGCGTGGACCTGGAGCGGCTGCTCGTGGTGCAGCCCCGGGCCTTCGCGCAGCGCGTGTGGGCCGCGGTGCAGCTCGCACGCAGCGGGGCCTTCACCTGCGTGGTGTTGGACCTGACGCACGGCCTGGGCGCGGCGGGAAAACCGGAGCGCCTCTCCCTGCCGGAGGCGCGCAAGCTCGCGGACGCGGCGGCGCGGGGCGGGACGCTGGTGCTGCTGCTCACGTCCCCCGAGGCCCCGGCGGACGGCCTGGCGCGGCTGCGGCTGGAGGCCCGGGGCGTCCAGGGCTGGTCCGTGGAATTGGAGCGCAGTCGGGGCGGTGGCGTGAGGACGCGCATCGTGCGTCCCTGGCAGGAGCTGTACCCGGAGGTCGGGCTGGATGCCGGGGCGCGGTGGCTGGACGTGGACGACGTGGACCGCGACGCGGCGGATGCAGGGCCGGGGCCGGGCTTCTACCGGGAGTCGAGCGCCAGCGTGCGCAACGGCTGCGGCATCCAGGGCCAGCGGCCCGGACGCGACGCGCCCATGCCGTCGCTGCGCCAGGATCTTCCGCCGTCATCGGCCGCGCGCTGAGGGAAGGGGACATCCCGATGCGGAGGGGCTACCTGCACGTCACGCGCTTCCCGGTGCAGCGCAAGGTCATCGAATCGCCACCGCTCGCGGGCCAGCCGCTCGCGCTGGTGGAGGAGGTGCGCGGCCAGCGCCGGGTGGCCTTCGCCTCCACGAGCGCGCTGAAGGCCGGCGTGCGGCCGGGGATGACGCTGACGGCGGCGACGGCGCTGGAGCCCGAGCTGCGGCACTTCCCCTACCGCCCTCAAGACGAGACCCAGGCGCTGACGGCGCTGGGGGAGTCGCTGCTCGGGCTGTGCCCGGGCTTCCAGCGCGATGCGCCGGAGGGCCTGTGGTTCGACGCGGGGGCCGCGCGCCTGGTGGGGGGCGAGCCGGAGCTGGGGGCCCGCGTGCTGGAGGTCTGCGCCGAGCAGGGCTACCG
>NZ_RAWB01001037.1 GCF_003612055.1 Corallococcus llansteffanensis
GTCCTCCCGGTGCGCCCACCGCCGGCCCTGGCGCGGCGCCCACCGCCGGACAGGCTCCTGGCCCGGCACGGCCCCCTGTCGCGGGCCCGGGCGCCCGCCCTGGCCCGCCCGTCGTCGGGGCTCCATCCACGCCCCCCGCGGCATCGGCCCCGGCGCCCGGCGCGGAGGGGCTGCCCGCGCTGCGCCAGCTCGCCGTGACCCTGAAGGGACAGAACCACTTCCAGCGGCTCGGCCTCACCGAACAGACGGAAGGCAGCGCGGTGAAGATCGCCTACTTCCGCCTCGCCAAGCTCTACCACCCGGACACCCTGCCCCCGGGCGCCCCGCCGGAGCTGGAGAAGCTCCAGGCGGAGGTGTTCGCGTACATCGGCGACGCGTACCGGACGCTCACGGACGACAAGAGCCGCGCGGCCTACCTCGAGGAACTCAAGAGCGGCGGAGGCGGCGACGGCGTGGACATCCACGCCATCCTCGAGGCCGAGGAGCTCTTCCAGAAGTCCTGCATCCTGGTGAAGGCGCGCAAGTACCCCGAAGCGGTGAAGATGCTCAACGACGCCATCGCCCTCAACGCCGAGGAGCCGGAGTTCTTCGCCTGGCGTGGCTACGCGCGCTTCCTCGCCGCCCCGGACAAGAAGGCCGCCCAGCCGGAGGCGTTCCGCGAAATCCAGGCCGCCATCAAGCGCAACGAGCGCTGCGCCCCCGCCCACTACTTCCTGGGGGTCATCGCCAAGCTGAGCGGCGACGTCGCGGGCTCCCTCAAGCACTTCAAGCGCACCGTCGAGCTGCAACCGGACCACATCGACGCGATGCGGGAGGTCCGCATGGCGGCCCAAAAGAAGTAGGGTGCGCCCCTTTTCGCGGATCCCGGTCCTCCCAACGGCCCGGCGCCCGCGCCCTTCTCAAGGAGACACCCCATGCCCCTCACCGGGAAACAGCGCCGCCACCTGCGGGCCCTCGGCCACCACCTGGAGCCGGTGGTCATCGTCGGCCAGTCCGGCGTCACCGACGGCGTCATCTCCGCCGTCGAGCAGGCGCTGAACGACCACGAGCTCATCAAGGTCAAGATCAACGAAGGCCCCGACGGCCGCCACGAGGGCGCCGACCGCCTCGCCGAGGCCACCGGCGCGGAGCTCGCGCAGCTGCTCGGCCGCACCGCCCTCCTCTTCAAGAAGCGCAAGGACAAGTCCCGCTTCGAGGACATCCTCAAGGGCCCCCACGAGCCCAAGCCCGCCCCCAAGACGGAAGAGAAGCCGAAGC
>NZ_RAWB01001038.1 GCF_003612055.1 Corallococcus llansteffanensis
GGACTTGCCGGACGCCTTGGCGGCCGGCGGATTCGCGGGGGGATTCTTCTTGCTGGCCACCGGCGGGCCTCCTGGCAGATAGCGACCGTGGTCCCAGATGGGATTGAAACGAGCGCGTCTCACACGGTGTGCCTAACAGAAAAGGGCCCCCCGGTGACATCCCCGGAAAGGGCCCTTCAGTGACTACCCCGGAAAAAGCAGGCCGGGGGGCTGTGAGCGACGACTACCCGAACAGGCCGCCGACGAAGCTGGAGACGGCGGAGACGGCGGCGCCCACCTGGCTGACCACCGGGATGTTGGTGGCGGCGGCGATGGAGCCCACGGCGGTGATGACGCTCGTGACCTTCTTGGTGGTGCTGGCGTTCGGGTCACGCACGGTGGAGACCGCGTTGGCCGTGTCGAAGGCGGCGATGGCGATGTTGGCGCCCGGCGCGAAGCGGCCGGCGGCCTTGGCCAGCGTCCCACCGGCGGCGCGGGCGGCGGCGGTCGCGCCGGCCTTGGCGGCGGCCTTGCCACCCTCGCTCAGCGCGGCGCGGGCGGCGGCGCGGGTCGCGGTGCCGGTGACGGCCTTCGCGGCGAGACCGCTGTTCTTCACGGCCGTGTTCACGGCGGTGCGCACGCCGCTCTTGATGGCCTGGCTGGCCCCACCCTCGAAGGCGGCCTTGGCGGCGGCGCCCGCGGCGGCGCGCGCCAGCTTGGGACCGGCGCCCGGGACGGCGGCCTTGAAGGCGGCGCTCGCCGCCTTGTAGGAGCTGCCGAACTTCTGCACGTCACGGGCGACTTCCAGACCGCCCTTGACGGTGCTGACCGCGCCCTTGCCGGCGGTGGCGACGGAGCCCAGCGCCTTGTTCCAGTCCTCGCTGCTGCCGCTGCGCACGGCGTTGCGCACGTCGCTGAACGCGGTGCCCACCTGGCCCGGCAGCTTCGCGGCGCTCAGGACCGTGCCGAACGCCTTGCCCGCGATGCCCAGCTTGCCCTTGAGGTCGAGCTTCGTCTTCGGGTCCGTCGCCTTGGAGACCAGCTTGTCGACGTTGCCCTTCAGCGTCGCCTTGAAGCCGTCCGTCTTCAGGCTCTTGACGTTGTCGAAGCCGTCCTTCACGGCCGTCTTCACCTTCGTGAAGGTGTCGTAGCCCTTCTTCGCCTGCGTCCCGATGTCCTTCGCCGCCTTGATGGGGTCCTGCCTCACCTGGCGGATGGTGTTGCTGACGGAACGGCGGGCGGCGTCGATGAAGCTCATGGGGGACTCCCTCGGGGG
>NZ_RAWB01001039.1 GCF_003612055.1 Corallococcus llansteffanensis
GCCCCCGCCGCCAGACGTGCGGCCGCATCGAACTTCTGGCCACACGTGGCGCAGGTTTCACTCGTGTCGGGGACATGGCTGCCGCAGCGATAGCAGAGCAAAGCAGTGAAACTCCGGAACAAGGTCGCGGGGGGGCGGCCTCCCGGCGGACGGCCGGGGCCCCTATTCTGCCTTCTCTGGCGCCATTGAGGAACGACGTTGCGCGCCGGGCGTCAGCGGCCCGTGGACCCGAACCCTCCGTCACCCCGGGAAGTCACGTCCAGCACCTCCACCTCCCGGAGGGCCGTGGAGGTCACCGGGGCCACCACCAGCTGGGCCACCCGGTCCCCCCGCCGCAGCGTGAAGGGGGTGTTCGACAGGTTCACGAGCAGCACCTGCACCTCGCCCCGGTAGTCCGCGTCCACCGTCCCGGGGGAGTTCAGGCATGTCACCCCGTGGCGCAGCGCCAGCCCCGAGCGGGGCCGCACCTGGCCCTCGAAGCCCGGGGGGAGCGCGAACGCCAGCCCCGTGGGCACCGCCATCCGCTCCAGGGGCTGGAGCACCCGCTCCCCGTCGATGTCGGCCCGCAAATCCAATCCGGCGGCATGCGCCGTCTCGTAGCGGGGCAGCGGCAGCGGGTCCGGATGAGCGCGCACCCGGCGGACGGGAACGGTCAGCGAGGGGTCCATGCCCCCGGCTGTAACACGCGTCCCGGCCCCCCTCGACTTCTTGACCCGACGCCACGGGTCTCCTCCAGCAGCCCCTCACAGCTCCGTCGCGCCGTCCGCCACGCGCAGGGCGGTGCGGAACCCGAACGGGTCCACGGGCCGCGCGGCCAGCTCCAACTGGTAGTGCAGGTGCGGCCCGGTGGAGCGGCCGGTGCTCCCCGACAGCGCGATGGCCTGCCCCTTCTCCACGCGCGCGCCCGCCTTCACCAGCAGCTCCGAGTTGTGGCAGTACGCCGTCGTCACGCCCCGCCCGTGGTCCAGCACCAGCACGCGGCCGTTCACGGAGTCCTCGCTCGCGCGGCGCACCACGCCCGCCGCCACCGCGGACACCTGCGTGCCCGTGCGCACCGACAGGTCCACGCCCGTGTGCATCCGGCGCGTGCGCAGCGTCGGGTGCGTGCGGTAGCCGAAGGGGCTCGTCACCGGCGCGCTCTCCGCCACCGGCCACCCGAGCATCAACGCCGTCGACAACGCCAGCGCCTGCGCCGCCCCCACGGACGAGCCCTCGAAGCCGGGTGGAAGCTGTCGGGCCA
>NZ_RAWB01000103.1 GCF_003612055.1 Corallococcus llansteffanensis
AGCCGGCTTCCAGCGTTCCATGCGCCACCTCCGTGAGGTGGCGACCTATGCACGCGGTGACAGCCCGCGTCGATCGCTCGCGCAAGTATTCGACTTTCCTCGGGCGGAAACCTGATCGGCGCTCTAGGGCCTGGCAGCCGACTCAATGTAGGCAGTGGCGGTGGACGAAGATTGAGAAGGTAAATGCCCTGCGCTGCTACTCCCGACCTGGCCGCTCCTTGACGAAGGGGCGCGAGTCGAGGGGCAGGTCCACGAAGAAGGTGGTGCCGGAGTTCGGGGTGCTCGTCACGCCGACAATCCCTCCGAGCGCCTCCACGACGCCGCGCACCACGGTGAGGCCCACGCCCCAACCCGGCTGGGCGCCGCGCTCGGCCTCCTGGCCCCGGTGGAAGTGCCCGAAGAGCCCCTCCTGCTCCTCGGGCGTCAGGCCCTTGCCCAGGTTGAGAACGCGCAACCCCGCGCGGTGCTCGCTGCGGTGCACGCTGAAGGTGATGGGGGTGCCGGGCTCGCCATACTTCACCGCGTTGACGGCGAGGTTCTCCAGCACGCGCCGCAGGCCGTCGCGGCTCCAGCAGCCCTCCACCTTCCCGTTCGAGTGCACGATGAAGCGGTCCCCATGCACCGTGGTGAGCTCCTCCGCGACCTCCTGGGCCAGCGTCGGGAGGTCGAAGTGCGACAGCTCCACGGAGAGTGCCTGGCCTTCGCGCAGGCGACTGGCGTCCAGCAGGTCCGAGATCATCTGGTCCAGCCGCTCCAGGTTGCTCACCACCCGGACCGCGTGCTCCAGCTGGCGCTCCTGGGCCTCGGGCCGGCGCAGGATGATCTGCGCGCTCATCTTCGCCGCCGTCAGCGGCGTGCGCAGGTCATGGGACACCATGGCGATGAAGCGCTCGCGCACCTCGCGCTCCGCCCGGAAGTTCTCCACCGTGCTGCGTGACAGGTCGCGCTCGCGCAACAGCAGGCTGCGCTCCGTGAGGTCCTGCATCACCTTGGAAAAGCCGATGAGCAGGCCGTCCCGGTACATGGGGGTGATGAGCGCGTCCGCCAGGAAAGTCGAACCATCCTTGCGCCTGCGCATCCCCTCGCCGCGGAAGCGGCCCTCGCGCGCCGCGAGGAGCAGGTGGTCCTCCGGGTCGCGGCGGTCCCGGCCCTCTTCCGTGTAGAGCATCCGGAAGTGGTGGCCCACGGCCTCCTGGACCGTGTAGCCCTTCACGCGCACGCAGCCGAAGTTCCACGAGGTGATGACGCCCTCGGGGTCCAGGGTGAAGAGCGCGTAGTCGTGCACCCCCTCCACGAAGAGCCGGAAGCGCTCCTCGCTCAGGGCGAGCGCCGCCGTCCGCTCGTCCACCTGCTGCTCCAGCTGCGCGTGGACCTCCAGGAGGGCCTTGCGGCCGTTCTCGGCCTCCAGGCCCCGCTGCCGTGAGAACTCGCTGGCCGCGTTGCGCACGCCGACCTGCACCGCGTCGAGCAGCACGTCGCGGTCGGCCGTGCTCAGCGGGCCCTCCTCCTCCAGCACCTCGAAGAGCACCTGGCGCAGCAGCTGGTACTCGTGGATGACCTGCTCCAGGGAGTAGGCGCTCAGGGACGCCCGCTCGTAGCCGTGCTCCCTGCCGAGCGCATGCTCCCGCTCCCCGAGGGCCTGATCCGGCGAGGGCTGCTCCAGGGTCGTGGCCAGCTCCGCGAGCATGTCCGGCAGGGAGTCCCGCAGGGCCGGCGACGCCTCCGCCTGGGCGGCCGGCACCTGCTGCCGCGTCCGCGCCTCCCACGTCTGGAGGATGCGCGACGTGGACAGCCTCAAGCGTTGAGCAGTGGAGGCAGGTGGGCTCACGAACTCATCGTCCTTCGCAACCGACAGGGCCGGTATCGTCATTGGCACCCGGGACCGGCAAGCCCCTGACGCCCTTGAACCAGCGCAAGGTGAACACTCCCCGCGTCCGAGGCACGGATGCGTCTTCCCCAGGAAATCAGGCTAGACGGGTTCGGGGCGCCACCGCGCCGCCTGTCATTCGCGTCCGCCCATGGCGGGCAAGAGGTCCCTGATGAAGCGGGTTGGAATGGTCTCCTCGATGCTCCCTGTCCTCCTGCTCTGCGCGCCCGGGCTCGCGCGCGCGCAGACCACCGCGTCGCTGTGGAGCGGCACCACGGCGCCGGCTCCGGCGCAGCTCGATCCGGACACCACGGCCGTGGAAGTGGGCGTGCGCTTCCAGAGCTCCTCGCCGGGCGTCCTCGACAAGGTGCGCTTCTACCGGGATCCGTCCGCGGCGCTGACCACGAGCGCCGTGCACGTCTGGAGCGCGAGCGGTGCGCTGCTCGCCTCCAGCGTCTGGGTGGGCGAGGGCGGTCCTCACAGCGGTTGGGTGACGCTGGACATCTACCCGGACGTGCCCCTGGCCGCGAACACGCAGTACGTCGTCTCGTACCACGCACCGCAGGGGCGCTACACCGTCACCGAGGATGCCTTCGCCAGCGGCTATACCGCCGGGGTGCTGTCGGTGCCCGTCGACGGCGGGGTGTACGCGTACGGTCCGCGCGGCACCTTCCCGACAGGGACGTGGAACCACTCCAACTACTGGGTGGAGCCGCTCGTGAAGTTCGCGCCTCCGGAGACGCCGCTGTTCGCGCGGGCGTACCCCGGCAACAACGCCGCCGCGGTGCGCTGGGATGCCGCGTCCGGGGCGCAGACCTACGCGGTCCTGCGCGCGACCTCGGAGGCGGGGCCCTACCAGACGGTGGCGTCGGGCCTCACCCGGACGGCCTGGCTGGACACCGGCGTCACGAATGGCGTCGCGTCCTTCTACCAGGTGCGCGCGTCCAACATGTACGGCACCAGCGCCCCGTCCTACCGCGCCACGGTGACGCCCGCGCCCACCGTCTTCAGCCTGTGGAAGACGCCCACGCCCTCCGGCGTCTTCGCGTCCGATGACACGGACGGCGTGGAGCTGGGGGTGCGCTTCAAGAGCGACGTGCCGGGCATCGTCGACGCCGTGCGCTTCTACCGGGACCCCGGCGCGCCGCTGGAGGAGCGCGTGGTGCACCTGTGGGACGCGCAGGGAGCGCTCCTGGCCACGGGCATCTTCGTGGGGGAGGGCGGGCCGGGCAGCGGCTGGCAGACGGTGGACCTCTACCCCGACGTCGCCGTGCAGGAGAACACGGCCTACACCGTGTCGTACTACGCGCCGGCGGGCGGCTACACCGTGGCCTCACAGGCCTTCGTCATCCCGTACTACGCGCAGCCGCTGCATGTGGAGGCGGACGGCGGCGTCTTCGCCTACGGGCCCGAGGGCACCTTCCCCACGCTGAGCTGGGAGAGCTCCAACTATTGGGTGGAGCCCGTCTTCCGCGTCCGCTGATCCACCGTGACGACCGCCGCTCCGGGGCAGGGGGCCTCCCCGGAGCGGTGCCTTGCCCCTTGGCCTGGTCCTGCTCCAACAGGCCGGGATGGTGGAAGCAGGGGGCTGGGAGTGTCAATCAAACCCTGCCAGCGTCCATGGACAATGACTGTCCTGGGGACCCCGCCCGGCATGCGCGCCGGACGGGGGACTGCAAAGCCACGCCTGTCCGCTACGGCATGGGCCGCGAGCCGGCCGAGGGCGCCTCGGGGACCGCGGGCCAGCCATTGGGCCAGGTGATGGCGTCAACGAGCATCATCCGGTCCGTATGGGCGCTGTCCCACGCGTGATAGACCATGTACGTGTCGCCGCCCGGCCCGGTGACGACGGAGTTGTGGCCCGGGCCCACCCAGCCGCCGCCCGTCTTGAGGATGGGCGCGCCCAGCTTCGTGTACGGCCCCAGCGGGCTGGTGGCGCGGGCGACGCCCACCGCGTACCTGCTGTCGTAGTACGCGTTGCCACTGTAGAAGAGGTAGTAGTAGCCGCCCCGCGCGACGACCCACGGCGCCTCGACGACGCCCCCTTCCCAGGCGAGGTTGTTGGTGATGAGCGAGCGGCGCGTGCCGGTGAGCGCCAGGCCGTCCGCCGACAGCGTCTGCCCATAGATGGGCGTCGGCTGGCCCACCGCGTTGCCGTCCGCCTTCCACACCAGGTACGGCACCCCAGCGGTGTCCCGGAAGAAGGTGGCGTCAATCATCCCCATGCCCGCGTCATGCACGAGCGGATGGCCGATGTCCGTGAAAGGCCCGAGCGCGCTGGTGGACGTGGCGGCGCCAATGGACAGCTTTCCGTCCGTGTGCCGCGCGGTGAAGTACGCGATGAACCGCGTCCCGACCTTGTGGATCTCCGGCGCCCAGAAGTCGCCCGTCGCCCACGTCGGCTTGCGCGCGGACGGGAAGATGGAGCCCGCGCTCGTCCAGTTCACCAGGTCCTGGGACGTGCGCAGTGCGAACGCGTTGGCCGCGCCCCCCGACGTGCAGGCCGCGACGTACTGCGTCCCGTCATGGATGACGCCCGGATCCGCGCAGCCCACCGGGAGCACCGGGTTCTTGTACAGCCCGCCACAGCCCGTGTAACGCAACGACAGGCCACACGCATTGGCGCCGCTGAAGTACGGCCTCCAGCCGTTCGACAGCTCCGTGTAGGAGTTGGGGGACTCGTTCGTGCAACCCCGGTCCCAGGACACGCGCCCGCCCACGTCGTCGTACTGGGCCGTGTGTCCCGAGGGGCGCAGCCAGGCCGCGCCGTAGGTGATGCGCGTCGCGCACGCGGTGGCGCCGGCGCAGTCCGTGTCGAGCGCCAGCACGCACGCGTTGTTGCCGGTGAAGTACGGCTTCCAGCCATTCGACAGCACGGCGTAGGAGTTGGTGCCCTCGTTGACGCACTTGCCGTCCCAGGTCACCAGGTCGCCCGCGACGTCGTCCTGCGCTGGGTGCGAGGCGGGGCGGATCCACCGGTCGCCGTAGGTGATGCGCGTGCTGCACGCGAGCGCTCCGCTGGACGTGCCGACCGGAGCTTCGTCCGGCAGCGGGGCGTCGGAACGCTCGTCGCCACAGCCGGGAGCGAATACCGAGACGGCCCCCAGGAGCGCGAGGGCCGGAATGAGCGACGGGTTCTTCATGGGAGGACCTCCAGACAGCGCGATGGAGGCCCGGCCTAGCACGCAATACGTGTTAAATCATCTAAACAAGATTTTACCGGTATCCATGGCGGAGTGGAGGATGGGGGTGGAACGGCGGGCGCCAGCCTCCCTGCCAGCCCTCCCATGGAGGGGGCGTCCCGGCAGGCCCCCAACTGTTCGTTCCACGACGCAGGCCACACCTTCCGAGGCACCAGGTCCAGCTCAGACGGGGTGACCATGAAAGTCATTGGATGCATCACGGCGGCGCTGCTGCTCGGCACGGGCTGCGCGCATGACCAGAACAGACCCGACGACACCACGAACGACACACCTCCCGCGCAAGGCACGAGCAGCACGGGGCAGGCCAGCGCGCCGCAGGCGAGCGCCACGCCTCCCGCGAAGCGCGACCTCATGTGCTGGCCCGTGGGGACCGGCGGCTCCGGGAAGCAGCCCGTGAGCGTCGCGCCGAAGCCGGAGCCGAAGCAGGAGGAGTGCGAGACGCAGGCCACGGGGGGCTCGGGGCTCCAGCAGCCCTCGACCCGGACCGCGCCCGCGCCCGACACGTCGGCTGACGCCACGGCCCTCGGCCGCGCGACGCAGCCGCCTCCCACTTCCGACACGTCGGCTGACGCCACGACCCTCGGCAGCGCGACGCAGCCTCCTGCTTCCGAGACGTCAGTTGGCGCCACGGCCCTGGGCAGTGCGACGCAGCAGCCTCCTGCTTCCGAGACGTCAGTTGGCGCCACGGCCCTGGGCAGTGCGACGCAGCAGCCTCCTGCTTCCGAGACGTCAGCCGACGCCACCGCGCTCGGCGGTGCGACGCAGCAGCCCGCGCCCGCGCCCGCGGCTCCGACCGCGAGCGCCACCGCCCAGCCACAGGCGGCGCCTGAACCCGACCGGGCGCCCGCCCCCGACGCCAACGAGGACGCCACCGGCATCGGCGGCGCGGGCCAGCAGTCCGACACCCCCGCGTCCCCGCCCGCGAGCGAGGACACGGGCCTCGCCGGGGGCGGAGGGGGCTGAGCCGCCCCTCCTGACCCGGCCCGGAGACGCACGACCTTGCGCGGCGGCATCGGAAGCAGCGGCGGGTGGCTGTCACTCCTGGTGACGCTGCTCGGAGCGCCAGCCGGTGCCGCCCCCGCCGTCCCCGAACCGCCGCCGTGGCGCGCCGTCCTGAACGAGGGCGTGGAGGCCGCCGCGCGCGACTTCGACGGAGCGCTGACGCTCTACGTCCGCGATGTGCGCACGGGCGAGGAGTACGCCTTCAACGCGAGCACGCCCATGTACCTCTCCTCGGCCATCAAGGTGGCCGTGATGCTGGAGGTGCTGCGCCAGGTGGACACACGGACGCTCGCGCTCGACCGCCCCGTCGTCTTCGGGCCCGACGACGTCCGGGATGGCATGCACCCGCTGGCCAAGGTGCCATCCGGCACGTCGCTCACCGTGGCGGCGCTGCTGGACGCCATGATGGTGCACAGCGACAACGCCGCGGCGGACCTGCTCATCGGACAGGTCGGCATCGACAACGTGAACGCGGGGCTGGAGCGCAGGGGCGTCCGCTTCGGTCCGCTCGTGTCGCTGCTGGAGGACCGGCGCCACGTCTACGCGAAGCTGGACCCGAAGGGCGCGGCGCTGGGACCCACGCAGGTGCGCGAGCTGGGCCGGAGCAACTCGCTCGCGTCCCGGGCGGAGGCCCTCTCCCGGGTGCTTGGCCATATGCCTGCCTGGACGGGCGACGCCCTGGAGTCCGCCTTCGACGCCTACTACGTGGAGGGCACCAACTCCGCCCCGATGCGCGAGGTGGGCCGGTTGCTGGAGCAGGTGGCGCGATGTGTGGGATTGAGCCCCGCCGCGTGCGAACACGCGAAGGCCCTGCTGCGGCGCTGCGACACGGGCCGGGCGCGGATCCGGGCCGGCCTTCCGGACACCGCCGTCTGGGCGCACAAGACGGGCACGCAGCACCGGCGCGCCTGTGACGTGGGCCTCCTCGAATGGGAGCACGGCCCGTCCCTCGTCGTGGCCGCGTGTGCCCGGGACTTCCGCCGCGTCTCCGATGCGGAGCGCCTGCTGGCCCGGCTTGGACGGACGCTCGCGCGGGCCTTCCAGCGCACCCCGGGGCGCACGGACAGCTTCAGCGCGCGTAACGCTCGCGACGCAGCGGGCGCCAGCGGTAGGCGCACTCCTTGAGGTGCAGCACCGAGTCGAGCCTCGCGCCCGGGGCGAGTGGGCCCTCCTGGAGGTACTCGCAATACAACTGCACCGGCGTGGCGAAGCGCGCGTTCCAGGGCTCGCGGTCGATGGTCAGGACGTAGACGCACCCATCCGCCACGCCGAACGCGTCGTAGCACTCGACCAGCGGCTCATGCAGCGCGTCCAGGTCCTTCCACACGCTGCCCTCCGGCGGCCGCGTCCGGGGCTCGGTGTCGAAGACGCCCACCAGCTTCCCGCCGGGGAACACGGGCTCCGGGTCCACGCCCACCGTGAGCAGGTCGCCCTCGCGCGCCATCACCATCCGGGCCTCGCCGAACTCGTGGAACTTGAACTCCTTGAGCGCGTTGCCCACGCCGCGCATCACCGGGTCGCTCGTCTCGCTGCGCACGAAGTAGCCGCCGCGCCGCCAGTCGCCATTCGCGTTGCGGTAGCGCACCGCGGCCCGGTAGCTCACCTGGTAGAAGCAGACGCCCAGCAGCGGCACCAGGCCCCGGGGCCGCATGTCGCGCAGGGAGGACATCAGCACCTGCACCCAGGCCGTGCCGTGGAAGACCTCCGGCTCCAGCGGAGCGGGCAGCAGGCGCGCGAGGAGGCCCGGGTCCACCGCGTAGTTGAGGGAGACGGCCTCCACCCAGTGCGTCTCCACCTGCGTGAGCCACGGCACGGAAGGGCACTCCTCCATGTCCTCGGAGCTGGGGCTGGGGTCCTGGGCCCGCGCGAGCGCGGCGTGCGCCTCTTGCAGCGCCTCGTGTCCGGAGGGCGTCAGCACCCACGCGCCTCGCGAGGCCCGCACCTGACCCGCCGCGACGAGCTGCCGCAGCACCGCGGCGGGCTCCACGACGCCGGCCTCCTCCAGCCGTGCCGTGAGCGCCCGCTCGGTGAGGCCGAGCGGCTCCAGGGCCAGCGCCACCAGGGCCGCGAGTGCCTCCGCGCTCATACCAGCCTCGGCCCCGCGTCCCCGGCGGCGAGCCGTCGGCTCCGGGCGCGATGGAGCGCGAGGCCCGAGCCGAACTGGACGAGGAACCAGAGCCCGCCCAGCACGCCGAACGCGTGCGCCTCCAGGCGCGTCATGCCCAGGGCCACCAGCGCGAAGAGCAGGGCCATGCCGTACCAGACGCGCCCCATCAGCGCGCCCATGGACGCGAAGGCCATGGCGAACAGGACGCACGCCACGGCGGGCACGAAGAGCCGATCCAACCCGAGCAGCAGGTTGAGCAGCGCCACCAGCACCAGCCCGCCGATGAAGGTGGTCCAGATGGCCCAGATCTGCCGCTCGATGAACGAGCGCACCCCGGCCTGCTGGCCGCGCTTCATGAAGAAGATGCTCGCGAAGTTGAAGGCCAGCAGCGCGCCCCAGAGCAGCACGAAGGTGCCCGGGCCGCGCTGGCCTTCCTCCCAGAGCCAGTCCGTGGCCAGGAAGCCCGCGCCGTTGCTGAAGGCGTGGAGCATCCAGATGGCGCCCCAGTTCTGGAGCGCGGTGTCATCGCGGGCCTGCGCGACGACGCGGCGCATGAGTTCGAGGGCCTGGGTGGCTTCGGTGCGGTTCACACCCGGCAGGCTACTGCTTTTGGTAGACGCGCACGTAGTCCACCTCGAGCGCCTGGGGGAACCGCGCGTCGTCGATGCCGTGACGACCGGCCCACTCACCGCCAATGGCGAGGTTCAGCAGCACGTGGGCGGGGGCGGCGTCGCGGCCGTCGTCGTACTTCCAGTGATACCCCCGCGTGACGAGCTTCCGGCCGTCCAGGTACGTGGTGGCGGTGTCCGCGTCCCACTCCAGCCCGAAGGTATGCCATTGGCCGGCCAGCGAGCCCGCGGGGTCGCGGTAGTAGGTCCAATCCGAGTGGAAGTTCGGGTCGGTGTAGAGGAACCGGCCGTCGCGGAGCGCCGCGTTGCCGACGATGACCCCGGTGTGGACCATGTCCACGGTGTCCTCCACGCCGTTGACCACGTACTCGAAGATGTCGATCTCCGGCGGCCACAGCAGCTCGCCGTTCGGCCCGTAGTCCGAGTTCAGCCAGAAGGCCGGCCACACGCCCACGCCGGACGGCAGCTTCACGCGGGCCTCGAAGTAGCCAAACCGCTGGAGGTACGTCGAGCGGATCATCCCCGACTCGTAGTTGATGCCCGCCGGGTCGCTGGCCGTCACCTTGTAGGCGGTGAGCTTCAGCGTGCCGTTGGACACGACGTGGTTGTTGTTGTCGCGGTAGCGCTGCTTCTCGTCGTTGAGCCGGTCCAGCGTCTCGTTGGAGTAGATGTAGCGGGTCTTCCACTTCGTCCGGTCCAGCGTCGTGCCATTGAACTCGTCGCAGAACTTCGGGGCGTAGCCGGTGGGCACGTACGCGCTGTTCTGCTCGCATCCCGCCGGGACGGTGCCTCCGATGGCCGGCAGGCTTCCACCGCTGGAGGTCCACACCTCCAGGCCCATGATGGACGCATCGCGAAGGCCGGCGACCAGCTCCACGGTGAGCGTGCCATTGCAGCCGCTGGTCGCGTTGGACACGGTGGCGGTGTAGGGCCCGTACTTCCGCCACTGGTTCTGCGCGAGCGAGACCGTGTCATGCGCGGTGCCCTGCACCTTGACGGTGAAGGAGCGCCACTGGCTGGTGTTGTTCTCCAGGTGGTACGTGTAGAGCTGATACGTGCCATTGCAGGCGGCCTGGTTGAGCTTGAGCCCGTCGTTGCTCGCGGAGACATGGCTGTTGAGCAGCGACGCCAGGCCCGTGTCCGTCACTGCCGGAGAGAACGAGGCCGGGGCGATGGCGGTCTGCCATGCGTTGGGGGCACCCCCGGTGGTGGTCTGCACGGTGAGGCCGCCGCGCTTCGCGTCCGCCTCGGAGACGAAGGCCCGGCCGCCCACGGTGACCGCGGAGGCCTGGCCACCCCCGAGGTTGATGCCGCGCAGGAAGGTGGACTGCGGAGCTGCCTGGACGAGCGTCACATCCAGCGCGTCGAAGGCGAAGGAGTTGGCCTCCATGAAGACCTTGAGCACGTGCGTGCCGGCGGTGAGCGGGAAGGGCGCGCTCGCGCGGCTCGTCCACGTCGGCGTGTTGCCCGGGAAGGACAGGCTCCCTGTCACGTTCGTGCCGTCCACCTCGACGTGCAGCTGGCCCGGGTTCCACGGCACGCTCACGCGTGGCGAAACCGTGTACGTCCCGGCGGTGGCCACCGAGATGCTGTAGGCGAACCACTGGCCGGCTTCGATCCAGTGGATGGCGTAGCCACCCGACGCGGTGGAGTCCGCGCGCAGGTCCATGGAGTCGGTGCGGGGATGCGCGTCACCCCAGTCGCCATGGCCGGTGTGATAGCCCACGCCCTCTCCGCCTGGATTGTAGGCCTCGGCCTCGATACGGCCGGGGACCGAGCCGAGCGCGAAGGCGCGCGTGGCCGCCTCCAGTTCGTGGCCCTGCGCGGCACCGCCGGTGTCGCGTCCACAGCCGGCGAGCGCCCAGAGCGCCACGGCGAGCAGGGGAGTGAGGAGGAGACGTCGGGATGGGCTCATGAGTCACTCTCGAAGGAGGAGGGGACCCACGCCTATATTGCCGGTTAATCGCTGTTTCAAGGTTGGGCCGGATGCGCGCCCCATCCGTCCTATACTGGGCGTACGGGGGAACGCAGCCACCCATGGCCACGAAGAACAAGCGACTGAAGCAGAAGAAGCTGGAGCGCGCGAAGGGCTATCAGGAGCGGATGGAGCAGCGGCAGCTCGACGCGCGCATCGGGTCCCGGGAGCGGGAGATCGCGATCATGCCCGCCGTGCAGGCGGAGCGCGACCTCACCGCCGCCGTGTTCGGGGGGGACCGGGAGGCCTATGAAGCCTTCGAGCAGGAGGTCTCGCTCAAAGCGGTCATGCGGCTGCACCGGGTCTTTGGCGGAAGGGAGGGCGTGGCCGTCCTCGCGGGCCTCCTCGAGGACGTCTGCCACGGAGACGCCGGGACCTTCGCGGAGCTCCTCGAGGGGCTCGGGAGCGAACGGGCGCTGCGGCACATGTTCGTCGTCTTCAATGGCGACACGACGCTCATCTCCATGTTGCTCACCCGGCTGGGGACGACCGGGGCGTTCACGGACTCTTTCAAGCAACAGGTGGAGGAGCGCGAGAAGGTCCGGCGCGAGCAGGGCGAGGGGAACCTCCCCAACGTCGCGGTGCGCGTGGAGCGGTTCGCGACCGAGGCCAGGACGAAGCTCGCCCTCGCGCAGGCCCAGGCCGCCCAGCGGAACCAGAACATCCAGCACCCCGTCGTCCAGAACCTGATGCGGGAGTGGTACGCGCGCCAGGCGGAGCTGGAGGACCTGCTGCGCAGCGGCAAGCCCACGGTGCAGGCGCTGACAGGCGCGCTCGTCACGATCAACGCCTTCCACCAGAGCGCGGAGACGGTGCGGGCCACGGTCGAGCAGGAGTGGTTCCACTGGCTCAAGTTCCGGGACAGCAAGGCGAAGATCGACGAGCTCATCCGTGTGGCGAAGCAGAAGAGCACGGACATCGCCGGGGTGCTGATGAAGCGCTCCGGCCCCATGCCCTTTCCCCAGCAGCGCATGGTGCCTGGCGCGAAGGACCTCGAGGACGTCCAGGCCCGGATGGCCAAGGACAAGGGCCTGCGGACCCCGAGCCAGGCGTGGGCGCTCGTCGCCGCCGAGCGCAAGGGGGCGCACGAGAAGGCCTTCTCCCGCGTCAAGGCCTTGCAGCGCCTGGAGGACCTGAACACGAAGTGGGGCACGGACTACGACGAGGAGGACTTCGAGCGGATCCTCCAGCACCTGGTGCAGCTGCGGCTCGTCACGAACTACACCTTCGCGAAGAAGCCCGGCGACAACCTGGACCAGCGCAAGAACAAGCCCGTGGGAACGCCGCTGAAGGACCTGCTGATGGGCAGCACCACGTTCCAGCAGGTCTGGGAGACGGGCGCCAGTCAGGCCTCGACCGACCTGACCAAGCGCGGCGCGGTGGAGGAGCAGATGGGGTACGCCTCCGCCCTGAAGCGGACCCAGGGCAAGTTCCAGGACTACAACGACGCCACGAGCCGCTTCGCGCCCACCGACCGCACGGAGATGCCCAAGTACGCGGCGCTCGTGTCCCCCACGCAGAAGCACGGTGTCGCGCAGCGCTATGGCAAGAGCTACGTCATCTGGAAGGACGCCCTTCACGAGCGCATGACGCACACCCCCGGCGACAGCTGGAACCAGTTCGACCAGGGCGTGAAGCACTTCACCAGCCCCAAGCACCCGGAGATGCTCTTCGCGCACACCGATGAGCCCATCCTCCGGCTGGCCGCGGCGGAGGCGACCGGGAAGGACGCCGCCTGGCTGAAGAAGCAGCGCGCGTCAGGGGCGGACTTCGGTGGGCCCTACATCGAAACCCAGCTCCACGGGGACCTCACCTGGAAGGACGTGGCCACCATCGTCGTGGGCGACGACGAGGAGGACGCGGAGGCGATGGTCGAGCAGTTCCGGGCGTTCGCGAAGAAGCACGGCCACGACTTCCTCGTCCGGGGCAAGGGCGAGCGTGGCGCCGTCCCGATGGGGGGCGGCAAGGCCCGGTTCGTCCCGCGGAGTGTCGAGGTGAGCGTCGACAAGGCGGGTGTGTCCAAGCCGTCCTCGAAGAGCGCGCAGAAGCAGGTGTCCGCCGGGCACGGGTTCTTCCTCACGTCGGCGCAGGCCGCGCGGCTCGCCCTGGCGCGCCGTCAGAACGTGGCCATCACGCCCGACGGAGATTGCCTGTTCGCGTCGTTGATCCGCGTGGGCGCCTACGACGGCTCGGTGATGCGGCTTCGCCAGCTCGTCGCGGACCGGGTGGCGAACCGGCAGATCGACGTCAGCGCCTTCAATCTGGATGCAAGGCAGACGGCCGCGGACATCCGTCGGATCGGCTCGTACAACAACCTCGCGGGGGATGCGACGCCCTCCCTCATCGCGAACGCACTCGGCATCAACATCATCATCTACAACGCGGATGGCAGCACCACGACGCTCGACAGCGGAAGCGCTCGCACCTTCCACGTCATCCGGTTCCTCGCGCCCGCGGCGCACTACCACGCGACCGCGCCGCTCTGATTCGACCCTACCGCTGCGCCTTCCGCTGCCTGGAGGGCGGGTGTACGCTCGGGGTCGCCGTGGCAGATGTCCCTTCCCCCTCCCCGGCTTCCCTGATGCGCGACGGTGATGCCCTCAGCGAGGTCTGCCACAGGCTTGGACCGGCCATCTACCGCCGGTGTCTGAAGATCCTGCGCAATCCGGACGAGGCGGCGGACGCGTGCCAGAAGGTCTTCCTGCAACTGGTGCGTCACCGCTCCCGGCTGCCCCCGGAGCCCGAGCAGCTTCGCTGGGTCTACGTGGTCGCGACCCGGGTGTGCTTCGCGCAGCTTCGTGACGATGCCTGGGAGACGGCGAGCGGGGCGGAGCTGAACCACGACGCGCCGTCACCCGCGGACAGCTTCGCGGAGGTGGCCGACCGGCAGCTGGCCCTCAAGGCGCTCTCCTGCGCCACGGAGCACGAGCGCATGGTCGCGTGGCTCGTGCTCGTCGACGGCCACTCCCAGGAGGAAGCCGCCGAGCTTCTCAGCCTCTCGCGCAAGACGGTCGGCAAGCGCATCCAGCTCTTTCTCGCGAACGCGCGCAGGGCGGTCTTCGAATGAATGCACCCCGGACGGCGCAGTGCCCGAGCGACCTCGCGCTCGAGGAGCACCTGCTCGAAGCGAACCCCGCCACCGCCAGGCACATCGCCGGGTGCGCCCACTGCCAGGCCTGGGAGCGGTCCGCCGCGGAGGCCTCGCGCGCGTTCGCCCACCAAGGCCCTCGCTGGATCGCGAAGGCCCAGGCAAGGCCTTCGCTCGTGAGTCGATGGGCGCCGCTGCTGCCAGCGGCCGCCCTCGCCGCCGCCGCCCTGTTCTTCTTCCTTCAGGCGCCGCCGGAATCCCCGCGCTATGCGACCAAGGGCGAGGCGCTCACGGTCTACGTCGGAGGGCAGGGCCCGCCGCGGGCCGCGACCGACGGGGAGCGCGTACGTCCGGGGGAGGCGCTGCGCTTCCATGTGGCGCCCGGCGAGGGGGCCTTCGTCTGGATTGCCTCCGTCGACTCGACGGGGACCGTCTCCCGTCTCGCGCCCGCGGAAGGGACGACGCCGCTCGCGGTGGAGGGGGCAGGGCTTCTTCCGGGTGGCGCGGTGCTGGACGCGACCGGAGGACCCGAGCGGATCTGGGCGGTGATCTCGAAGGAGCCCCTGAGCTGGTCCGTGGTGGAGCAGGCGCTCCGGGGGAGCCCGGTGCGCGACCCCGCGGCGGTCCACATCCCGGGCGCTCGGACCGCCACGGTGCTGCTCGAGCGAAGCGCCCCATGAGCCGGCTTGTGTGGATGGCCGCGGTCCTCTTCGCCGCGTCTGCCCTGGCCCAGCTGCCCGAGCGGCGCTTCGCCCTCGCGGTGGGTAGCAACGTGGGCGCTCCGGGCCACTCGCGGCTGCGCTTCGCGGAGGCGGATGCCTCGCGCTTCGCGGACGTGCTGCAGGAGCTGGGAGGCTTTCGCGGCGAGGACGTCCGCGTGCTTCATCAGCCCACCCGCGCGCGGCTCCTCACCGAGGTGCGCGCGCTCGAGCAGCGCATCGCCGAAGCGGCCCGGGGCTCCTCGCGGCGGACGCTGCTGCTGCTGTACTGGTCCGGGCATGCCACGGAGCAGGGCCTGGAGCTCGGGGCGGAGAGCCTCACCTTCGCGGAGCTGCGGAAGCTGCTCGGGGGCTCGCGCGCGCACGTGCGCCTGGCCTTCGTGGATGCGTGCAGGTCTGGAGGGCTCGTCACCACGAAGGGCGCCCGGGCGGTGGCCGCCGGCTTCGCGCTCGACGTCACGAGCGACGAATCCCCGGATGGGACCGCGATCCTCGCGTCCTCCGGCCCGGGGGAGAACGCGCTCGAAAGCGCGGAGCTGCGTGGGAGCTTCTTCACGCACCACCTGACGGCGGGGCTGCGCGGCGCGGCGGACGCCGATGGAGACGGGCGCATCACGCTCCAGGAGGCCTATCGCTACGCCTATGCGAAGACCGTCTCGCACACGGCCGAGGTCTCCGGAGTCGCCCAGCGGCCGACGTACGCCCTGGACTTGAAGGGCAAGGGCGACCTCGTGCTCGCCGACCTGCGCCGCGCGGATGCGCGCCTCGTCTTCGCCCCCGGGACCGAACCCGACAGGCGCTGGCTCGTCGTGCGCGACGAGGGGCTCGGCGAGGTGCTGGAGCTGCGCGAGGACCCGGTGAAGCCCCGGCAGCTCGCGCTGCGTGCCGGACGCTACCGCCTCATCCGCACGACGGCGGACGACGTGCGCACCGGTGCCTTCGCGCTCACGCACGGGGAGGAGCGGACCGCTACGACGGTCACGCTGACCGAGCGTCCTTTCGCCGAACGCGGGGCGAAGGGCGATGAGGCCCTGGAAGCGGGCTTCAGTCGACCGCTGACGCTCCTCGCCGCGGTCGGCTTCAACACGCCTCCACTTCGGGGCATGGGGCTCACGCCCGCGCTGCTGCTGGGAGGCGACGTCGCGATGGGCGCGGCCCAGACGCTGCGGATCCGCGCGAGGTACCAGGACGGTCGGGGCCAGGATGCCGGGCTGCCCTATGGGCTCCGGAGCCTCGGAGGTGACGTCGCGTGGCTCTGGCACCTTCCCGTCCGGGGGCTCGAAGCCGGCGGCCGGCTGGGCGCGGATGCGGTCCGGCAGTCGGTGGCGACGACACCGGCGGGGACGGCGTTGCGCGGGCGCGCCGGGGCGGTGCTCTCCTATGCGCTTCCCCTCGCCGGTCGGGTCTCCTGGTTCGCGGAGGCGGAGGCGCAGGCCGCCGCGTTCAGACTGAATGACCAGGCGGTGGTCCGGCCCGCCTTCGAGGCCCTCACCGGCCTGGGCTTCCGGCTCTGATGCGCGGCCTCCTCCTCCTCGCGGCCCTCGGCCTGCTGGTGGGCGCGTGCGGCGAAGGTCTCTTCGATGCACGCGGGCGGCCCGACGTTCGCGTCATCGGGCGGGAAGGGGGCACCGTCACCTCCCGCGATGGCCGCGTCCGGCTAACCATTCCGCCGGGTGCGCTCGAAACCGAGGAGACGGTCTCGCTCCGGGAGGACGGTGCGCGGGGCTGGTCGGTGGGCGTGACCTATGCCCTGGAACCCTCCTCGCGGATGCTGGCCGTCCCCGCCCGGGTCGAGATGCGCGCCGAAGCGGCCCCGGGCCACCGGGGCCCCGCCTCCCTCGTCCGTGTGAGCCGGGAGGGCCTCGCGGTCCCGATGGCCGGCTCGTGGAGTGAAGGGACGCGGAGCTTCGGCCAGCTCTCCGCGCTCGAGGCGCTCGGGCTCGCGCAGCCGCTGTGCACCGAGCCCATTGAATGCGCGGATGGCTTCCGGTGCGAGGACGGCGCATGCAAGGCCTGTCCGGCCAACGTCTCCTGCCGGGCCGACCCGGACCTCCCCGGCCCGCTGAACACCGGGGTTCCCCAGGGCGCGTCCCTGGTCCGACATGAGGGAGACGTCGTGCTGGACACGCCCGGGGCTGTGCTCGAGGACCGGGACATCCACGGCCGGCTGATCATCCGCGCGAACGACGTCACCGTGCGACGGTGCGTGGTCCACGCGCCGGTGCCCCGCGAGATTGACGGCATCATCAGTGTGACGGGGGCGACGGGTGTCCTGCTGGAGGACCTGGAGGTCTTCGCCGACGAGTCCTCGACGCTCCAGTGGGGGGTGATGGGCGGAGGCTTCACCGCGCGCCGGCTCGACGTGCACGGGGTGGTGGTGGGGATGAGCCTGAAGTCAGGCGTGCGGGTGGAGTCCTCGTGGATCCACGCGCTCGACCCGGTGGGTGCCCAGTACGGCATCAGCGTCTTCGAGGGGCGCGACATCGGCATCTACGACAGCAACCTCCACGGCCCGGGTGAAGACGTCGGCGCGGCGGTCTTCGTGAACCAGCAGGTCGGACCGACGCGCGACGTGAGGCTCGAGCGCAACCGGCTGGACCGGGGCAGCTGCATCGTGAACCTGGGACATGCGGGCGGCGCGAGCCTTCAGGGCATGGTGGTGCGCAACAACGTCTTCGGCGCCCGGACGTACTACGACTGTGCCGTGCTGGTGAGCACCCAGACGCAGCTGTCCGCCGCGGGAAACGTGTGGGAGGCCACGGGCGTGGAGGTCCCCATCGAGCGACACGATTGAGACCTCCGGGATGCCTCGCGGGCGCCCGCTAGTTCGAAGGAGGAAGGACCGTTCCGTCCTCCCAGGTGTTGTTGGACCAGAGGTTGCCCGGCTCCGAGGTGTCGAAGCTGGTGATGGCCCCGTAGTAGCCACAGCGCCCGCTCGAACCGCGACCGAACACGTTGCCGATGAAGCGGATGTTGTTCGTCGCGCCCGAGTACGGCTTGCCCTGGGACGACCCGCCATAGGCGCAGAAGCCTCCCGTCGTGCCCGGGAAGAAGTTGTTCTCCACCAGGTTGTTCTCCACCGGGGCGAAGTCACCGTAGCCGGTGAGCCCCGCCGAGCAGCCCGCGTCGGGAGGCACGTCCGGCGCGTCGCAGGTGATGGTGTTGTGGCGGAGGGTGACGTTCCGGCCCATGCGGATGCCGGACTCGTGCGCGGTCCCCGTCTCGTCCGTCATCTGGCCGTGGACGTAGGAGTCGCGGATCTCGCAGTCGTGCCAGCAGTGCATGGAGCGATTGCCGCCCTGCACGTGCACGCGGACGGCGGTGAAGTTCACGGCTCCGACACCCGTGACGATGCGGTCACCCGCGTCGACGTGGGAGTCGGTGATGGTGAAGGAAAAGCCGGTGGAGTTCTCATCGGTGGCGACGCTGCCGTTGATCTTCGAGTTGCGGATGACGACGCCCGACGCGCGGATGTTGAGGTCGCAGTTCACCGTCTTGGAGTCGATGACCGTGTTGGCCACGGTGAGGGTGCACGGGCCGGTATAGGCCGTGAGCTGCGTTCCCGCCGGCACGCCCGTCGTGCTCGCGGTCGGAAAGCCACCCGCCGGAGGGTTGGAACTCGTCGTCGCCGTGACGGTGTTCGAATTGGCGCTGACGTTGCCTGCGGCATCGCGCGCCTTCACCAGGTAGCTGTAGGCCGTGGCCGCCGTGAGGCCGGTGTCCGCGTAGGTGCGGCTCGCGGTGGAGGCGATCTTCACGCCATTGCGGAAGACGTCGTAGGCCGTGACGCCGACGTTGTCCGTGGAGGCGTTCCAGCCCAGGTTGATGGCACTCGCGGACGCCGGGGACGCGACGAGTCCCGAGGGTGCGGTCGGCGCCTGGGTGTCTGTCGGGGGCTCGGTGCCGTCCGGAAGGAAGACCACGTCCACGGCGTAGTCGGTGTTCTGGTAGCCCTGCGTCGGAAACCCGCCGCCGTAGCGGAAGACGCCGTTCACGCCGTCCACGCCCGAAGCGAGCCCGAGAATGGGGCCTCGTGACTTCTCCGCGTTGAAGCCGCCCACGGTGGCGCCATACCGTCCGGCCGACGCGTAGTACGACACGACATAGGTCGTCCCCGCGATGACCGTGACGGGGGAGGCGAAGCGCACCGTCTGCCAGCCTGTCGTCGTCTCGCTCGTGGAGGTCGCCTCCGCGAGCTTCGTGCCGCCCCGGCTCCACAGGCTCACGCGGTGTGGGCCGGCGTTCTGGGCTCCGCCCTTGAAGAAGCGCACGCCGCGGACCGTGCCCGGGACGGACACGCGGAACTTCATCCCCAGCTCCACCGCGCCGGTATCGCTGTCCATCGCGATGGTGGGACGGGCCGAGTCCAGGAAGAGCGAGACCTCGCCCGCCTCGAGTGCCTGGTGCTCACCGGAAAGCGCTTCCTGGCCCGCGACATCGTCCACGGCTCCCGTGGAACAGGCGGACAGCACGACGAAAAGGACCGCTCCAAGACTCCGAATTCTCATGGGACTCCCTCCGAAAGACTTCATTTCGGGCGGCTAATGCGCGAGCCGTGATTTCTGGGAACCCCAAAATGAAGAGCCCCGGCTCCTCATGAGGCCGGGGCTCATGCTGTTCAGCGTCGGCGCCGCTTCAGCGAATCAGGCCGCTGTCGTCCACTCCGCGAGGGCTGCGCGGGTCCCCCGTGGCGCAATCGCTGTCATGGACCGACTCGGACACCTTCGCCGTGCCCGTCTCCATGGACCCGGAAGACGGTGCCCTGGGCGCTGTTGGAGCGCGCCCTTCGCGACGCCCGCCCTCGCCGTGAGCTGAAGTCGGCCGGGAGGGACGGAGGAGGGGAGCGCTGGGTCGGCTCCCGTCGGTCGGCGCGTGCGAGGAAGCTTCCCCCTTCCTCCCCGTGCTCCGGGTCCCTGCGTGGGGCCGGCACCGTGCGCATTCGTTGATTCAGGCGCCGTGTCGCTGCCGTTCTCTTGAGGAGGAAGCCACCGTGACTCTCGAAACCCACCGCGCGCAGCCGCGGGCCGGTGCAGGTCTGCCGCCGGACAGCGTGGAACGCTTCAAGGCCCAGCTGCGGGGCCCGCTCATCCAGCCGGGGGACCCCGACTATGAGGAGGCCTGCCAGCTGTACAACGCGATGATCCACAAGCACCCGGCCATGATCGCCCGGTGCGCCGACGTGGCGGACGTCATCGCCTCGGTGACCTTCGCCCGCGAGCAGAAGCTCCCCCTGGCCGTGCGCGGAGGGGGACACAACGGCGGCGGCCTGGCGCTGTGCGACGACGGTTTGGTGATTGACCTGTCGAGCCAACGCGGCGTGCGGGTGGATCCCCAGGCCCGCACCGTGCGGGTCGCGGGGGGCTGTGTCTGGGGGGACGTGGACCACGCGACCCATGCCTTCGGGCTCGCCGTGCCCTCGGGCATCATCTCCACCACGGGCGTGGCCGGGCTCACGCTGGGCGGCGGTCTGGGGCACCTCTCGCGCCGCTTCGGTCTCACCATCGACAACCTGCTCGCCGTGGACATGGTGCTCGCCGACGGACGCGTCGTCACCGCGAACGCCGAGCAACACCCGGACCTGTTCTGGGCGGTGCGCGGCGGGGGCGGCAACTTCGGCGTCGTGACGTCGTTCCTCTTCCGGGCCCATCCGGTGGACACCGTGATCGCGGGCCCCACGCTCTGGCCGCTGGATCGCGCGGCGGAGGTGATGCGCTGGTACCGCGAATTCCTGCCGGCCGCGCCCGAAGAGCTCAACGGCTTCTTCGCCTTCATGACCGTGCCGCCCGCGCCTCCGTTCCCCGAGGCCCTGCACCTGCAGAAGGTGTGCGGCGTGGTGTGGTGCTACTCCGGCGACCCCGCCCAGGCGGACGCGCTGTTCGCGCCCGTGCAGGCGCTCAAGCCCTCGCTGCACGGCGTGCAACCCATGCCCTACCCGATGCTGCAGACCGCCTTCGACGCGCTCTACCCACCCGGGCACCAGTGGTACTGGCGCGCAGACTTCGTGCGTGAGCTGGCCGACGAGGCCATCACGCGCCACGTGGAGTTCGCCGAACGCCTGCCGTCGATGCAATCCACGATGCACCTCTACCCCGTGGACGGGGCGGTGCACCGGGTGGGCCCGGATGACACGGCCTTCAGCTTCCGCGACGCGCGCTGGTCCGAGGTCATCGTCGGCGTGGACCCCTCGCCGGAGCGGGCGGAAGAAATCACCTCCTGGACGAAGGCCTACTGGGACGCGCTGCACCCCTACTCCGCGGGCGGCGCCTACGTGAACTTCATGATGGAGGAGGGGCAGGATCGCGTCCAGGCGACCTACCGCGACAACTACGCGCGGCTGGTGGAGGTGAAGAACCGCTACGACCCCACCAACCTCTTCCACATCAACCAGAACATCCGGCCTGCGCCGGTGCCGCCCCCTCAGGTCGCGCATTGAGGAGGGCCGAGGGGGCTGCTTGACTCAGGGGTAGGGCGGGCGGCAAGTGGGCCCCATGCGACGCGCCCTCCTCCTTGGCC
>NZ_RAWB01001040.1 GCF_003612055.1 Corallococcus llansteffanensis
TGTGGCTACCGCTTCACGCCGTGGGGCTCGGCGCTGCCGGAGGGCGTGGGGCAGGTGTGCGCGCCCATCTTCGCCAATGAGACGCCGGAGCCCGCGCTGGAGAACCTCTTCACGCGCTACCTGCGCCAGCAGCTCATCCAGGCAGGGCGCCTGGCCAGCGCGCCGGGCTGCACGTCCACGGTGGAGGGGGCGGTGCTGAACGTCTGGGCGTCACCGACCATCATCGGCAACAACTACCGCGTCTCCACGACCGTGCGGCTGCGCCTCGTGAAGGAGGGGCAGTTGCTGGCGGAGACGGTGGTGTCGGGCACGGAGGACTACCTCCAGGGCCGGGGCAACGTCCTGGAAGCCGAGGCCAACCGTCAGGCCGCGCTCGCACGCCTGGCGGAGACGCTCATGCGTGACGGGTACGACAGGCTCGCCAGTACCTGGTGAGGACCGGGGAGCCCGGTCCTCAACGCGGACGGTACTGGCGGGTCGACTAGGCCGACTTCTTCGCGGCGGCCTTGGCCAGCCGGGAGATGCGGCGCGAGGCGGTGCGCTTGTGGAGGACGCCCTTGCTGGCCGCCTTGTTGAGGGTCTTGGAAGCCGCCTTGAGCGCGTCCGTCGTCTTCGTGCCGTCCTTGGAGGCAATGGCCTCGCGGGCGGACTTGACGGCGTCCTTCACCGACGTCCGGACATTCACATTCCGGGCGCGGCGCTTCAGGGACTGGCGGTAACGCTTCTCTGCAGACTTGGTGTTCGCCAAGGCAATGCTCCAGCGGAAGGCAAGGCAAGGAAAAAGAGGGGCCGTCCTTACTGCGACGCCCCCGTTGCGTCAAGGCACGCGTGCAAGCGCGATCAGGATTTCCGGTTCCGGCACGGCCCTGGACGCCGTTCAGGGGAGAATCAAACCGGCGGGGAGGCGTATTCCCACATCAGCCCCGCGGGGTCCTGGAACTTCAGGCCCTCCCCGGGGCCCGACACGATGCTGCGAGGATGCTGGGCTTGTAGCAGGTCCTTCAGCCGGATGACGGCCGCCGGCGAAGGCGCCTCCAGGGTCAGGGTGACCGGAGCAGGGGCCGAAGCTGCGGCCGGAGCGCCTGGCGTGAAGACGAGCCCCAGGCCCGCGCCCGCGTAGGCCGCCGTGCCGTCCGGGGAGCGCGCCGGGGTCCAGCCCAGCCAGGAGGCCACCTTGTCCCAGAAGGCCCGCTGGGCCGCTACGTCCGGCACGGCGAAGCGCAGGGTGGCCACCG
>NZ_RAWB01001041.1 GCF_003612055.1 Corallococcus llansteffanensis
CCGCCGTCCCCGCCGTCCCCTGCGTCCGCCACGCCTGCATCCGGGGCGCAGCGTCCCTCGCTCACGCACTTTTCATAGGCCGAGTCGAAGTCGTTGCAGCCGCCCACGCTGAGCACCGCACCGAACACCGCGCCCAGCGCTCCGAACTTCCAGATGTTCCGCATGGTCCTCCCCGAACTCACTGCCACGTCCCGGCGAAACTCAGGCCACCACCCTGCGGCGTGAGCGTCACGGACGGCTGAACGGAAGTCTGCTTCGTCGGCAGGAAGTACATCAGCGCGCCCGTCGCCACCGCCGCCACGCCCACGCCAATCCCCACCATGCCAATCGTCTGCGAGCGCTTGCCGGAATCCCTCACGGCATCCGCTTCGGCCAGCGTCGAGAACTCTTTGTCTTCCAGGTCGCTGAACTTGCTCCGCGACTGCACCAGGAACACCGTGCCCACGCCCGCGAGCACCACGCCGCCCGCTGCCGGCACCCACGCCCACTTGCGCCGCCCCGGCGTCTCCACCTTCGGCGCGTCCTTCGTCGTGTCACTCAAGTCCATCTGCGTGGGCGGCTCGATGCCCGGCGTCACCGGCGTTACGGGCTGCTTCACGCCCGGCGTCACCTGCGGCGTTTGGACCACGGGCGGCGTCACTGGCGCCACCGGCGCCGGCCGCAGCACCCGCAGCGTGGTGGGCACCACCACGTCCAGCGACTGCGTGAGCGCGTCCATCACCTGGTCCTTCTTCACCTCCGGCACCGAGTGCTCCACGAGCGGTGCCCCGTCCTGCGCCGTGTACACCCGCACGCCGGCCTTGAAGCCGCTGAGGTAGGGCACCACCTCCGTCACCATCACCACGTCCGTCTTCGCCGCCACGCCCAGCGACGCGATGCAGGACGGCTGCGTGCGCTTGCAGCGCATCATCGCCGCACGCTGCTTCTTCGGCAGCGTGCGCGTCACGTCCTCCACGCGCACCACCTCCAGGCCCCGGGCCTTGAGCTGGTCGGCGACGTGCTCCTGGGCGACTCCGACGAGGTAGCGCGGCGTGCCCCGCGTCACGTCCGTCGGCGCCAGCAACACGGTGAGGGGCTTCGCGGAGGAGGTGGACGCTGGCGCCTGGGCAACCACCAGGGTGAGCGCGGCGAGGAAGGGGATCAACACGGGACCACTTTCTCCCCGAGCCGACCTCCTCGCAAGGTCAGGATTCGGGGACGCGCGTGGTGGGACAGGGCCCCACCCACCCAGGGAC
>NZ_RAWB01001042.1 GCF_003612055.1 Corallococcus llansteffanensis
GAAGAACTGCGTGCCCGCCACCCGGTCCAGCAGCAGCAGCCCCGTGGCCGCCGCCAGCACCGGCACGAACAGCACGTTGAGCACCGCGCCGTAGAACAGCCCCCACACCACCAGCGGCAGCCGCCCCCACGTCATCCCCGGCGCCCGGCAGCGCACCACCGTGACGACGAAGTTGAGCCCGTAGAGGAACGCGGACACGCCCACGCACAGCACCGCCACCGTCACCAGCGTCTGGCCCAGGCCCGGCGTGAAGGCCGGCGTCGACAGCGGCGGATAGGACGTCCACCCCGCGCTCGCCGCGCCCAGCCGCACCCCGAACGACGCGAGCATCAACGCGCCGCCCACCGCGTAAGCCCAGAACCCGAACGCCGACAGCCGGGGGAACGCCATCCGCGGCGAGCCGATGGCCAGCGGCAACACGAAGTGCCCCAGTGCTCCGAACAGCAGCGGCGTCACCGCGAAGAAGATCATCAGCAGGCCGTGCATCGTGAACACGGCCGTGTACGCCGGGGGCGTCAGCGCGCCCTTCGACTCGGGCAGGGCCCACGCGAGCCCCGGCACCGGCTGCCCCGGCCACGCCCACTGGAAGCGGATGAGCATGGCCAAAAGGCCGCCCACCAGCAGGAACAGGAACCCGCCCCACAGGTACTGCTTCGCCACGCGCCGGGGGTCCGTCGTCCACAGGGACCGCAACAGGTCACCCGGCTTCATGGCGTCCTCCAGGCCCAGCCCCAGTGCGCCGCCGCGTCGTCCGCGTCGTAGGCCTGCACGGCCTGCCGGCCCGCCTCGCGCAGCCAGGACGCGTAGGCCTCGGGCGTCATCGCGGACAACATGCCGCGCATCCGGTAGTGGCTGGTGCCGCAGTGCTGATAGCAGGCCACCTCCCACGCCCCCTCGCGCGCCGCCTGGAACCAGGTCTGGTTCACGCGGCCGGGAATCGCGTCCAGCTTCACGCGGAAGGCCGGCAACGAGAACCCGTGCACCACGTCCGTGGAGACGAGCTGCACCCAGACGGGCACGCCCGCCGGCACGCGCAGGTCGTTCCACGTCACCACGTCGTCCTTCGTCCCGAACGTCCCGTCCCCGCCCGCGTAGCGCGCCTCCCACGACCACTGGTGCGCGTTGATTTCAATGCGCACCGTGCGCGGGTCCTCGGTGGGGACGCGGAAGTTCCAGAGCACGTCGCGCAGGTAGCCCTCGGAGCCCAGGAACAGCGTCCCGTCCACCAC
>NZ_RAWB01001043.1 GCF_003612055.1 Corallococcus llansteffanensis
GAGGACGGTGGGCCCGTGGAGCCCGGGTGCCTGGAGCCGGGGTGGACGACGCGCTTGCTGGACGAGGGCGCGGACAACGCGGAGATGGCCTTCCACTTCGATGCGAAGGGCGTGGGCCACTACGCGTACACGAAGGGTTCGCGGCTCTACGTGGGCACCACGAAGCCAGGGGACCTGCCCCGGCGCATCGTCGAGGCGGTGAGCATCCAGGCCGTGCGCCTGGTGGTGGACTCCCAGGGCGCCCACCACGTCCTCTTCGGGCAGAACGACTGGGTCTACTACGCGCATGACCGGGGGGGCACCTGGGAGACGCACGCCCTGGCGCAAGGCAATCCCGCGGGGATTGCCTTCGATGGGTGGGGCGTCCTGAACGTGCTGATGAAACAGACCTACCCCGAGCTGGGGACGGTCTACGTGCACGGGCTTCGTCCTGGCACGCCGAACTGGCAGACGACCCGGCTGCCGGAGCTCGGGCCGACGGGGGACCGGGAACAACTGGTGGCGGATGCCTCCAATCACATGCATGTCATCTTCATCCGCTCGCCGAACCGGGGCGAGCCAGACATCCCCATGTATGCGACGGATGCGACGGGCGTCTGGACGGCGGAGCCGATGGACTGGACGGTGCCCGTCGACTCGCCGCGTCCGCGCCCCCGGCTCGAGGTGGACGCGCAGGGGCGGCCTCACGTGCTGGGCTCCGACGCCTCGGGCACCTGGTGGTGGGTGAAGGAGGGGGCGCAGTGGCAGCGGCACTGGCTGGGCCCGCTCCACGGCCACGGGCCCGCGCTGCACATGGAGGGCGCAGGCCCCTCGCATGCGCTCCTGGATGACGACAACGCGGAGGCGGGGACCAGCCACCTGTTCGTCCAGGCACTGACGCCCGGGACGGATGGCGGAAGCATCACGCCCTGGCTGCCGGTGGAGGCGTCCGACGGCGGGCTTGCCTTCCCCGTCAACACCGCGCTGCACGTGGCTGACGGGGGCGTGGTGCGGGTGGGCTACCCGTACCTCAACTACGAGACCGTGCCCGGAACCACTCTGCCCAAGGTCACGCGCGGGCTGCGCTACGCCCGCTACTGCCCGTAGGGACGCAAGGGACGGAAGCCGCGGCTCCGGTTGCGGGGCGCGGAAGCCGGCGCCTACAGTCGCCGCCCCTGCCGCGAGGCCGTCCCGTCCATGTCGTCGAACCCGAGCCCTCCGGTCCCCCCTCTGTCTCTTAT
>NZ_RAWB01001044.1 GCF_003612055.1 Corallococcus llansteffanensis
GTCGGCGTCGAGGGCATGGCCTTCGCGTGCGGTGACGTAGCCGACGAGGCGCTTGTCCCCGTCGCTTCCACGGGCGACGACGACGGCCTCGTTGACGCCGGAGGCGGCGCGCAGGGCGGCTTCGACTTCACCCAACTCGATGCGGAAGCCGCGCACCTTCACCTGGAAGTCGACGCGGCCGAGGAAGTCGAGCGTGCCGTCCGCCAACCAGCGGGCCTTGTCTCCGGTGCGGTAGAGGCGCTCGCCGGGCGTGGTGGCGAAGGGGTGGGGGGCGAAGCGCTCCGCGGTGAGGTCGGGCCGGTGCAGGTAGCCCCAGGCAAGGCCGGAGCCCCCGACGTAGAGCTCGCCCGCGACACCCACAGGCACGGGACGCAGGTGCGCGTCGAGCACGTAGGTGGTGGCGTTGGAGATGGGGCGGCCGATGGAGATGGGGCCCTCCACGACGGTGTCGCGATGCAGGGACAGCGTGGTGGAGAACGTCGTGTTCTCCGTGGGGCCGTAGCCGTTGATGAGGACGGCGCCTTCCGGGAGACGTGCCAGGTGCTCACGCACCCGGGCGGAGGGCAGCACGTCGCCACCGGCCAGGAGTTGCCGCACGGTGGCGAGCGCCTCTGCCTGATGCAGGGCCATCTGCTCGAAGAGGGCAGCCGTCAGCCACAGCGACGTCACACGGTGGTGACGCAGCTGCGCGGCCAACTCCTCCAGGGTGAGTGCATGCGGCGGTGCGAGGACGAGCTTCGCGCCGTGCAGCAGCGCGCCCCAGATTTCGAGCGTGGACGCGTCGAAGGCGACCGGGGCGAACTGGAGCCACACCTCTTCAGGGCCGAAGTGCATGAAGGTGTTGCCGAGCACCAGCCGGGTGATGCCCCGGTGGGGCACGCAGACGCCCTTGGGCCGTCCCGTGGAGCCGGAGGTGAACATGACGTAGGCGAGCGACTCGCCGTCCACGTGCACGTCCGGCGCGTGCGTGGGCAGGGCTGCAAGGACATCCTGCTGCGCGTCCAGCCAGACGCGGGTGCCGGTGGCGGGCAGCAGTGAGGCGAAGGGCTGGTGGGTGAGCACCACCTCCACGTCGGCGTCCTCCAGCAGCGCGGTGATTCGCTCCACGGGCGCGTTGCGGTCCACGGGGACGAAGGCGGCACCGGCCTTGAGGATGGCGAGGAGCGCGACCACCAATTCGAAGGAGCGCTCGACGGCGAGGCCGACGCGGGC
>NZ_RAWB01001045.1 GCF_003612055.1 Corallococcus llansteffanensis
CTAGTGGAGTGTCCGCGAAGTAAGTCGACATAGTCGCGGAGGATGAATAGCTCTCCTCCATGAGGAGACGACCTCCGCGGCTCATCCAGCTCTCCCAGGAGGATACTGCCCTCCTGGAAGAGCTGGTGCACGACGGCCGCACTGAGCAGCGCGTGGCGCGTCGGGCGAGCATTCTGCTGGCCATGGCCGACCCGGCCACCGTCGTGCAGGACCTGGCCGAGCACTTCGGTCTGGACCGCACCAGCATCTGGAGCTTGTGCCGACGTTACGAAGCAGCGGGGGCCTTCGTGGTCTGGGATGCTCCTCGTTCTGGCCGCCCATCGCGGCTCTCCCCCCCTGCAGCTCGTAGAAGTGGAGCAACTGGCCTGCTGTGAGCCGGCGGGAGTGGGCCTGCACATGACCCAGTGGAGTACCCGCTCGCTGGCGCGCGTCGCCCGCGAGCGCGGCATCGCGCCCACCCTGTCGCACTCCACGGTAGCGCTCATCCTCAAGCACGCGGAGCTGCAGCCCCACCGGAGCCGGTACTGGAAGACGCCCACCCTGGACGAGGATTTCCGCCAGAAGGCGGCGGCGGTCCTCTGGTGCTACGAGCGGGCCCAGGCCCTTGCCCAACGCGGGGAGGTGGTGCTGTGCGTGGACGAGAAGCCCAACATCCAGGTGCTTGAGCGCCGCTGTCCTACCCTCCCCGGACGTCCGGGCCTTATCGAGCGCCGCGAGTTCGAGTACGTGCGCCATGGGACGGTGAACTTCCTGGCCTTGCTGGTGGTGCACGCGGGCACCATGCGGGGCTGGTGCCTGGAGAAGAACGACGGGGCGTGCCTGCGCGCAGTCCTGCCCCAGTTGCTGCACCCCTACCGCAAGGCTCGACGGGTCCACCTCATCTGGGATGGAGGCTCCAGCCACATCGCCCAGGACACGCGCGAGTTGCTGCGCCGCTACCACCACGTGCGTGTCCTCGTGACGCCACCTCATGCCTCATGGCTCAACCAGGCCGAGTTGCTGCTGCGGGCCTTCAGCGCGCGCTATCTGCAGCGCGGCGGTTGGAAGCGCCGCTCCGACTTCGTCGCCCACCTCGATGCAAGCTGGCCCGAGTACAACCTCCTCTACGCCCATCCCTTCACCTGGCTTTGGACTCGGGCCAAGATGCACGACTGGTTCGAGCGGCACCGCCGCTGACTATGTTGGATTACTTCGCGGACACTCCACTAG
>NZ_RAWB01001046.1 GCF_003612055.1 Corallococcus llansteffanensis
CCCTCGTCCCTGCCCGAGTGGGTGTGCACCGTGAGCCACGTCGCGGTGGCGCTGGTGCCGGTGGTGGTGGCGCTCCTCGTGCTGCGCCAGGCGGCGTTCAACCCGCTGCGCGCGGTGGCGGCGGGCCTGGCGGCGGGCACCGTGGGCGCGTTCGTGGGCGAGCTGGCCTGCGGCCTGGGCGCCGGACACGTGGCTGCGTATCACCTGGGCGCCTGGGCGCTCGTGGCCCTGATGACCGGGGCCGTGTCGAAACGACTCAAACCCCGGACCTACGCTCCATGAAGCATGACCCTTCGCTCATCTTGACGGAAGACGTGGACGGCGCACCGGTGCGCATCGGCTCGGCGGTGATGATCGTCCGCACGGAGCCGGACGACCCCATCACGGAGCGCTTCCTCGACCGCGTGGGCGTCGTCGTGGCGCTGGTGTTCGACGACCCGCCCACGCAGTACCCGGCGGACCCGCTCATCCAGGTGCGCGTGCACGGCGTGGGCGAGGACCTGTTCTTCGCCCGCGAGGTGGCCGCGGTGCCCCAGGGTCACTTCGTCGCGTTCGGGTCGTCCAGCTCCGCGTAGTGGCGGAAGATGCCCTGCTCGTTGAAGGGCTGGGCGCGCGGGGAGCTCCGGTACGCGGCGATGCGGGGACGCTCCGCGATGCGCTGGCGCAGGGCCATCACGCCGGGCACCTGATGGGCGACGCGACTCATGGCATTCGGGAAGGCGTAGGACAGGCCCTCCACGAGCTGGAACAGCGCCAGCTCCGGGTAGCTGAAGTCGCTGCCCAGCAGGTACCTGCCGCCGCCCTGCGGGTTCGTCCTCAGCACGCGCTCGAAGTAGCCCAGGAACCTCGGGATGCGCTGGGTACGGAAGTCCTCGGCGCGGGCCTTCGCGGCCTCCCGCTGCTCCTCGTAGTACTTCATCACCGCGATGGGGTGGTGCGTGTCGTGCGCCTCCGCCACCGCGTCCGCGACGGTGAGCTGGAGCTGGCGCGCGTGCAGCCGCGCGCCCTCGTCCGGCGGCACCAGACCGAAGCGCTCACCCAGGTACGAGCAGATGTTCGCGGCCTGGGAGATGACGACGTCGCCCAGCTTGAGCACGGGCGGCGCGTACGCGGGCACGGGCCCCTTGCCCAGCAGGTTCATGATGACCTTGGCTCCACCACCCTGCGACTCCGGGAGCAGCCCCACGTCCACCCAGTCCGCC
>NZ_RAWB01001047.1 GCF_003612055.1 Corallococcus llansteffanensis
TCGTGCTTGCGTCCTGCTTCTTGCCACGACTGCCCTGGGAGGGCTTCTCGGGCGCGTCTGGATCCGGGACGGGCACCGTGGGCTCGGGGTCGGGCGGAGTCTTGTGAACCGCCCCCAGGAGCGCCCCCAACCAGGGCGGCAGCAGGGCGTTCGGCTCGGCGGTGAACGCGTGGAGCCGGCGCTGCATGGAGAGGTCCAGCTCGTGGAGCTCCAGCGCCCATCCCTTCGCCTGATACTCCTCGTGCCTGCGATACAGCTCCAGCAGCCAGGTGGACAGGCCCGAAGTGCTCTCCGTGTCGTCGTGCTTCAGATAGTCGTGGATCTTCTCCAGGTCCTTGATCGTGAAGCCTCGCTCCTTGGCCCGGGCCCTCTTCCAGTCCCAATCCTTGCGAACGCCGTAGAGCGGCCCGGGAATGTAGTTCTCCTTGTGGTCCGACAGCGGCAACTCCACCCAGGGCGGCTTGCTCTCGGACTTGTTCTGGCTGGCGTCCTCGGTGACCCATTGCCCGGTGAGGGAGGGAACGCGGTCCTCGATCACGATCCGGTCGTAGCCAATGCCTGCCTTCTGGTTCGAGTGCCAGGCCTCCATGCGGCTTGCCTGCAGGTTGCCCGCCTCCTCCATGTAGCGAACCTGGTGGCCCAGGAGCACGAAGGCCTCCAGGTTGCCGCTGCGTGAGCCCAGGTGCTTCAACGCACCGATCTGGGCCAGGTACTCGAAGAGCAGGAACTGCGCCTGGCGGCCCGCGTCGGGGAAGAACTTCTTCCAGTCTCCTTCGCCCCAGAACTCCACCAGGTTGATCACCCGGCCCCGGCCCACCGCGGCAATCGTGTCGTACTTCTTGGGTTCCCGGGCCTGATCTCCGACGATCAGCACGACGTACCCTTCGGCGAGCGCCAGGTGGATCATCTGCCGCATGGCCGTGAAGCTGGTGTCGTGCTGTGCGTGCGGGCCGCCGCGCTTGCCGCTGAACCTGGACCAGAGCGCCAGGTAGCGCTTGGACGAGGGCACCCCCCGGCCGTTGAGGAACCTTTCAATCTTCTCCCTGTTGGAGCTCCCGCCGACGGTGGCCTGCTGCACGTCCACCTTCCAGAGCAGCTTCATCTGCTCGTGGCTCCGCTGGGGACTCCAGGTCTCCGCGGTGCTGGAGGTGGCGGCGGAGATGGGGAACTGGAGGTCCGGCGTCCTCAGGGCCTGTGGG
>NZ_RAWB01001048.1 GCF_003612055.1 Corallococcus llansteffanensis
GACAGGGAGGGACCGCGAGCGTGTGCCGGGGGACACCTGACGGGTGGGAAAGAGGCTGCGACATGACGGGTGGTTCGGCGAGCTGACAGTCGCCGGTGCTAGTGTTCTGAAGCGTGGCCTCTCTGGATCTGCCCCTAGCCCAGGCGTTCATGACCGCCCGAGGAGGCACGGAGCCGGCCAGTGCCCTGCCCGTCCTCCAGGAGCGGCTGGCGGCGGTGCTGGAGACGGCCCGTCAGGCCTGGCCCGGGGTGGCGCTGGAGGGCCCGCGCTTCGCGGCGCACCTGGCGCGGCTGGTGCCCGCGGACGGCGACGAGGCGGCGTGGGGCAAGCTGCACATGGTGGACGTGTACCTGGCGCGGGCCGCGGCGGACGGGCTGCCGGCGGCGCTGGCGACGTTCGAGGCGCGGCTGATGCCGGAGGTGGACGCGGCGGTGGCGCGGCTGAAGCTACCGGCGGCCGGGCTGGACGAGGTCCGCCAGCTGTTGCGGCAGCGGATGCTGGTGGGCAGCGCGGACGCCCCGGCGCGGCTGGCGGCGTACCCGGGCACGGGGCCCCTGGCGGGCTGGGTGCGCGCGGCGGCGCTGTGGCTGGCGCTGGACTGGCAGCGGCAGCGCTCGGGGCAGGCGCAGTCGGAGGACGGCGACCTCTCGATGCTGGTGGCGCCCGGGGACGATCCGGAGCTGGCGTACCTGAAGCAGACGTACCGGGCGGAGTTCAGCGCGTCGTTCACGGCGGCGCTGGCGGCGTTGTCGGCGCGGCAGCGCAACTTCCTGCGGCTGAAGTACCTGGACGGGCTGGGCATCGACCAGTTGGGGGCGCTCTACGGCGTCCACCGCTCCACGGCGGCGCGCTGGGTGGTGGGGGCGCAGGAGGAGCTGCTGGACGGGACGCGCCAGCGGCTGACGGAGCGGCTGCGGCTGACGCGCTCGCAGTTGGACAGCGTGCTCAGGCTCATCTCCAGCCAGTTGGACGTGAGCTTGAGCCGGCTGTTGCGCACCCACTCCGAGTAACGCACCGCGCGAGCGCTCCCCTGCCCGTGAGGGGCCCGAGAATCCGGGCGGGGTGGATGCGGGCAGTGCGTTAAGAGGGGGTGAGATGCGAACGCTCTTCATCGGGGATGTGCACGGCTGTGCGAGCGAGCTGGACGCGCTCCTGGAGGCGTGTGGCTGGAGTCCGGGGGACCGGGTGGTGTTGGTG
>NZ_RAWB01001049.1 GCF_003612055.1 Corallococcus llansteffanensis
CAGGAGGGGGGGCCCGTGTCAGGTTCTCCAGGTATGTCTCTGGGAGGGCTGGAGGTGTCGGGTGGACGAAACCCGACATGCACACTGCGCACGGGGGCCCAGGCGCCATAAGGTGCGAGCCCCGGTGGCTGTCGATGTCGTGGAGGGGTCATGCACGAGTGGTTGGAGGCACTGCGCAAGTCGGCGAAGGCGACCTCGGAGGGTGTGCTGGCGGAAGAGCTTCGCCGCGCCGAAACGGAGTGCGGCGTTCCGTTCCCCGAGGAGCTCGCGAACCTGTACCGCACGCTGAACGGCGGTGAGTTCCAGGGCGAGGTGCGCCTGTACCCGCTGCGGGGTGACGAGGGCGCGCCCAGCGTCCTGGAGAAGAGCCGGCTGAGCCTGGTGGGCCTGCCCGCCGCGGGCGTGTGGCGCTTCGGGTTGAAGGGGCCGCACCGTCACCTGTTCGTCGCGCGCAAGTCCGCGATGCAGGAGCAGGGGGATGGCGGAGGGCCGCTGCCCGGCTGGGTGGAGGTGCTGGGCCCGGACGACTGGGTCTTCGGCACCTGGGAGAACGAGAAGAAGGAGATGCGGCTGTACCGCACGCTCAAGGACATGCTCGAGGTGCTGGTCCCGCCCGTCGAGGTGGAGAGCTTCGGGGAGCGGACCTTCGCGCGGGCGATGAACGCCGTGTTGCAGGGCGCCCTGTCCGGCGCCGAGGCCGAGACGGGCGAGGAGGACGAGGACAGCCGCCGCACGGCCTTCGAAGGCGAAGAGGACGCGCCGCCCACGGACGCGAGGGACCGCGACTACTCGCGCGACCTGGCTGCCCTGGCCCAGGACGCCGACGAGGACTCGGAGCGCGAGGACGACGAAGGGTCGAAGGAGGGTGCCCAGGAGGAGCTGTTCGAGGAGCCCGAACTGGCGCGTCCCGCGGCGAAGAAGGCACGGGCCCCCGCCGCGAAGAAGGGGCGTCCAGCGCTGGTCGCCGTGCCGTCGTCCGATGAGGCGACGTCCGCACCCGCGCGGGGAAGCACGCGGAAGGCCGCGCCCGCGACGAAGCCCGAGCCCGCACCGGAGCCCGTTCGCAAGACCGCGACGAAGCTCGAGCCCGCACCTGAGCCCGCCCGCAAGACCGCGAAGAAGCCCGAGCCCGCGAAGAAGCCCGAGCCCGCGCCGGAGCCCGCCCTCAAGACCGCTGGCGCCCGCAAGG
>NZ_RAWB01000104.1 GCF_003612055.1 Corallococcus llansteffanensis
GCGGTGACTCCAGGACGGGGCGACGCGAACAGCGCCCCATCATCCCGGGAGGCCCCGGGCACGACAAGCCGCCCGGGGGTGGCCCCTTGGAGTCCTAGCGGATGTCGAGGATGCGGCCCTGACCGTCGATGAGGTAGGTCGCGCCCCCGTCCAGCACTACGACGTCGGGTGGCATGCCGCAGCGCTTGAAGTTGGGGGAGAAGCTGACGAGGTACAGGTCGTCGCTGACCTTGTTGATCCGGACATCGAAGATGTCACGGCGCTCGAAGCAGCGCACCAGCATCTCATCGTTGCCGGAAGCCTGCTCGCCGGGAGGCATGAAGTCCGCGAGCGCGACCCGGAACGCGGCAAAGGTGGGGCCATCCATTTTGGTCGAGGCCACGAAGGTCTCGGGGTTGGGATCCCGGATGCGATCACCGATCTCGGGGGGAATGCGCTCCGGACGCTCGTATTTGTAATAACCGAAGTAGCTGCAACCTTGCGTCAGACCGCAGAACGCAAGCCCGATGAAGACCGAGGACAGTCTCCGCATGCGCGTGAGCCCGTTCATGGCGTCCAGTCCTGTCCTTCGTAGAGTTTGATGTCGCCCTCGTCGTTGTCGACCACGCCGATGGGGACCCAGGTCCCTCCGCGCAGCGCGGTCACCACTCGGTCGGCGTAGTCGTATTTGTAGGCGCGGCACTCGCCTGCCTTCTCCCGGTAGAAGAGCAGCAACTCCCGGTGGAGGACCCTTCCGGTGCGAGCGTCGGCAATCCGTGTGGGAACCCACCGGCGCTCTTCGCTCATGTCCGGCATGGAAAAGCGCCGGTTGTGAGGGTGGCTGTGGCCTCTCCCCAGGATGATGGCGTCCAGGTGTTGGGGATCATCCAGGCTGGAGGGGACCTTGCAGGACTTTGTTCTGCCCGTGGCCTTGCCCTGAATGTCGGACAGGTGGCTGAGATAGAACGCGTCCTCGGCGCTCGAGTAGTAGACCAGGGCGCAGTACTCCATCCCGTACTCGCCGGACGACGCCCCGGGTTGTCCGGTCATGATCTCGCAGGCGTTGCCGGCCAGCTCCTCGGTTGACTTGAACGGACCCGCGAGTGGCCCCGTCACCTGGAGTTGCCCGTTCGGCATCCGGCGCACCCGGACCGCGGGGTTCGGCGTGGAGCAGCTCGCCATCATCGCGAGCGCCCCCGTGCACGCGAGCGAGCGCCAACACGTCGCGAACCCTGCTGCTCGCCGCCTCGCCATGAGCCCTGTCCGGAGTGAAAACCGCTATATCGGACAGTCTGAGTATTTCCGCAAAACATGAATGTCAAGGAATCCGGTTCCCGGGGCTTCCAGGTTCCGTGAGCCTACCCAGGAGATTGGGGCGCGGCAACCAAACGTGCCGAGTTCATCGGGCCTTCGCCGTGGAGTGCCGCCCCTCCTGTGGGCATCCCAGGCCTCCGTCCGCCGGTCCGCACTCACGCTGGACCGGAGGTCCACCCGTGAACAGCGATGTCCACCAGGGCCACGCGAGGCTCCCCGGGCTTCCTCCCACGCATTACAGGGACGCACATGGCTCAATCGACTGAAGCTCGTTCCCTCGCGCCGCGCCTGGGCGCGTGGGTGGAGGATGGTTCCCGGGTGCGCTGGCGCGTCTGGGCGCCCGGCCACAAGCAGGTGGACGTCGTGGTGTACGGCGCGGACGACCAGGCCACGCGCACGCTGCCCCTCACCCCGGAGCCGGAGGGCTGCTTCGGCGGCGTGCTGGACGGGCAGGGCGCGGGCCTGCGCTACAAGCTGCGCTTGGATGGCGGCGACCCCTTCCCGGACCCGTGGTCGCGCTCCCAGCCCCAGGGCGTGCACGGCCCGTCGGAGATTGTCGTGGCCGACCACGGCTGGACGGACCTGCACTGGAAGGGGCCGGATCCGCAGGCGCTGGTCATCTACGAGGTGCACGTGGGCACCGCCACGCCGGAGGGCACCTTCGAGGCGTTCATCCCCAAGCTCGCGCACCTGCGGGAGCTGGGCGTGAACACGCTGGAGCTCTTGCCCGTGGCCAGCTTCCCCGGCGCCCGCAACTGGGGCTACGACGGCGTGGACCTCTTCGCGCCGCAAGCCACCTACGGCGGCCCCCGGGGGCTGCGCCGGCTCATCGACGCGGCGCACGCGCACGGCCTCGCGGTGCTCATCGACGCCGTCTACAACCACTTCGGACCGGACGGGAACTACCTGGGCGCGTACTCGCCCCACTACTTCACGAACCACCACCACACGCCCTGGGGCGACGCGGTCAACTACGACAGCGAGGGCAGCGCCTTCGTGCGCTCGCTCGTGCTGTCCAACGTGGAGATGTGGATCCGCGACTACCACGCGGACGGCCTGCGCCTGGATGCCGCGCACGCGCTCGTGGACGACGGCCAGCCGCACCTGCTCGCCGAAATCGTCGAGCGCGCCCACGCCGCAGCCAACGGGCGCCGCGTCGTCGTCATCGCGGAGGACGAGCGCAACGAGCGCAAGCTGGTGACGCCCGTGAAGGACGGCGGCTACGGCCTGGACGGCGTCTGGGCGGATGACCTGCACCACCAGCTGCGGCGCGCCTTCGCGGGGGACCACGAGGGCTACTACCAGGACTACACCGGCACCGCGGACGACCTCGCCGCCACGCTGCGCCAGGGCTGGTTCTACCAGGGCCAGAAGTCCAAGAACCTGGGCCACGCGCGCGGCACGTCGTCGAAGGGGCTGGCCCCGTGGCACTTCGTCCACTGCATCCAGAACCATGATCAGGTGGGCAACCGGCCCTTCGGCAACCGCCTGTCGGAGGACGTGACCCCGGCCGCCTTCCGCGCCATGAGCACGCTGCTGCTCCTGTCGCCGTTCACGCCGCTGCTCTTCATGGGCCAGGAGTGGAACGCGCGCACGCCGTTCCTCTACTTCACGGACCACAACGCGGAGCTGGGCAAGCTCGTCACGGAAGGGCGCCGCAAGGAGTTCGCCGGCTTCTCGCGCTTCAAGGGCGAACAGGTTCCCGACCCGCAGGACCGCGACACCTTCACCCGCTCCATGCTGGACTGGAGCGAGGCCGAGCGCCCCGAGCATGCGGGCGTGCTGGCCCTCTACAAGGAGCTGCTGCGCCTGCGCGCCACGGAGCCCGTGCTCACGAGCCGCCAGGGCACCCATGACGCCCGCACGCTGGGCCCGGACGCCATCCTGCTGGAGCGCCGCGCGGAGGGCGACACGGTGCTCGTCATCGTCAACATCCGGGGCTCGCTGGTGCACGCGCTGCCCCCACACGCGAGCGCGGGCATCGTGTTGTGGAGCGAGTCCCCCCGTTTTGGCGGAAGCGTGGAGGGCTCGCCGCTGACGGGAAACATCGTGCGCCTGGACGGCCCCTCGGCCGCGGTGGTGAAGCTGCGCGAGTAGTCAATCCAGACACGGCGTCACGAACCCGCACGCAACGCGAGACATGAATCCACCCACGGCCCGTCACCCCGGAAGCGGGGCGGACGGGCCGTGCTGTCTTCCGCGATGAAACACAGACATCCGGGAATGGACCTGCCGGGTGTCGGGTACTCGGGCCCGCCACATCGCGCAGGACATCCGCAGGTCCATGTGCCGCGCGCGCTCGCGCGACGTCGCGGCCCCGTCGTGAGGAAGCACCTTGTCCCAATCGCGTCTGTTGAATCCGCCCCGGGGGGGATGGAAGCGTCATGTCTTCAGCACGAGCGTGCTCGCGCTGCTCGTGTCCGCGGGGCCCGCGCTCGCCGCATCGGGCTTCAGCGCCGTCACCGCCAGTGGCAACGACGGCAACCCGCCGTCGAACACCGTCGACGGGAACCTCTCCACGCGCTGGTCCAGCGACGGCGTGGGCCAGTGGCTCCGGGGCGACCTGGGCGCCGTGAAGTCGCTGTCCGCCGTGGACATCGCCTGGCACGAGGGGAACAAGCGCACCAACACGTTCGTCCTCGCCACGTCCACCGACGGCGCCACCTGGACGACGGCCCTCTCCACGAAGTCGTCCGGCACCACCGCGAACCTGGAGCGCTACGGCTTCACTCCGCGCGCCGCGCGGTACGTGCGCGTGACGGTCAACGGCAACTCCCTCAACACCTGGGCCAGCATCGCCGAGTGGGCCGCCCTCACCACCGCCACGTCGCCCGCGGGCACGGACCGCTTCGGCGTCACGCAGCTCTATCCGTCGAAGCCGGGCGGCGAGGCGTGGGCGCTCGCCGACAGCGCCACGTCCGACAAGCGCTTCGATCCGCAGAATGGCATCACCCGCAACAGCGACGGCTCCTGGAAGATGAAGGACTCGCAGGTGCGGATGAGCGTCTTCACCTCCACGGGCTACGACGACAGCAGGATTCCCACCTACGACCGGGACGTGCTCACGAGCCGTGGCTACATGCAGGCGGCCAACGACTGGAAGAACATCGAGATGACCGGCTTCGTGAGGCTGAACAGCGCCCAGGACACGGCGGACAACTTCGACTGGTACGCGCGGGGCGGCAAGCACAACGACGACCACTCCGGCTGCGAGGGCAGCAGCTACAAGGCCGGCTTCCACTACGACGGCCGCGCGCGCTGGCAGAAGGAGACGTGGCATGTCTCCTACGAGCAGACCCCGTACAAGCCCGCCACCTCCGCGCTCAAGGGCCGCTGGGTGGGCTTCAAGTCGGTGATGCGCAACGTCCCCGTCAACGGCCAGACGGCCGTGAAGCTGGAGATGTACGTCAACGAGAACGCGGACAAGGTGACGTGGAAGAAGGTCTACGACTTCACCGACTCCGGCCAGTGGGGCGGCGACGCGCAGCACTGCGGCGGCGCCACCGGGGGCATGCCCATCACCTGGGGCGGCCCCATCGCGGTGTTCCGCTGGGACAACGCGAACGACGTGGACTTCAAATGGCTGAGTGTTCGCGAAATCCAGCCCTGAGCCCCTGAGCGCCCGCGCGGCCTGACGCAAGACGGCAGGCCGCGCGCCCGGCGACCGGGGAGGCCCGGGGGCTTCCCCCAAGGCTCCGCCTGAAGCTCCGGTGGTGGGCTTTCCATCGACAGGGGGCGCGCGGGTGGGCAGCATGTCGCCGCCATGAACGTCGACCAAGCCCTCGCCTCGTCGGAGCGCATCTGGGAGCAGGAGATCCTGCCCGCGCTGGAGCGCTACATCCGCATCCCCAACAAGTCGCCCTCGTTCGACCCGGACTGGGTCAAGACGGGCCACATGGAGCAGGCCGTCCAGCTCATCTCGGACTGGTGCCGCGCGCAGGCCGCGCACCTGCCAGGGCTGACGGTGGAGGTGGTGCGGCTGAAGACGGCGGACGGCAAGGACCGCACGCCCGTCATCTACATGGAGGTGCCGGGCACGCGCGGCGACGACACGGTGCTGCTGTACGGCCACCTGGACAAGCAGCCGGAGATGACCGGCTGGCGCGAGGGGCTCCACCCGTGGAAGCCCGTGCGCGAGGGCGACAAGCTCTACGGGCGCGGCGGCGCGGATGACGGCTACTCGGCGTTCGCGTCGCTGTCCGCGCTGCGGCTGCTCAAGGAGCAGGGCGTGCCGCACGCGCGGTGCTCGGTGCTCATCGAGGCGTGCGAGGAGTCCGGCAGCACGGACCTGCCCGCGTACATCGAGGCGCTGGCGCCGCGCATCGGCAAGCCGTCGCTGGTGGTGTGCCTGGACTCGGGCTGCGCGAACTATGATCAGCTCTGGATGACCACCAGCCTGCGCGGCATGGTGGCCGGCAACCTGCGCGTGGACATCCTCACGGAGGGCGTGCACTCCGGTGACGCGACGGGCGTGGTGGCGTCGTCGCTGCGCATCATGCGGCAGCTCTTGTCGCGCGTGGAGGACGAGCAGACGGGCCACATCAAGGTGGACGCGCTGCACACGCAGATTCCGGAGGGCCGGCGCGCGCAGGCGAAGGCGGCGGCCCAGACGCTGGGCGACGAGCTCTACACCAAGTTCCCCTGGGTGGAGGGCGCGGGCCCGGTGACGAAGGATGGCGAGGAGCTGGTGCTCAACCGCACCTGGCGTCCGGCGCTGGCGCTGACGGGCGTGGACGGCGTGCCGGCGCTCGCCAGCGCGGGCAACGTGCTGCGCCCCTTCACGACGCTGAAGCTGTCCATGCGCATCCCGCCGCGCGTGGACCCCAAGGCCGCGGCGAAGGCGCTCAAGGACGTGCTGGAGAAGGACCCGCCCTACGGCGCGAAGGTGACGTTCGACGGGGACAAGGCGAGCGTGGGTTGGGACGCGCCGCCGCTGGCCGGCTGGCTGTCGCGCGCGGTGGAGTCCGCGTCGCAGGCGTGCTTCGGCAAGCCCGCGATGGCGATGGGCGAGGGCGGCACCATCCCCTTCATGGGCATGCTGGGCGAGCGCTTCCCGGAGGCGCAGTTCCTCATCACGGGCCTGCTCGGGCCGGGCAGCAACGCGCACGGCCCCAACGAGTTCCTGCACATCCCCACCGGCAAGAAGCTCACCGCCGGCGTGGCGAGCGTCATCGCGGAACACTTCAAGCGGTAGTCGTCACCGGAGCCCCATGCCGAGCAAGTCCCGTCAGGTCCGCTCCCAGCCCCTGCTCGCGGTGCGCGATGTCGCCGCGAGCAGCCGCTGGTACCAGCAGCTCCTCGGCTGTGAGAGCGCCCACGGCGGTGACGAGTACGAGATGCTCGTCAGCAACGGCGAGCCCATCCTCCAGCTCCACGCCTGGGACCTGGACGAGCACGCCAACCTGATGGGGCCGGACTCGGCGCCCCACGGGCATGGCGTGCTGCTGTGGTTCGAGACCACGGACTTCGACGCCTCCGTGAAGGCGGCGGAGGCCCTGAAGGTGGACTGGGTGGAAGCGCCCCACGAGAACCCGAACTCGCGTCGCCGGGAGTTCTGGGTCCGCGACCCGGACGGCTACGTCATCGTCCTGGCGGCGGAGTCGCGACGTCGGGGCTGAAGCGCCGCCGTTGCCCGCTCAGGGAAGGCCACCGCGTTTGCTGGATGCCAGCCGGACCGGCGGCAGGAGGGGGCGCCTCAACGCCCCGTCTTGATGCCCAACGATGAGGGGGGTGGCTTCCGGGTCTGTGGCCGGGTCACCCGGCGCTGGAGCGGCACCGCCACCGTGGGCGCATCCGCCGCGGACACCTGCCGCGTCACCGGCTCGTAGCCGTTGAGCGCGAGCGTCACCGCCACCGACGGATCTCCGGGCACCAGCGGCAGCGCCACGGGCGTCGTGCCGCGCTCCTCGCCCGCCACCTGCACCGTGGCGCCGGGCGGCTCGCTCGTCACCAGCAGCTCCACGGGCCGGGGCGCTGCGTTCCGGGCGGGAGTCTCCGGGGGCCCGGTCCGCGCCGGTCCCTGCACCGCGTCCGGCGGCCGGGAGGCCACGGCCACGGTCGTCCCGGTCGTCCCGGTCGAGGGCAGGTCGGCGCCACGCAGCATCACCACCGCCGCGCCTCCCGCCACCAGCGCCACGCCGCCCACCACATAGGGGAGCCACGCGCGACGCTTCGGCGCGGGCGAGGGCTCCAGGGCGGCGGTGCCTCGCGTCGCTTCAGGCCCCACGCGCGTGGGCGGACGGGACGGCGGCCCCACCAGCTTCGACGCGCGCGACGCGACATTCCCCCGCGCGCCCGACGTGGGTTGCCCGCCGAGCGACGAGTTGGACTGCGAATCCAGGTCCGCGTCCTCCGCGAGCTGGTCCAGCTTCGACGGGTCGGACTCGGCGGCGATGCGCTCCGCGTACAGGTCGCGCAGGTACGCGGCCAGGTGCGCGCTGCTGGAGGGCAGCCGCAGCTCGAGCGCGTAGTCCTCCAGCGCCAGCCGGAACGCGGCGCAGTCCGGGTAGCGCCCCTCCGGCGTGGGCGCCAGCGCCTTGAGCAGCACCTCGTCCAGGCCCGGCGGCAGGTCCGGGTTGAGCTGCGACGGCGGCGGAATCTGGCAGTCGCGCACCAGCCGCAGCGTCATCAGGTCCGTGTCGCCCTTGAAGAGGCGCTTGCCCGTGAGCAGCTCCCACATCACCACGCCCAGCGCGAACTGGTCGCTGCGGCCGTCCACCGGCAGCCCGTTGGCCTGCTCCGGGGACATGTACGGGTACTTGCCCTTGAGCACGCCCGTCGCCGTCTGCTGACCGCTGGTGGCCGCCTTCGCCACGCCGAAGTCGATGACCTTCACGCCCCCGTCGAAGCCGACGAGCACGTTCTGCGGGGACACGTCCCGGTGCACCAGCTTGAGCGGCTGGCCCTGCCCGTCACGCGCGCCGTGTGCATACGACAGGCCCGCCGCCGCGTCCGCGATGATGCGCACCACCAGCCCCGCCGGCAGCGGACGCCCCTGCTTGCGCGCGAAGCGGTCCAGGCGCCGCACGTCCTCGCCCTGCACGTACTCCATCGCCAGACAGTGCCGGCCTTCAATCTCCGTCAGGTCCAGGATGGTGATGAGGTTCGGGTGCGACAGGCGCGCGACGAGCCGCGCCTCCTCCAGGAACATCTCCAGGAACTCTTCGTCCTCGGCGAGGTGCGGGAGGATGAGCTTGAGGACGACCAGGCGCTCGAAGCCCGTCCCATGCTCCTGGGCAAGGAACACCTGTCCCATGCCGCCCGAAGCGATTTTTTTCAGCAGCTCGTATTTCCCGAAGGCGACCGCCATTTCAAGCAGAGGATATCGCGCTTTCTCACCGGGCGGGAAACAGCCGACTTCCAAAAAGACAGAGATCCTGTCCAGTAGGAAAGGGACTGCCTCCCTACCTGTGGAGGAGGCAGCCGGGCACGCCCTGTGTCACGCCTCCGTCACGCCTTCATCTTGTAGCCAGAGCGCAGCACGCCGTACGTGACGCCGGTGGCGACGGCGGCGGTGGCCGCGAGGATGGCGCCGCCGACGAGCGGAGAGAACAGGCTGCTGCCCAGCATGCCGAAGCGCAGCCCTTCCACCATGTAGACCATGGGGTTGAAGAGGCTGACGTGGTTCCAGGGCGAGGGCAGCTCGCGCACCGAGTAGAAGACGCCGCCCAGGAACGTGAGCGGCAGCATGACGAAGGTGGGGAAGAAGTTGATCTGCTCGAACTTCTCCGCCCACACGGCGGCGAGCATGCCCAGCACGCTGAACACGTAGCTGGACAGCAGCAGGAAGTAGAGCGTCGCCAGCGGGTGCTCCAGGCTGAAGCCGGAGAACAGGGCGGCGACGATCCAGGTGAGCAGGCCCACCACCAGCCCGCGCACCATCGCGCCGCCGATGAAGCCCACCATCAGCTCGCCGGGCCCCAGCGGCGCCACCAGCAGGTCCACCACGGTGCCTTGGATCTTGGTGATGAACAGGGACGAGCTGCTGTTGAGGAACGCGTTGTTGGCGATGCCCAGGAACACGAGCCCCGGGACGATGAAGTGCAGGTACGGGTGGCCCTCCACCGCGTGCACGCGCCCTGAAATCGAGTAGCCGAAGACGATGAAGTACAGCGTGGTGCTGATGAGGGGCGACAGGACGGTCTGGCCCGGCACGCGCATGAAGCGCCGGACCTCCTTCGCGAACAGCGTCTGCATCCCGAGGACGTTCATGGGGTGGGGGGATTTTCCGGAAGCGGGGTTTCAGGCGGCCTGCGTCGGGCGGCCGCGGAGGATCTCGATGAGCACGTCTTCCAGGCGCGGGCGGCGCGTCTCCACCTCGGAGATGGGCAGCCCGTTCGCGTAGAGCGCGCGGAGCAATTCGCCGGAGGGCGCGCAGTTCTCGCGCTCCACGTAGGTGAGCGTGCGGCGGTCCTGGGACAGGCTCGCGGCGAAGCGCTGGCCGGCTTCGGGCATGGCGGGCAGGGCTTCGGAGAAGGTGACGACCAGGCGCTTCTCCCCGAAGCGGCGCAGGATGGTGGACTTCTCCTCCACCATGAGGAGGCGGCCCTCGTTGATGATGCCCACGCGGTCGGCCAGCTCCTCCGCCTCTTCCAGGTAGTGCGTGGTGAGGACGATGGTGGTGCCCTCGCTGGCGATCTTCTTCACGTACGTCCACAGGTCGCGGCGCAGCTCCACGTCCACGCCCGCGGTGGGCTCGTCGAGGAACACGAGCCGGGGCCGGTGCACCAGGGCCTTGGCGATGAGCAGCCGGCGCTTCATGCCGCCGGACAGGGCGCGCGTGAGCGAGTCCTTCTTCGCCTGGAGGTTGAGGGCGGTGAGGACCTCATCGACGCGCGCGTCGTCGCGGGGCTGGCCGTAGTAGCCCAGTTGGATGCGCAGGGACTCCGCGACGGAGAAGAACGGGTCGAAGTTGATCTCCTGCGGCACCAGCCCCACCTGGTAGCGGGGCCCCACGGGGTCCTGGTCCAGGTCCTTGCCGAAGACGCGCATGGTGCCAGCGGACTTCTTCACCAGGCCGCACACGCTGCCGATGAGGGTCGTCTTGCCGGCGCCGTTGGGGCCGAGCAGCGCGAAGATTTCGCCGGGGGGAATGGAGAGGTCCACCGAGTGCAGCGCGGTGAAGCTGCCGTAGCGTTTGGAGAGGCCCTGCAGCTCCAGGGCGGGGGTCGAGGGCTCGGACATGGCGGCGCTTCCTCTAACACCTTCGCCGTGGGTTCGCTGGGCAAGCGGCCGGGCGTTTTTTCGCACCGCCGGGGACATGACGCGCGCCGTCCAGGCGGACACGGAGGGTGCGCTCTCGCCTTGAGCCCGTGGGTGCTCCCTGGTATCCGCTCCCAGGACCGCTCACGTTTGACAGACCGCTAGGATGCCGCGATGGCCCAGAATTTCATCTTCACGATGCAGGACCTGCGCAAGGTCAAGAACAGCAAGGAGATCCTCAAGGGCATCTACCTGTCGTTCTTCCCGGGCGCCAAGATTGGCGTGATTGGCCCCAACGGCTCCGGCAAGTCCACGCTCTTGCGCATCATGGCGGGGGTGGACACGGAGTTCTTCGGCGTCGCGAAGCCGGACCCCACGGTGAAGGTGGGCTACCTGGAGCAGGAGCCGCAGCTGGACACGACCCTGGACGTGAAGGGGAACGTGGAGCTGGGCCTGAAGGAGATCCGCCAGGCGCTGGACCGCTTCAATGAGGTGAGCGCGAAGTTCGCGGAGCCCATGAGCGACGCGGAGATGGAGAAGCTGCTCGCCGAGCAGGCCCGGCTCCAGGACGCCATCGACGCGTCGAACGGCTGGGAGCTGGACCGCACGCTGGAGATGGCCATGGACGCGCTCCGGCTGCCCCCGGGTGACGCGGACGTGACGAAGCTGTCCGGCGGTGAGAAGCGCCGCGTGGCGCTCTGCCGCATCCTGTTGGAGAAGCCGGACCTGCTGCTGCTGGACGAGCCCACCAACCACCTGGACGCGGAGAGCGTCGCGTGGCTGGAGCAGGCGCTGAAGGCGTACACGGGGACCATCGTGTGCATCACGCACGACCGGTACTTCCTGGACAACGTGGCGGAGTGGATTCTCGAGCTAGACCGGGGCGAGGGCGTGCCCTGGAAGGGCAACTACTCCAGCTGGCTGGAGCAGAAGCAGAAGCGGCTGGAGCTGGAGGAGAAGTCGGAGAGCCACCGTCAGAAGACGCTCAAGCGCGAGCTGGAGTGGGTGCGGGCGTCTCCGAAGGCGCGTCAGGCGAAGAGCAAGGCGCGCATCGCCGCGTACGAGGAGCTGTTCAACCAGTCCCAGCAGAAGCGCGACGTGACGGGCGAGGTGATGATCCCTCCGGGTCCGCCGCTGGGTGGGTTGGTGGTGGAGGCGAAGGGGCTGCGCAAGGCGTATGGGGACCGGCTGCTCATCGACGAGCTGACCTTCAAGCTGCCGCCCGGCGGCATCGTGGGAGTGATTGGGCCCAACGGCGCGGGCAAGACGACGCTGTTCCGGATGATGACGGGCGCGGAGAAGCCGGACGGGGGCGAGTTGAAGGTGGGCGAGACGGTGGTGATGGCCTACGTGGACCAGAGCCGCGACGCGCTGCAGGGCGAGCAGTCGGTGTTCCAGGAGGTGAGCGGCGGGTTGGACCTCATCGACCTGGGCAAGGCGGGCACGGTCCCGAGCCGCGCGTACCTGGCGGGGTTCGCGTTCAAGGGGCAGGACCAGCAGAAGCGGGTGAAGGACCTGTCGGGCGGTGAGCGCAACCGGCTGCACCTGGCGAAGATGCTCAAGAGCGGCGGCAACCTGCTGCTGTTGGACGAGCCGACGAACGACCTGGACGTGGAGACGCTGCGGAGCCTGGAGGACGCGCTCCTGAGCTTCGCTGGGTGCGCGGTGGTCATCAGCCACGACCGCTGGTTCCTGGACCGCATCGCGACGCACATCCTGGCGTTCGAGGGTGACAGCAAGGCGTTCTTCTTCGAGGGCAACTTCGAGGACTACGAAGCGGACAAGAAGAAGCGCCTGGGCCCGGACGCGCTGGAGCCGCACCGGATCCGCTACCGGCCGCTGCAGAAGAACTGAAGACGGTCGTTCAGGCTCCGCCCTGGGTATGACTGGGGCGGAGTCGCAGGGCAGGGGAGGGTGCACGCGTGATCGAGAAGGTGCAGTTTCGCAACTTCAGGGCATTTCGCTCGCTCGATCTGGAGCTTGAGCCGTTCACGGTGCTGGTGGGGCCCAATGCGTCGGGGAAGACGACGTTGTTGGAGGGGCTGAGCCTTCTGTCGGAAAGTGCCAGGAGCCTATTCGGTAAGAATGAAGACCTGATATTTGAAGAGGCTATAAAGTCTCACGGAGTCGTTGAGCCGGTTGGGCTTGAAGTTTCAGGGGACTGGTTCGGCTGCGCAGGTATGGCCCGGCTCAATTCGCTGATGCGTTCTATGTATGTGAATGGCCAGCCAGCACAGCGCCAGCATATCGAGATGAAGGGGCGCTGGGCTGGGAAGAGCGTGCCGGTGGATTCGATTGAAATCAATCAGTCGGATCGGACAGGAGATAGCTTATTTCAGCCGCCGCTGAACGTTTTCAGGAACGCCTTGAGTTCCACTATCGCGTTGCGTTTTGACTCGCGACGCTTGGCCGAGCCTTCGTACAGTGAGGATGAGAGTCCAGTGCTATCAGGCGACGGCAGTGGATTGGCCGCCTTGCTAGCTCATCTAAAGCTTAGTCGCGACGAGGAGTTTTCTGAAATAGAGAAGTCCTTGGTAGAGATTGTCCCTGCGGTTGAGCGTATCCGTATTGAACGCGCGCGCGTCAAACCTTCATCGGATGCGACATACTCGCCAGTCATGAGCCAATCGGTTTGGGGGCATAGGATTTCTTTTGATATGAGAGGCGCGAAAGGTGTTCCTGCTGGCATGGTAGGGGAAGGAACACTGATGGCTTTGGGGCTGCTTGCTGCTGTCTTGGGGCCGTCGCAGCCTCACTTGGTTTTGCTTGATGATATTGAACTCGCTTTGCATCCTGTAGCACAGGGAAGGCTTGTTGATGTCATTCGGAAGATTCGCAAGAGGCGACCTGAGTTGCAGGTGCTTGCTACGAGTCACTCACCCTTTGTTCTTAATTATATGCAGCCAGGAGAGATTCGAATGACATTCCTTGCTGAGGATGGCTCTGCTCGATGCGAGAAACTCGAGGCGCATCCTGAGTATAGAAAGTGGAAGGACTTGATGAGCCCGGGTGAGTTCTGGAGCACGGTGGGCGAAAGTTGGATGGAAAAGGACCCTACGTCCTCTCCGCATGAGTGAGCCCGCGTACGAGCTTGGCGTGGTCTGTGAGGCCCGTTCAGACCGTGATACCGCCTGCGCGCTCGCCGACCGCGTGCTGGTCGAGGCCATTGACTGGCTCGACGAGGCGATGCTGAACACGCAGCGCAGGTGGCGAGGGCTGACTCCTGCGGAGCCATTCCTCCGTTGGGCTTCCGTGAAGGCCGAGGCAACACGTGCAGGGCTCCGGGGGCTCTTCGGTCATTTCGGCAACAAGCCTGGCGATCCCGATGCATTAATGGCCCGGCGTGCGCTCCTGCTTTTCGCGAATACGGAGCCAAAACCTCAGGCCGTGATGCTGATTCGTGACAGTGATGCGGACGCGAGTCGACGCATCGGTCTGCAACAGGCCCGCGATGACAGATCCTGGCCCTTCGAGGTCGTTATCGGCGTGGCGGAGCCCAAGCGGGAGTGCTGGGTGCTCGCTGGGTTCGATGCAAAGGAATCCGAAGAGGATGCACTTCGCAAGGAAGAGCAGCGACTGTCATTCCATCCCGTTCGTGAAGCCCACCGTCTGACGGCACGGGAACACGGCGCGAAGAACGACGCCAAGAAGGCACTGGATGCACTGACCTCCGGTCGCCTAGAACGCGAAGAAGAATGTCTGCGCGCGACTTCCCTGGAAGTGCTTCGTGAGCAGGGTAGGAGCGTCGGCCTGACGTCGTTCCTGTCTGAGGTCCATGAACGCTTGGTGCCGATGATGGATGCTTGCAAGCGCAGCGGATAGGTCTAACTTGTGACCCGCTGAATGCTCGACCCCTGAGGCCGCGCTTCGTGCAAATTGCGCAGGCACTGGCGGAGAGCGTGCGACGCTTACGGTTGCATCCCGTAGTTCTCTTCCCAGGAACCCTGTGCTGGTGGTGTCGCGGGGTGTGCATCGCAACACGGTGCTTGCGGCTTATCGGTAAATGGAGGCACAAGGTGGAGCGCAACGACTCCCGGACGTGGCACCTTCCTGGCCACAGCACTGCCAGATGCGCAGACTGTGACACCGCCCCCGCAGGCATCTCCCGGCGTGGGCTTTGTGCTCCATCCTGCTGAGAAGTCCCGCCTACGGCCGCGTAAGTAGGTGTCGGCCGTGAGCCCTTGAACGACCTGTGCCTGGACTTTACCCCACTTCAGGAGGACGAACTGCGCGAAGCCGTGCGGCACAGGGGACGTGCCGCACGTGGCTGACAGTGCTTATCGGAAGGCTTCTACGATGGCGCGGACCTCGTGCTCGAAAGCTTGAAAGGCAGAAAGCCTCCGCAGGGGCGTGAAGTCCTCGATGAGTTCCGCGACGCGGTGCTTGAGCATGGAAATGTCTCGCTGGAACTGCCGAAGCTTTCGCCCCTTGGCTTCCGAAGCCATGAGCAGGGCATCGCCAAGCACCTGCTTGGGATCGGGCAGAACCTCGAACCGTGATGCGGCGGGAAGATTCAGGGAAACCGTGCCATGGGGATTCCCCGCTGCACGGCGGATCGCGGGCTCATCGAAGAGCAGCCACGCCTCGGTCATCCGGACGGGAACGATGCAGACGACATGCGCAAGGCCCACGTCACGGATGGCTTCGGCGATCTCGTCCCTCCTCCGCTCTGGTGAATCCCGCTCCGCATCCCGGTGAACGAACAAGAGGTCACAAGGAAATTGTTCGACGGCTCGGGTGATCCGTTCATCCAGCCTCCGCGGCGCACCAGGCGTGTCCCGGAAGTCAGCGAACTGGGAATCGATGAGGGCGGCCGAAGGCTTCATCGCCTGCGCGAGGGTCCAGTTGATGATGGGTTCGAGGCAGCGGTCGCTGGGGCCATCCGCGACCAGAGTATAGGTCAGAGGCGTCATTCGCCTTGCCGCTCATTCATGAAGACGAAGGAGTCCTGCTCGCGAAGGTACGGAAACAGCTTGCCAGGAGGGAGCATCAAGCCTTCATCCGTGAACCCCGCTCGCCAGGAACGCTCAGGGATGCGGGCCATGGTGACCTTCCCGCGTGCATCCGCTTGGACTGCCTCGACGGAATCCAGGAAGACCAGGTCATTGAGGTTGATGCTCTCGAAGATGACTGGCGAATGTGTGTTGACGATGACCTGTCGAAGGGGATTGTCGGGGCCCAACGGCAAGGTCGGATCCACCGCGATGTCCCTGAGAAGTTGCACCATCTGGGGGATGCGGTCGGGGTGGATTCCGTTCTCAGGCTCTTCGAGGCAGATGACGCCCCGGGTCTCCGGGTCGAGTGACAGCGTCGCCAGGACAAGGAAGCGGAGCGTCCCGTCAGAAAGGGCTCGCGCGGGATGGAAGATGTTGTCTCGCCCCTGCAATTCGACGGTCAAGGTTTCCGTCTTGGGATCATCCCGGACTCGGAGCTCCCTGGCATCTTCCAACAGCTCCGCGAGACGGTTGGAGAGGTTCGCATAGAGCTGGCCGGTGGTGCTCTCTCCCCGCGCGAGCCGCTGGAGCGTCGAGGGGAGGTTGGCACCCCGCTGGTCGATGAAGCGCTCATCTCCATAAATGGAAGGAGACCGCATCGCAGAGGGCTCAAGGAGGAGGGTCTTCCACGATTGCATCTCACGGTGGGCTGCGAGCACGGTTGGAAAGTCACTGGAGGCGCTTCCGCCCACCACCGTGCGCGAGGACTTGGGGGCGGGAATCTTCCTTCCACCATGTCCCTCTTGGTGGACCGTGATCTCACGAGAGCCCGGGAGGGTATTGATGAAGGGTCCCCCCCGGCGGACTCCCTGGAGCGCTGAGTCCCTGAACTCGCGTGTCGAGTGAAAACCGAGCCCGCGGCCTGCATCGGAAACCTTGATGGGCTCCAGGGATTCGTGGAGCAGCTCAAGCCGACTTTCGTCCTCATCCGCCAGCTTGAAGGCCAGTGAGTAGCGGAGTGTGGAGATCTGGGCCCGGCTTGTGACGCCCAACTCATCCTCCACGTCCTGCGCCACGACCATCTCCGCTGTGAAGCGCATCTCCGGAGCACGGAAGCCCTCGAAGGCCGTGAACAAGGAGCGTGGATCCGGTGAGCGACCCTTGGTTTCCCGTAGAAGCTTGACGGCCTCCATGATGGGGTGGCGCGTCAAGAGGTGGAGGAACCGGATCGCGTCGAAGAGGTTGGACTTTCCGACGGCATTCATTCCCGCAACGCAGGTGAATGGACCGAATCGGATGTCGACGTTCAAGAGGCTCTTGAATCCCTCGACCTTGAGTCGGGTCAGCATGCGGCTCCTCGGTGCGGCGGGCTGATACCATCTGGCATCGGGGCATGGCGATTGGCAAGCGCCGGAGCCCATCGCGCGCTTCCTCGCTGAGCCTCACCCGCTTCTGTCGCCCCAGCGCTTCTTGAACGTGTCCCGGCGCGCGGCCCACCAATCGCGCCACTCCTTCACCGCGGCCTCCCGTTCGGCCCGCGGACCCGCGGGCTGGAAGTGGAGTCAGGTGGACGTCGCGTCCCGCAGACACATCTCCGCCAGGAAGCGCGTGCGCACGTCCTCGCTCTCCAGCAACTCGATGAGCTCCGGGATGGTGTGCTGCCCCATCCGCTCCCGGGCCTGGGCAAACCCCTCGGAATCCTGCGCCATGGCGCGAGTGTTCCCCCGGTAGACCCGGAGGGGCGAGTCCTCCTGGTGGACAGTGTTTCCCACCGGGCTTCAAGGGCGGGGGAGGTGCCGCTATGGTCCCCCTCCAGCGGTGGCCCCGCCCGCCAGGAGCCATGAACTTCGTCTTCATCTCTCCCCACTTCCCGTCCCACTACTTCCACTTCGCCGTCGCCCTGCGCGAGCGCGGCGTGTCCGTGCTGGGCATCGGTGACACGCCCTACGAATCCCTGCGTCCGGAGCTGCGCGAGTCCCTCCGCGAATACTTCTTCGTCCCCAGCCTCACGGACTACGACGCCCTCGTGCGCGCCACCGGCTACCTCACCTGGCGCCACGGCCGCGTGGACCGCATCGAGTCCCTCAACGAGTCCTGGCTCGAAGTCGAAGCCCGCCTGCGCGAGGACTTCCACGCCCCCGGCCTCCAGCCCGCCGACATCCTCAGGCTGCGCTCCAAGTCCGGCATGGCCGAGGTCTTCCACGCCTCCGGTGTCCCCCACCCGGACCTCTTGCGCGTGCGCGACGCCGACCAGGTGAAGTCCTTCGCCGCCCGCGTGGGCTACCCGCTCGTGCTCAAGCCCGACGTGGGCGTGGGCGCCGCCCACACCTTCAAGGTCACCACCGACGCGGAGGTGGACGCCGCGCTCGCCCACCCGCTGCCCACCTCCTACGTGGCCCAGCCCTTCGTGCGCGGCACCATCGTCACCTACGACGGCATCGTGGACCGCCACGGCGCCATCGTCTTCGCGCTCAGCCACGAGTACAGCGACGGCGGCATGGAGACCGTCACCGAGCGGCGCGACATCTCCTTCTGGAGCCTCCAGACCATCCCCCCCGCGCTCGACGTGCTGGGCCGTCAGGTCGTCGCCGCCTTCGGCCTGCGCGAGCGCTGGTTCCACCTGGAGTTCTTCCGGCTGCCGGACGGCCGCTTCGTCGTGCTGGAGGCCAACCTGCGCCCGCCCGGTGGCTTCATGACGGACATGATGAACTACACGTGCGACATCGACGTGTACCGGCTCTGGGCCCGCGTGGTGACCAACGACCCGGTGGCGGACTTCCAGTACACGCCGCGCCACCACGTCTGCCACAGCGCCCGCCGTCACGGACGGCGCTACCGCCACACCCACGCGCAGATCGTCGAGCGGCTGGGCCCCTCGCTCCTCGTCCACCGTGAGCTGCCGCCCATCTACCACAGCCTCCTAGGCGAGGAGATGTACCTCACCCGCCACGCGGACAAGGAGTCGATGCAAGAGGCCGTGCGCTTCATCCAGGCGACCGTGTAGCTACGGCTCCGTCCACGTGAGCGCGAGCACCGTCCCGTCCGCGTCCTCGCGCACCTTCGTCACGCGGGGCGACCGCGCGCCGCCCACCTGGAGCAGCGCTTCGAAGAGCGCCTCCACGTAGCCGGGCGCATCGACGACGGAGTTGATGTGCAGCTCGTGGTTCGCGGGGCCGCGCTCGGTCAGCACCGCCTCCGTGTAGTTGTCCGTGCCGCGCAGCACCTCCGGCAGCCGCTGCACCACGCGCCTCGGTCCCAGCACCCGCATCACGCCCATCACCGCGCGCCCCAGCAGCGTGGCCCCGTAGCCCTCCACGTGCGCCCGGGCGAGCTGGCGGAAGGCCTCCTCCCGGGGGACGCCAGGATGGACCTCCTCGATGACGATGTGCAGACACCGCGTCCAGAGCGGCACCGGGTAGAGCGGCAACAGCGGCCGGTCCAGGTCCACGCCGGCCTGACGCAGCCGCTCCCTCAGGCGCGGGGACACCTGGCCGCGCAGGCCGTGCTGGAGCAGTCCCTCCACCACCTGCACGTAGACCTGCCGCTGCTCGGGCGGTACCGACCGGGGCTTGCGCGTCACGGGCGCGGGCTCAACCCAGGAGCCACTGCATGGCGCCCGGCAGCCGTCGCTGCCAGTCCTTTTCGTGGTGCTCGCCGCCGGGCTCCAGCACCAGCGACACCTCGTGGTCGCCGTAGCCCAGGCCCTTGAGGTGGTGGAAGAAGTCGAGCGTGCCCCGGCCGTAGTCCAGCGGCACGCCGCCCACGTGGATGTATTCCGTGGCGCCCGCGTCCAGGTAGATGCGCGTCCACCGGTGGCTGTGCGCGCGCCACGCTTCGAACAGCCGGCCCTGGCTCCACATCACCGTGGGCGACAGCGCGCCGATGCGGCCGAATACGTGCGGGAACCGCCACCCCAGGTACAGCGAGATGAGGCCCCCCAGCGACGAGCCCATCGTGCCCGTCCACTCGCCGCCCGTGCGCGTGAGGTACGTGCGGTCGATGTACGGCTTGAGCTCCTCCACGAGGAAGCGCCCGTAGGCCTCGCCGCGCGCGGACACGCTGTTGCGCGGCTCGTCCCACGGCGAGTACTCCTGGAAGCGGCCCGGCCCGGAGTCCACCGCGACGATGATCCACGGCTCCATCCGCCCCGCGCTCACGCCCTCTTCCGCGACGCGGTTGGCACACCACGTGTCGAAGACGGCGGACTCCGGATGCGCGAAGACGTTCTGCCCGTCGTGCATGTAGAGCACCGGGAAGCGGTGCTCCCCCCGGGCGTCGTAATGGTCCGGGGTGTAGATGCGGACGGTGCGGTTGAATCCCTCCTGGGGAGAGGGGAAGTGACGAAGGATGTGGACGTGGCCCATGAGCTGTTCTGCGGGCCGGAACGTCGGCCCTCGCGAAGATGTGGCCCCCAGCATAGCCGCACCGCCTGACGAACTCGCCGCGGGAGGGACGCTGGCCGTCCCTTCCCTGGACGCCGCGTCCGGGGAAGGGATGGACCCCAGGTGGAAGCCACCTTGTAGGGAAGGGTGGTCCCGCTCGTGCAGAGGACCCGCTGCGTGCGTTCCGTCCTCTGCTGCGTGTGGCTGTTCCTGCTGATGCTGTCCGTCGCGGCGCACGCGGCGTCCTACGAGGTCGACCCCGAGGACACCGGCGAACAGGCGTTGTTCGCGCTCAGGGAGGAGGGCGCCATCACGGCGGAGACGCTCGCGGCGCTGACGGTGCTGCGGCGCTCGGGCGTGGATCCGGTGCTTGCCTCGCGCGCCTCGCTCTACGGCCTGCCGGGACTGACGTACGCGCGAGTGGATGGGTTGCTTGGGGACGCGGTGCTGACGGTGGAGGAGCGTCGGAGGCTGGCGCCGTTCCTCGTGCGGGCGTCGCCGGAGCGGGTGTCGGGGGACGCACGGCTCTTGAGCGCGTTCGCGGCGTCGGATCCGGTGCTGCCACCGCTGGCGCTCCAGGTGCGTGTGGCGGGGCCGGAGGGCTGGCGGGTGGGGCTGCTCACGTCGCTGACGCGGCGGCGGCTGGGCGCGGTGCACCGGGATGCGCGCCCGCGGACGCTCGTGGCGGAGGCGCCCGGTGTGGCGGTGGTCGTGCCCAAGTTCCACGGGCAGTGGACGGGGGCGCGGGCCTCGGTGCTGGTGGGCTCCTACCGGCTGGGCTTCGGGCAGCGGCTGACGCTGGACACCACGGGGCTGCCCACGCCGGACGGCTTCCTGCCCGACGACGTCGTGCGCGCGCCTGGGAACGTGGAGCGGTGGTGCTTCCTGGGAGAAGGGGCCTGTGCGCCCGAGGAGCGTGAGGCGGTGGTGACGCCGGACTTCCAGTGGGACGAGGGCTTCCGGGGCGTGGTGGGCACGGTGCGGGGGCCGGTGGGGACGGACGCGGCGGTGTCGGTGACGGGCTTCGGTTCGTATCAGTCGCGCTCGCTCCTCTCGCATGCGCTGGTGGAGCGCTCCTCGTGCGAGGACACGCGGGAGGGGTGTCGAGCGCCTTCGGTGTTGCTGACAGGGACGGGCGCACCGGCGGGGCGCGTGGTGTCGCGGGCGTTGCCCGGAGTGTTCCGCGAGTGGGCAGGCGGAGGCCACGCGACGCTCGCCTGGACTTCACGGATGCAGGTGGGGGCGACGGCCTGGGGCGCGCGGCCGGTGTGGAGCGTGGAG
>NZ_RAWB01001050.1 GCF_003612055.1 Corallococcus llansteffanensis
AGCCAGGGCCCGGATGCCCGCCTGCCCTGCCCCGTCGCGCGCTTTTCAGCCGCTCAGCGCCCGCACGCGGGCCGCGAGGCTCTGCGTGAAGAGCCGGTAGATGTGCAGCGACGCCGTGTCGTGCGTGGCCAGGAAGTGCTGGAAGCTCTCGTGGGTGATGCGCAGCGCGCGCACCGCCGTCTTCGCCCGCACGTTCGCGGACACCGGGCCGTCCTGCACGAGGGAGATCTCCCCCAGGTGCGCGCCGGGCCCCAGCGTGTTGAGGAGCCGCGCGTTCGGCTCGTTGCCGCTGAAGACCTCCACCGTGCCCTCCAGCAGCACCAGCAGCCCGGTGCCGGGCGCGCCCTTCTCCAGCAGCACCGCGCCCGCGGGCACCGCCACGGGCCGGGCCACCCGGTAGAGGTCCTTCATGTCATCCAGCGGCAGCTCGCCGAAGATGGGAATGGCCTTGAGGAAGCGGTAGCCGCTGGCCTCCGGCACGGACGCGCCCGCGGCCAGCCGCGCGAGGAGCGCCTCGGCCTCCACGTCCAGCCCCATGCGCCGCAGCAGCCGCGCCTTCTCCGTCACCAGCACCGGATCCACGCGCAAGAGCTCGGAGCTGCTCAGCGCGTCCGCCAGCACCGCGAGCGCCCGGTGCGTGAAGCCCTCCGAGTCCAGCGCCTTGCAGGTGCGCAGCACCGCCTCGACGTACCGGGGGTCCTCGGCGCGCACGCCGCCCAGGGCCTCGGCCTCCGCGTGCGTCTGGCCCAGCTCGCGGTAGAGGTCCGCGGCCTCGAAGGGGCGACCCAGGCGGACCATGCAGTTCGCCATCGACTCGCGCGCACCCAGGCCCCGGTACACCTCCAGCGCCCGCTCCAGCGCCCCGCCCCGCTCGAAGGCCGCCGCGGCGCGCTCCACCTCGCCCGCGCGCAGGTACGCCTCCGCCGCCGCCACGTGCTGGCCCCCTTGCGCGTACAGGTCCGCCACCGACACGTCGTCGCCGCTGCCGTCGAGCAACCGCGCCGCCCCCGTGAAGTCGCGCGCCCGGCGCAGCACGTCCACCAGCCAGTGGCGCTCCTTCACCGTGCCCTGGGAGGCCTCCTTGCGCAGCCGTTCCCGCTGCGCGGCACCCAGCTCCTCGTAGAGCTGCGCCGCACGCTCCGGCTCTCCCTGGGCCGCCAGGGTCTGCACCACCTGGAGCGTGC
>NZ_RAWB01001051.1 GCF_003612055.1 Corallococcus llansteffanensis
TCGGCCCTCTTGGCCTCCTCGGCCCTCTTGGCCTCCTCGGCCCTCTTGGCCTCCTCGGCCCTCTTGGCCTCCTCGGCCCTCTTGGCCTCCTCGGCCCTCTTGGCCTCCTCGGCCCTCTTGGCCTCCTCGGCCCTCTTGGCCTCCTTGGCCTCCTTGGCCTTCTTGGCCTCCTCGGCCCTCTTAGCCTCCTCGGCCCTCTTGGCCTCCTCGGCCCTCTTGGCCTCCTCGGCCCTCTTGGCCTCCTCGGCCCTCTTGGCCTCCTCGGCCCTCTTGGCCTCCTCGGCCCTCTTGGCCTCCTCGGCCCTCTTGGCCTCCTCGGCCCTCTTGGCCTCCTCGGCCCTCTTGGCCTCCTCGGCCCTCTTGGCCTCCTCGGCCCTCTTGGCCTCCTCGGCCCTCTTGGCCTCCTCGGCCCTCTTGGCCTCCTCGGCCCTCTTGGCCTCCTCGGCCCTCTTGGCCTCCTCGGCCCTCTTGGCCTCCTCGGCCTCCTTATCGGTAGGCGGAGCGGTGCTCGTGCTGGGCGTGACCTCCGTCGACGAAGCCGAGCGTCCCAGCCACAACGCTCCTCCCCCCAGCCCCGCGAGCAACACCGCGCCGCCCACCATCCAGCCGCGGCTCCCGGTGCGCAGTGAGGCGGCGAGGCTCACGGTGCTCAAGTTCTCCGTGTGCGGTGAGGCTCTGACGGGCGCACGGGCCGGAGCGCGAGGCGCGCCGCGGCTGGGTACCGGCAAGGCCCTCGGTAGCGGGTGCATGGAGATGCGTCGGAGTTGCTGCCGCACGGCCTCCGCGGAAGCCGGCCGCAGGGCGGGATCCTTCGCCAGCAGGTGGAGCACCAGCGTGTCGAGCTCCGGGGGAATGCCCTCTGCGCGCGTGGACGGCAGAGGCGGTGGCTGATCGACGTGGGCGAACAGCACCTGCATTGGGTCGCCCTGGAACGGCCGCACGCCGGTGAGCATCTGGAACGTCATGATGCCCACCGCGTAGAGGTCCGTCGCCGGACCGATGGTGCCTCCGCGGATCTGCTCGGGCGCCATGAACTCCGGAGTGCCCAGGATGGTGCCGTCGACGGTGGTGGGACTGTCGCGGGACTCCAGCAGCTTGGCGATGCCGAAGTCGACCAGCTTGAGCGTGGTCGCGGCGCCCGGCAGCTCCACGAGGAACACGTTGGCCG
>NZ_RAWB01001052.1 GCF_003612055.1 Corallococcus llansteffanensis
AGGGACAGCGCCGCGAGGCGGAGCAGTGGACGGGAAGGGGACATGCGCAAGCATTCCCACCCCAGCCGTTCCCGGGCAAGCGCGAGTCCTCCTTTGCGCCTCAGCGTATCTTGAGCACGACCCGGAACCGGGCCTTGTTGCTCATCATCCGCTCGAAGGCCTCCGCCGCGCGGTCCAGGGGGAACACCTCGTTGCGCGAGCGCACCCCCGCGAGCGCACTGAACTCCATGGTCTCTTGCGAGTCCTGGGGCACGCCGCTGGGCCAGCCCTGGATGCGCGTGCGCTTGCTGATCATGGACAGGCTGCTGACGGGGATGGGCTCCGAGCCCGCGCCCAGCAGCAGGAGGGTGCCGTTGCGCCCCAGTCCCCCGAGCAGCTCGCCCGCGAGGCTGCTGCTCGAGGCGGTCATCATGATGACGCGCGCGCCACCGAGCTTCTGGAGCGCCTCGGCCGCAGAGCCCTTCTCCGTGTCGATGTACTCCTGCGCGCCCAGTTCGAGCGCCAGGGGTCGCTTGTCCGCTCCGCGCGAGATGGCGGCGGTGCGGTAGCCGAACTTGTGGGCGTACTGGATGGCCAGGTGGCCCAATCCGCCAATGCCTTGCACCGCCACGAGGTCCCCTGGCCGCGCCCCCATGTTGCGCAGCGAGTTGTACGTGGTGACGCCCGCGCAGAGCAGGGGAGCGGCATCCTCGGAGCTCATTCCCTCCGGGATGCGGGCCAGCGCCTCCTGGGGCGCGACCAGGTACTCCGCATAGCCACCGTCGTAGCTGATGCCGCAGATCTGCTGTTTCTCACAGGTGACGAAGTCGCCGCTGCGGCACGCGACACACTGGCCGCAATGGCCTCCGTGCCAGCCCACGCCGACGTGCTGGCCTTCCTTCCACGCCGTGACGCCAGGGCCTACCCGGTCGATGCGGCCCACCACCTCGTGGCCCGGCACGCGGGGGTATTGGATGGGCATCCAGCCTTCCTTGGTGATGGCATCGCTGTGACAGACGCCACACGCCTCCACCGCGAGCCGGACCTGTCCCGGCCCGGGCTCGGGGACCTCGCGCTCGACCGTCTCGAGCGGACCGCCCGCCTTCAGCACCTGCACCGCCTTCATCTTCCTGGCCATGGCATCTCCTCGGAGGGAGGGATGGGGATGACGCGGTGCGGGCGCACAAAGAGTGCGGG
>NZ_RAWB01001053.1 GCF_003612055.1 Corallococcus llansteffanensis
CGCCCCACCCTCGTCACCCACGCCACCTTCGAGCCGCTGCACCTGCCGCTCACGGAGCCCTTCGCCATCGCCACCGGCGCGCAGCACGCGGCGGAGAACGTGCTCGTGCGCGTCACGCTGGCGGATGGAACGGTGGGCCTGGGTGAGGCGGCCCCCTTCACCGCGGTGAGCGGCGAGACGCAGGGCAGCACGCTCGCCGCGCTGGAGTCCGTACGCGGGGTGTTATTGGGCCGGGACGCCCAGGCGTGGCGGCCGGCGGCGGAGGCGCTCTCGGATGCGCTCGCGCTCGCCCCGTCCGCGCGGTGTGGGTTGGAGATGGCGCTGCTGGACGCGCTGGCGCGGCACCACCGCCTTCCGCTGCACGTCTTCTTCGGCGGGGCGGGCACGGCGCTGGACATCGACATGACGGTCACGGCCGGCGACGTGGCGCACGCGGTGGCGTCCACGCGGGCCATCCTGGGGCGGGGCATCGACACGCTGAAGGTGAAGGTCGGGGCGTTGGATCCGGACGCGGACGCGGCGCGGCTCGTCGCCATCCACCAGGAGGCCCCGAAGGCGCGCCTCTTCGCGGACGCGAACGGGGGCTATGACGTGGCGGAGGCGCTGGCCTTCCTGAAGGAGCTGGAGCGGGCGGACGTGCCGCTGTCGCTGTTCGAGCAGCCGGTGCCGGCGTCCGACTTCGCGGGGCTCGCGGAGGTGACGCGCCGCTCGAAGGTGCCGGTGTGCGCGGACGAGTCGGCCCGTTCGGCGAAGGACGTGCTGCGGCTCATCCGCGAGGGCGCGTGCCACGCCATCAACATCAAGACGATGAAGTGCGGGATGGTGGAGGCGGTGACGATGTGGAGCCTGGCGCGCGCCGCGGGCCTGGAGCTGATGGTGGGCGGCATGGTGGAGAGCGTGCTCGCGATGAGCGCGTCCGCGCACCTGGCCGCGGGCCTGGGCGGGTTCACCTACGCGGACCTGGACACGCCGCTGTTCATCGCGAGCCACCCCTTCCAGGGCGGCGCGCACTACGCGGGCTCGCGGCTGACGCTGGACCCGGACGCACCGGGCCACGGCGTCACGCTGCGCTGACCGCGCTTCACGATTCTTCACAACCGGCGTGCCTGGGAGGGAAGCAGGCCGGTGCCGGCACCGGCCTGCTTCCCTCCCAGG
>NZ_RAWB01001054.1 GCF_003612055.1 Corallococcus llansteffanensis
GGAAGGGCCTTCTCCTCGGCCTTGGCCGCCTGCCAGTGGCGCTCCATGTGCTCCAGGGTGGCGCCGCCGAAGGGCACGTTCTCCTCGTTCAGCCGGGCCTCGATGTACTGGAACCGGGTGACGAAGCGGCGGGTGGCCATGCGCAGCGCGTCCTCCGCCGGCGTCTTCACGAAGCGGGCGAGGTTCGCGAGCGAGAACAGGACGTCCCCCAGCTCGTGCTCGATGGCGTCCCGTCCCCCCGCCGCGATGGCCTCGTCCAGCTCGCGCAGCTCCTCGTCCAGCTTGCCGCGCACCCCGGCGAGGTCCGGCCAGTCGAAGCCGATGCGGCTGGCCTTCTCGGTGAGGCGCTCGGCGCGCAGCAGGGACGGGGCGGCGGTGGGCACTCCGTCCAGCACCGAACCCGCGCGGCCCGTCTTGCGCTTGCGCTCGTCCGCCTTCAGCTTCGCCCAGTTGGAGAGCACCTGTTCGGCGCCCTTCACCTGTTCGTCACCGAAGACGTGGGGGTGCCGGCGGGTGATCTTGTCGCTGATGGCCTTGCAGACGTCCGCCATCGTGAACTCGCCCAGCTCCGCCGCGAGCTGGGCGTGGAAGACGATTTGAAAGAGCAGGTCCCCCAGCTCGTCGCACAGGGGATGCCAGGGGCCGCCCTCGGAGACGCGGTCCATCTCGTCCAGGACCTCGAATGCCTCCTCGGTCAGGTAGGGGCGCAGCGAGCGCAGGTCCTGCTCGCGGTCCCAGGGGCAGCCGCCCTCGGCCCGCAGCCGCTGCATGATCCCCACCAGTCGTTCCAGCTCTGATCCAGGCGCCGCCATGCGATTCGCTCCCGTGCAGTCCCCCGCCGCGCGCTCCTGTAGCACGCGGGAGCGAAGAGGGAACGGGCACACATGATTTCGTGTCGTCCGTCCTGTCGCCTATCATCGGCTGCTCGGATGCTCCGCTCGTTCCTCGGCCTGTGTTGCTGCCTCGTGCTGCTTGTTCCCGCGCGCGCGCCTGCGTTGATGCAGGACGCCCCCACGCGCATCCAGGAGACCTACCTGGAGGATCCGGAGTCCGACACCGGGGAGGGCACCGCCGTCCAGGACGAGCCGGAGGTCGAAGAGGCCGAGGAACCGGAGCCCGAGCCCCGGCGCCCCACCGGCCGGGGC
>NZ_RAWB01001055.1 GCF_003612055.1 Corallococcus llansteffanensis
CCGCCAGCCGCAGCAGCCCGGAGGGGGTGGCCGGAACCAGCAGGGCGCGGGGCACCGCCGCGCGGCGGGGGAGAGCAGGAGACAGGCGGGACATCGTCAGGGGCTACGACTCCATGCATGGGCGTCGGATGCAAGTCCCGTGGGGATTGGACACCCGGGGGCTGGCACGGCACGCTCCGCGCGTGTCCCGGGACGGTCAATCATGAGTGTGGATGTGGCGATGACGCCGGCCCCCGCGGCCCCGCGTGTGGAGTGGGGCGGCTGGGTCTTCCCCCGGTGGAACGACCCGAGGCTGCCCTTCGCGGCGCTGCTCACGCTCTACGGCGTGCTGGGCTTCACCTTCTTCGGCTTCAACCGCAGCCCCGGGCAGATGGCCTTCCTGGTCGTCTCCGGCACGCTGCTGGACGCGGCGCTCGGCTGGCTGCTCAAGCGGCAGAAGGTGGTGCCGCTCTCCGCGTACATCTCGTGTTGCTCGCTGGCGCTGCTGCTCAACTACTCGCACGCGAGCACGCTGTTGTGGCTGCCGGTGTGGCTGGCCATCGGCTCCAAGTACGTGCTGACCTTCCAGGGGCGGCACGTCTTCAATCCGTCGATGTTCGCGGTGGCGGTGTCGCTGCTCGTCACGCGCGAGCTCATCACCGCGGCGCCCGCGTACCAGTGGGCCAACGGCGAGGTGGCGCTGTCGGCCTTCATCGTGATGGCGGCGCTGGTGCTGTTCTTCTTCCGCGTGGGCCGGGGCTGGCTGGTGGTGAGCTTCCTCGGCTTCTACGCGCTCCAGACGGCGCTGCGCGCGTTCATCCTGCGCCACCACCTGCCGCCGGAGGTGCTCTTCCTGGGCACGCTGGGCGCGCCCTCGTTCTTCATCTTCGTCTTCTACATGCTCACCGACCCGGCCACGTCGCCGGGCACGCGCAAGGGGCAGGTGCTGCTCGCCCTGGCCATCACCTGCGTGGACCTGGTGCTGCACCTGAAGGAGAGCGTCTACACGTTCTTCTACGCGGCGCTCACCGTGGCCACCTGTCGCTTCGTGTTCATGCACGCCCGGGCGGCGTGGCGCGCGGGAGGCCGGGAGTCGCTGCGCCGGCTGGGGTCTCCGGACGTGCTCCGGCGCGTGGGCGTGGTGGGAGGGCTGGGGG
>NZ_RAWB01001056.1 GCF_003612055.1 Corallococcus llansteffanensis
GAAGAGGTTGGTGTCCGGCCCGATGCCAAGCTCGACGAGCCCACCCACCCCGGTCGCGAACTCCGTCACGCTGTCGGGCACGAGCTGATCATTCGCATCCACCCGCAGGGAGCGGATCCACTGCTGGGAGTAGTCGCCGAAGAAGTAGGCACCCCGCCACGTCTCCGGGTACGCGGTGCCGGTGTAGAAGGCGCCGCCCGTGGCCGTCTGGCCGACGCCGTGGTCCCAGTCGTACAGCGGAGGTCGCACCGCGCCGGGCCCTCGTGCATAGAGCGCCTGGCAGACGGGCTTGGGTTCGTAGCCGTTCTGGCGGAAGCGCCCCTCGTAGCAGGGCCAGCCCAGGTTCGACCCCGGGAGCGCGACGTTGATCTCCTCGTAGGTGCCCCAGCCGACGTCGCCCAGGTAGGGCGTGGCGGTGCCCGGGCGCAGGCTGAAGCGATAGGGATTGCGAAGCCCCAGCGCCCACACCTTGGAGCGGTTGGCCTGGGCATCCCCGTTCCAGAACGGGTTCGAGCCCACGCCCGCGCCGGAGCGGGTGATGCGCAGGACCTTGCCCGCGAGGGAGTCCAGGCTCTGCGCCCGCAGCGCGTCGTCGTCGACCGCGTCGAAGCGGGCCCCATCTCCAGACGTCACGAAGAGGGTGCCGTCCGGCGCGAACCGGACGCTGCCCACAGTGTGCGAGGCGCTGTCCGAGGGAATGCAATCCGCACCCGCGGGAAAGTCATTGCAGGAGTTGCCCACCGTGGTGCCGAGCAGCACGAGCTCACTCGCGGGTGAAGCCGAGTCCCCCACGGCGGTGTAGCGCGCCAGCCGCGCCGTCTTGGGCCCGGAGTCATCCGTGGCATCGTCGTCGTAGGTATAGAGCAGGTAGACGAAGCCATTGGTGGCGAAGGCCGGGTCCACCGCGAGCCCCAGCAGCCCGCGATCATGGTGCGAGTTCACCCGCCCACGAAGGTCGATGAAGGGCACGGGCTGGAGGACGCCGCCCTTGAAGAGGCGGACGGCCCCTGCCTTCTCGGCGATGAGGAGGCGCCCATCGGGGAGGCTCGCGAACGTCGTCGGGTACTCCAGACCGCCGACCACGAGCTCCGAGGAGAAGCCTCCCGGGAGGGTGAGGGGGGCAGGGG
>NZ_RAWB01001057.1 GCF_003612055.1 Corallococcus llansteffanensis
CCCCCGGGTGGAGCGGCTGCTCACCGACATCCTCGGGCTGATGGGGTACCCGGCCCGGTTGGACTTGCAGGACGCCGCCGACGGCAGCCTGTCCGTGGCGCTCCACTTCGAGGCCGGTCCGCCTCCGGGCGTGGAGCCGGGCAAGCGCAGCCAGGTGCTGGATTCGCTCCAGTTCCTGCTCAACAAGATGCTCCACCGCCCGGGCGTTGAACGCCGGTGGGTGATGCTGGGGGCCAACGGCCACCCGGAGCCCCGGCCGCGCCGCGAGCCCGGACAGCAGCAACAGGCTCCCCAGGCTCCGGTCTCCGCGCCGACGGCGACCGTGGCCCAGCTGGCGTCCGCTCCGGCTCAGGCGGCGGCCCGGACCCAGCCGCCCGCTCCCGCCGCGCCGCCGCAGGGCCGTGGGGCACGGGGAGGGCAGCAGGCCGCGCCGGCTCCCAAGGCCGCGCAGGCCCCGGCGAAGGGGGGCGCGGAAGCGGACGAGCGCTCGGTGCAGGTCGAGGAGGATGCGGTGTTGCGGGAGGCCGTCCGCAAGCTCGCGGAGAAGTCCGCCAGCCTGGGGCGCTTCTATGCGTTCGCCGCGATGAAGACAGAGGACCGCGCGCGCGTCCTCAGGGCAGTAGAAGGAGTAGGAGGCGTGAAGGTGGCGGCGGAAGGCGAGGGCCGCAACCGACGCGTGGTGTTCACTCCGGCGAAGCCCGCCCCGATGCCCAAGCGGAGCCTGCTGCCGGACGACGACGAGGACGACGCCGACGCTTGAGCGGGTGCCCGGCAGGGCCCGTCCAAGCCGCCGGCGGGCGTCTGGGAGCCAGAGGAGCGAATGGGTAAGTCGAAGGGTTTGAAAGACAAGCTGTACGGCGCGGCGGTGCTGAAGATGAGCTTCCGCCTGCGCGGGGACGAGGAGTCCCCTGCCTTCCGCTTCGTCTACCCGGGCGTGCTGCGCGACCTGCAGGTCGACGACGCCGAGGTGGAGAAGTACATCGAGGCACACCGCGACGACGTGGAGCGCGCCGCCCGGGGTTCCACCCCGCCGCAGGGGCCCCGCTAGTCCGCGGATGGCGGAAGGGTTGACGGAAGCAAGGGACCTGGGGCTCCGTGCGTCTTCGCCCGCTGCCCTCCCCCGCCC
>NZ_RAWB01001058.1 GCF_003612055.1 Corallococcus llansteffanensis
TCCACGGGCTGCGCGAGCCGGGCCTGGAGCGCGGCCTGGTTGCGCGCCTGCGTGAGCGCGGACTCCAGGTCGGGTTGATCCGGCTTGAGCGTGCGCACCTGCGTCCACTGCGTGAGCGAGTCCGCCCAGCGGCCGTCGACGGAGTAGGCCCAGCCCAGCTCCCAGCGGCAGTCGGCGCGGGTCGGCGCGGCCTGGACGCACGCGGACAGCTCCGCGATGGCGGTCTGGCTGTCCTTGGCCTGGAGGGCTTGCACGCCCCGCGCGTAGTGCGCGTCCGGATCGCCTGCGGCGGCGAGGCCGGCGGGCGCGGTGCCGGACCGGGCGCGCATCGCCACGGCGGCGGCGCGCAGGGCCGCGACACTGGCGTCCACGGCGATGCGGCCTGCCTCGGAGAGCGTGTCGGTGCCCGGGGTCCGGGGCGCCGCGCCTGTCGCGGGAGCGGTGGTGGACGGCGTGTCTGGGTTTGAGGTGGGCGCGGCCATGCCGGCGGGCATCCGCATCGAGACGGGGGTGGCCGTGCCGTTGGCGAAGCTCACTCCGGAAGCGCGGGGCGCGATGCCTCCGGCCTGCACGATACCGCCGTTGCCACGCGCCTGAGCTGAAGGGTTCTTCGCGGCAGCCTGCACCGACGCGAGGCCCGCGTTCGTGAGCCGTGCGGTTCCCACCAAAGCAGTGCGTTGGCTGTTCGCCGCAGCCTGCACCGACGCGAGGCCCACCGCGCTGAGCTGCGCGGTTCCCATCGCGGCCGTGCGCTGGACGTTCGCGGCCGCCTGCACCGAGGCGAGGCCCGCCGCATCAAGCTGCCGCATCTCCGCGAACGCATCGTGCGAACCGCTCGCCACCGCCATCACGGACGCAATGCCCGCCGCATCGAGCTGTCCGGCTCCGACGTTCCGGATGACGGAGCGCACGGAGGCCGTGCCCGCATCGAGGAGGAGCGCGGTGCTGGGGCGCTCGTCTGTGGAGAAGTTGTGGGGGATAGAGGCAGCGGGCGCGGCGAGCGCCAACATCAACAGGACGGACGGGGCCATGGCCCGCGCATCTTACGGCAAGGCGAAGGGGCGAGGGCGGCACCGCTGCGGCCGGCTCGACAGCAGCCGGGCAGACGAAACCCCCACCTCCCCCC
>NZ_RAWB01001059.1 GCF_003612055.1 Corallococcus llansteffanensis
CGCAGCCTGCCCCACGTGAACATCGGAACGATTGGGCACGTGGACCACGGCAAGACGTCGCTGACGGCGGCCATCACGAAGGTGCTCGCGAAGTCCGGCGGCGCCACGTTCATGGCGTACGACCAGATTGACAAGGCGCCGGAGGAGCGGGAGCGCGGCATCACCATCTCCACGGCCCACGTGGAGTACAAGACGAAGAACCGCCACTACGCGCACGTCGACTGTCCGGGACACGCCGACTACGTGAAGAACATGATCACGGGTGCGGCGCAGATGGACGGCGCCATCCTGGTGGTCTCGGCGGCGGACGGCCCGATGCCGCAGACGCGTGAGCACATCCTCCTGGCCCGCCAGGTCGGCGTGCCCTACATCGTCGTCTTCCTGAACAAGGTGGACATGCTGGACGACCCCGAGCTGCGCGAGCTCGTGGAGATGGAGGTGCGTGACCTCCTGAAGAAGTACGAGTTCCCCGGCGACAGCATCCCCATCGTCCCCGGCTCGGCGCTCAAGGCGCTCGAGGGTGACATGAGCGACATCGGCGAGCCGGCCATCCTGAAGCTGATGGAGGCGGTGGACAGCTACATCCCGACGCCTGCGCGCGCGACGGACAAGCCCTTCCTGATGCCCGTGGAAGACGTGTTCTCCATCGCCGGCCGTGGTACGGTGGCGACGGGCCGCGTGGAGCGCGGCATCATCAAGGTCGGCGAGGAAGTCGAAGTCGTCGGTCTGCGCGCGACGCAGAAGACGGTCGTGACGGGCGTGGAGATGTTCCGCAAGCTGCTGGACGAGGGCCGCGCGGGCGACAACATCGGCGCGCTGGTCCGTGGCCTCAAGCGCGAGGACATGGAGCGTGGCCAGGTGCTGGCGAAGCCGGGCTCCATCACGCCGCACACCAAGTTCAAGGCGCAGATCTACGTGCTGTCGAAGGAAGAGGGTGGGCGCCACACCCCGTTCTTCAAGGGCTACCGCCCGCAGTTCTACTTCCGCACGACGGACGTGACGGGGACGGTGAAGCTGCCGGACAACGTCGAGATGGTGATGCCGGGCGACAACATCGCGATCGAGGTGGAACTCATCACCCCGGTGGCCATGGAGAAGGAGCTGCGGTTCGCCGTTCGTGAGGG
>NZ_RAWB01000105.1 GCF_003612055.1 Corallococcus llansteffanensis
CGATGACCCGGCGGCCCTTCAATGCCGATGCGTCCATGCGGCTTCATTACGCGCCAGGGGGCCCGGTCGCAATACGACTACCGCAGGGACACCTCGCCCTGGGAGGGCACGTCCACCGTGCGCACCAGCGGGCCCGCCCCCGGCATCTCCATGTGGAAGAAGCCCCACACGAGCGTGTACCGGCCCGGCGCCAGGCCCTGCACCACCACCCGCTCCGACATCGGCTGGTAGACGAGCTGCGCGTAGCGCGAGCGCAGCAGCTCCACGGGCGGGTTGCCCACCTGGCCCACCTCGCCCGGGACGATCCACAGCGCCTTGCCCCGCTCCGGCTGGAGCAGCACCGTGAGCGAGCCCGTGCCCGGCACCGGCCCCAGGTCCAGCGTCATGTCCGCGCCCGCCACCTGCACCACCACCGCCGGCTCTCCCGAGCCCCCGCGCCCGCCGGCCAGCATGAAGCGGTAGCTGCCCGGCGACAGGTCCGCGCTGTAGCGGCCGTCCGCTCCGGTGATGAGCGACACGGACTCGCTGCGGTCCGCGTTGAGCCCGTCCACCTGCGAGCCCGCCGCGGGCCGCCCGTCCGCCAGGAACACCCGGCCCGTCAGGTGCGTCGCGGGCTTGAGCGTGAGCTGCACCGGCGCCGTGTTCCCGCGCTGCACCTCCTGCGTGCCACTCACCTTGCCCTTGCGCGCGGACACCGTGAAGCGCGGCACGTAGGGCGGACTCACGAGCGTGAAGTTGCCGTCCGGCCCCGACAGCACCGACCCGTCACACACGTCGCACGTCACCACCGCGTCCGCCACCGCGCCGCCCGACGCGTCCCGCACCTGGCCGGACACCGACGGCGCCTTCGCCAGCACCACGTCGCCCATGTCCTGCGTCTTCGCCGGGCGGTCCACCACCTGGGGCTCGTAGCCCGGCGCCTCCACCGCGACGATGAGCCGCTCGCCCGCCGTGGACAGCGGCAGCTCGAAGCGCCCGTCCGCGCTGTTCACGTCGTGCTCGTCCACCCGGAAGCGGCGCACCGGCTGGCCGCTGTCGTCCATCACCCGGCCCCGGAACGTCGAGCGCCGCCGCATCTTCACCTGCACCGGCGGCCCGCCCGGCTTGCCCTGCACGCGCTCCAGCGGCTCGTAGCCCGCGTGGTGCGCCTCCAACGTGTACGCGCGGTCCGGCCGCAGCGCGCGGAACTCGAAGTGCCCGCCCGAGTCCGTCTGCACCGGCTCCGCCATGCGCGGCAGCACGTTCAGGTTCGCGCCCACCACCGGCTGGCCGTCCTCGTCCACCACGTCGCCCGTCAGCTGCGCGCCCGGCTCCAACTCCACCGTCACCTGCTGCGTGGCGCCGTCCTGCACGGTCACGGCCTTGGGCCCCGACTGGAGGTACTCCGGATGCGACGCCACCAGCGTGTACGTGCCCGGCGGCAGCCCGCGCATGGGCACCACGCCGTCCGGGCCCGAGGGGCGGTCGCTGCGGAAGATGTTCTCCGGCTCCGCCCACATCACCACGTCCGCGCCCTCCACCCGCCGGCCTCCGCTGGACACCGTCACGTCCGCGCCCGCCTTCGCCTCCAGCGACAACGTCACGTCCGTCGCGGGCGCCGTCGCCTGCACGCTGCCGCCGCCCCACTCGGAGTGGTGCGCGTGCAGCGTGTAGAGCCCCGGCATGGGCACCTGCGCCACGAAGCGGCCATCTTCTCCCGCGTTCGTCACCTCTCCCGTGGGCTGCACCAGGATGGACACGTTCGAGGCGGGCCGGCCGTACTCGTCGATGACCTGCCCGGTGATGAGCGTGGCCCGCGCCAGCTCCAGCTCCAGCGCCGTCTCACCCTGCGCCACGCGCGCGGGGAGCTGCGCCGCGGTGAAGCCCTCCGCCTGGCCCTCCAGCACGTACTCGCCCGGAGCCAGCGGCCCCAACTCCGCGAGCGCCCCGGTGGGCACCGCGTCGCGGCGGATGAGGTCGCCCGCCACCGTGCGCAGGAGCAGCTGCGGGTTCGGCACCGGCTGGCCGTCCTCGTCCACCACCGTGACGAGCAGCCGGCCCGCCGCCTCCAGCTCCAGCGTCACCTGCGTCACCCGCTGCGACAGCGTGAGCGTCTGGGGCGCGGAGCCGAAGCCCGGCGCCTCCGCCGTCACCACCACCTCGTCCGGGTACAGGCCGTTGAAGCGCACCGGCGCGCCCTGCCCGTCCGTGTGCTCCTCGCGCGACAGGTGGTCGCCCCTCAGCCGCACCGTCGCCACCGCGGGAGCGCCGTCCCGCGTGACGCGCACCTCCAGCGTGCGCGACGGCGTCAGCTTCAGGCGCAGCGGCTGCGAGTTGGCCTCCACCTGCTGCGCCACCGCGGGCTGGAAGCCCTCCGCGTCCGCGAGCACGTAGAAGGGGCCCTCACCCAGGCCCGTCAGGGAGAACGCGCCTCCCGCGCCCGCCACCACCTCGAAGGGCAGCGGCACCTTGCGCGACACCGCCCGCACGCGCGCCCCGGGCCTCGGCTGACCGGAGTCGTCCACCACCGTGCCGACGATGCTCCGCAACGGGGGCAGGTACAGCTCCACCGCCTCACCAGGCGCGGCCCGCTCCTTGAGCGCCACGCCCAGCCCCGCCGCGCGCGCCCAGACCGAGAAGGACACGCCCGCCAGGTGCTCGAAGCGGAACTTCCCCTGCGCGTCCGTGCGCACCGTGGCGCGCGGCGTGAGGAAGCCCTGCTGCTGCTCGAAGAAGGACCGCGTGTGCAGCGCCGTCTCATGCGCGGTGCAGGCCAGGAGCGCCAGGCCGCACTCGTCGCACCGCACGTCCGCCAGCGTCCGCTCCGCCGTGGCCGCGAGCGACACCTCCGCGTCCGCCACCGGCTTGCCGCCTGAGTCCAGCACGCGCCCGGTGAGCGTCAGCCCCTCCTGCGCGCCCGACGACACCGTCACCGCGTTGAAGGCCGGCAGCCCCTGGCGCATGGAGCTGGCCGAGACGGGCGACACGGGGCGCGCGGCGGGAGTCCCCCACCGGGGTCCCCACACGATGGCGGCGGTGAGCGCCAGCGCGGCAGCCACCCCGATGAAAAGCCATTTGCGCATGCGTACGCGGCCGGAACCTACCCCGCGGCCGGCCCCCCCAACGGCGGTTTGCCCCGGGAAATTCCGGAGCGTCCTGTCCAGGACGTCCCGGGGCCCGGAAGCGTTCCTGCGTCAGTCCTCGGCGAAGGGCTGGATGGCCTGCGCCACGGCCAGCTCCTGCCGGGCTTCGCTCAGCTCGGAGTTGGTGGCGCGCAACCGGTCGCTCAGCACCTGCACGAAGCTCCAGAGCATCTTCACCGCGAGGATGGCCTCGCGCTTCATCAGGCCCATCAGGTCCGAGCGGGCGATCACCATCGTCCGGGTGGGCTCCGTCGCGCGCACCGTCGCCGACCGGGGCGCGTTGTCGATGAGGCCCATCTCCCCGAAGTGCCCCCCCGAGCGCAGCTCCGCGATCTCCACGCCGTTCTTCTCGATGGCCACCCGGCCCCGGATGACGACGAAGAGCTCCTCGCCCGGCTGCCCCTCCACGACGATCTCCCGACCCGCCGGGTAGGTTCGCGTGGTGGCGATGGACAGCACCGCCGTCTGTTCCTTGTACGTGAGGTGGCGGAAGAGCGGGATCTTCCGCAGCGCCTCCATGCGCGACTGGGCCTCGCTCGTCTCCTCGCTGGCCAGCGCCGCGCTGTCGCCGGCGATCTTCACCACCACCGCGGTGATGTTGTCCTTGCCGCCGCGCTCGTTGGCGATCTCCACCAGCTTGCGCGGCAGGTCGCCCGGCTGCAGCCCCGCCACCAGGGGCAGGATCTCCTCGTCCTCGATGTAGCCGTGCAGGCCGTCCGAACAGAGGAGGAACACGTCGCCGGGCATCAGGTCCACGATGAGCGTGTCGACCTGGACCGACTCCTGGATGCCCACCGCGCGGGTGATCACGTTGCGGTACTGCGACGTGGCCGCCTGCTCCTTGGTGATGGTGCCGGCCTTCAGCTGCGCGGCGACGAGGGTGTGGTCCTCGGTGAGCCGGTGGCACTGGCTGTGGCGCACCAGGTACACGCGGCTGTCGCCCACGTGCCCGATGACGCCCTTGTTGCCGCCCACCGCCAGGCACACGAACGTCGTGCCCATGCCGCGCTTGGCCGCGTCCGTCATCGCCGCGCGGTAGATGTCCGCGCACGCGCGCTGCACGGCCACCTCCACGAGCGCCGCCGCCGCCGAGCGGCTGTCCGCCGTGGGGTTGTTGGCCAGGTCCTTCAGCAGGTGACGGTTGGCCGCGATGTGCTGCTTGACGACCTCCGTGGCCCGCGCGCTGGCGACCTCACCCGCGGCGTGTCCGCCCATGCCATCGGCGACCATGAACAGGCCGAGCGACGCGTCCACCATCATCGCGTCTTCGTTGTGCTGCCGTTTCCGGCCTACATCGGTCAGCCCGAAGGCTTCTGTGGTCAAGGCCACCGCGAACGCTCCCATCCATGCCTAGGGTGACTCCGCACGTTACGCAGGCCCCCGAAGACGTGGCAAGGCTTCAGGATTGCAGTCGCACCGACAGCAGGCGCGCGAAACCGCCTGCCGTGTAGAAGGTGACCTCCACCTGGCCGAAGCGCACCCGCATCCCGTCCTCCAGCGGCGCCGGTTTTCGCGCCAGCAGCCGCCCGCCCGCCACGTACGAGCCGTTCTTCGAGCCCGCATCCGTCAGCAGGAAACCCGCTTCTCCAGCGTCCCGCGAAAACCACGCGTGAAACCGGGACACACTGCCGTCATCCAGCACGACGTCGTTGTTGCCGGTGCGCCCGACGGTGATGCCCCGGCCGAAGGCGTTGCCCTGGGACTTGAGCAGGGGGAAGACGACGGGTTCGTCCTGCCCGAGCGTCGGAGGCCCGGCGTTCGTCACGGTGCGCAGCGGGTAGTCATCCCGCTCAGCCGGGGTGACGGTGCCCAGCGCGGGCATGAACAGGAGGATGCCGGGGGGGAGGCCCCGCTCGAACTCTTCGCGGTTGCGCAGGTAGCGCGTGACGTGGGCACTGAGCAGCTCGGCCATGACAGGGGGCGCGGTGCACGGGCGCGCCCACACTGGGTGGCCGTTCCGCTCTCGCTCCTGGAGTGTACCGTGCCTTTACCGCCAATCCGCGAAAAATCCGAGGTTCGGGCCACCCACGAAGTCACGTGCGAAGCTGCGGTTCTTGAGGCCGAAGGGCTCCGAGTAGCCCAGGGCGAGGCCCAGGCCCAGGTCGCGCAGCTGGTAGCCAATCTGGAAGCGGCCCTGGACGACGCCGGCGGTGCGCCGGTCGGGAGGCTGGGTGCCGAAGTGTGCGCCGTAGAAGGTGGGGCCGCTCGTCACCTGGAAGCCCCAGTGCACGAGCCCGGGCAGGTGGTTGCGGTAGCCGAACCCCACCTGGGCGGTGTGCTCGTAGTAGGAGGACACCGGCAGGTAGTAGCCCTGCACGGCGGTGGCGGGCAGCGACGCCGCCCACCCCACCCCACCTTCCAGGATGAACACCCAGGCGTCCTTGCGCTCCTGGAAGAAGGTGAGCTCCCACTGCAGGCGCAGGTTCGGGATGACGGCGCCGTTGTTGAACTGCGACCCCAGGAAGACGCTCCGCGGGAGCCACGCGGGTGTGGGGGACACGTGGTACAGGTCGTCGGGCTTGCGTGACTGCGCGTGCGCGGTGGAGATCAGGGCAAGCGAAATCACCAACAGGGCGCGGACGTTGCGGAGCATGGGACTCTTTCCTCCATGCCAGCGCGGACTTGTCAACGAAGTGTTCCGTTGGCTATGACACGCAGCGCCCTCCGGACGGTGGAGGCGTCGGCCCCCGCCGGCGCTCGTCTCGGAAGAGGACATCAGGAGTGGGACACCGCATGCCAGTCGTCACGGTCCGGGCCAGCAGCAAATCAGGTCCGGCGCAGCTCGACACCCTGGTTCGCAAGGTCACCCAGAAGACGTCCGGTCTGCTGGAGGAGAATGACCGGGTGCTGGTCGTCTACGGCGAGGGGCACGCCAGCCTCTACTACGAGGGTGCGCCCCCCGCGCGCGCCGTCACGCCGCGCCCCGCCTGAAGTCGCGTGAGTCCCCGCATCAGACGTCGGAGCTCAGCCTGCGGGCCCGACGGAAGAGCGCTGGCGGGTTCCGGTCCACGGCGGCGATGAGGTGCGCTCCCAGCAGCTCGTACGTCTCCGACTCGATGAGCCCCCGGCCCGGTGCCTCCAGGCCGCCGAAGTTGCCCACGCGGTAGCGCGCCGCGAAGACGAAGTGGAAGTCCGGTGGCGCGAAGACATGCTCCGGGTCCCCCGCCGGGTGGATGGCCATGGGCCAGCGCGGTGCGAAGGACGGGGGGTGGATGCCCCGCTCCACCAGATCCATCTGCTCGCGCGTGTAGAGGCCGGTCATCTCCTGCAGCGACGCGCCCTGTTCGAAGAGGACGTGCGGGTGCAGGCGGTAGCAGGCGTGATGCGGATCCAACGCGTAGAGCCAGCCGCCCCACGGCGTGAGCTCGCGGAAGACGGCGAGCATCCGCTCCGCCAGGTCGCGGTAGAGCTCCAGCCGGGCGTCGTGCTCCAGGCGGAAGAAGTCCCCTTCGATGACGAAGCGCACGCCGCCCTTCGCGGCCGAGGGCCACGGATGGTCCAACGCGCGGCGTCCGGCTTCGCCCGCGAGCGGCATCCAGGCTTCGGGTTCAGGCTTCAGGTCGAGCACGGCCCCCCCTCTCCACGAAGTCCAGGTATTGCGCGCCTTTCTGGCCTCACGCAAGCATGCGGCACGTTGGGGAGGGGTCCGTGAGAGGCACCCGACGCCCAGCGTGCCCATGACAAGACATTGCACGCGAGTGCCTGGCGAGGCAGACAGGAAGGGAAGGCCCGACAGGAGTCGTTCGATGACATGGTGGATGTATGCCCTGCTGTCCGCCGTGTTCGCGGCGCTGACCGCGGTGCTGGCGAAGGTGGGGGTGGAGGGGGTGCCATCCACGCTCGCCACCGCGCTGCGCACCGTGGTGGTGCTCGTCTTCGCCTGGAGCATCGCGCTGGCGCGTGGCGAACAGCAGGCCCTGCCCTCGCTCAGCCGCAAGACGCTGCTGTTCCTCGCGCTGTCCGGGGTGGCGACGGGCCTGTCGTGGCTCGCCTACTTCCGGGCGCTGCAGCTGGGCCCGGCCTCGCGCGTGGCGCCCATCGACAAGCTGAGCCTGGCGCTCACCGTGACGTTCGCGGTGCTCATCCTCAAGGAGCCGATGTCGTGGCGACTGGGATTGGGCGTGGTCCTCATCATCGCGGGGACGCTGCTGACCCTCAAATGACTGCTCAACTCCAGAATGGCGCGGGCGCGTTGAAGGCCAGATGCTCGCCCGTGTGGGGATGCGTGAAGGCCAGCGCCTCCGCGTGGAGCATGAGCCGCGTGTCCTCCCCGCCGAAGCGCGCGTCCCCGACGATGGGAGCCCCCAATCCCAGACGGTGAGCGGCGTGGATGCGCAGCTGGTGCGGATGCCGGGTCACCGGCACCAGCTCCACCCGGGTCCGGCCTTCGTCGTGACGTAAAGCCTTCCACGCTGTCACGGCCCGCTTGCCGTGAACGCGGTCGACACAGTCCTCGAGCGGGGCGCTGGAGGTCCCACGCAGGGGCAGGTCGATGACGCCCACGTCCCCCTCCACGCGCCCTTCGACCCAGGCGACGTGCCGGTGTTCGGCTTCGCGCCGCGCGAACTGACGCAGGAGCGCGGCCTGGGTCGCGGTGTCCCGTGCGATGAGCAGGAGCCCGGAGGACTCGGGCTCCAGCTCCTGGATGAAGAGGGGGCCGGACAGGGCCGGGAAGCGCGGCAGGAGTCGGACGAGCACCGAGTCGCGCCCGGGAGCATGGCGCCCGGGCAGCGAAGCCAGTCCCACGGGCTTGTCGACCACGAGGAGCCACGGGTCCTCATGCAGGAGCCGCGGGTCGTCGATGACGGAAGCCAACCGGGGCGCGGGGTCCACCGCCAGGCCTTGCAGCATGTACGGCAGCACCGTGCCGCATTTGCTCTCACAGGCCGGATAGTACGCCCCGGACTGGCGGCGGCCGTCGAGCGGCGGCGCGCCCCACCAGAACTCCGCGAGCGCCAGGGGCTCCAGGTGATGGCGGTAGGCCTGCGCCAGCAGCTTGGGCGCCGCGCAGTCCCCTGCCCCTCCCGGCGGCGGGCGCGGCGCGAACAGCGCGGCCAATGGCTGGCTTTCTCCTCGCGCGTTGGGAATCACATAGCTGTGGGCCACCTGCCACCACAGGGCCCGGGAGCGTTCGGCGCGCAGGTGTTCGACTTCGGCGCGACGGGCTTCGAGCTCCCGCAGCGCGGCCCGCGGCGGTTCACACGCGGCCTCATGGGCGGCCTCCAGCGCCCTGCGCTCCGCGGTGTCGGCGCGGCTCTCCTGCTCCAGGGCCTGGAGCCGGGCACCGTCGAGACGGGCTTCGAGCGGTCCACGTTCCTCGTGGCGGACCGCGCGGTTCGCCGCATGCCGGGCCTTGAGTCCGGCGAGGGCGCGCTCATGCTCAGTGGCCAGCGCCGCGAGCCGCAGTCGCACCGGTCCCTGCGCCGCTTCCAGCTCCGCATGCCGCTGGCCCCAGGCCGCCAGCTCCGCCTCGCCCGCCGGTAGGAACGCAGCGCGCGCGACGGGGTCGAACAACGGGGGCGCGAAGCCCTCCACGGTCCAGGCGCCGTCCAGCATCCCGGAGAACGCGCACAGGTACCCGAGCCGTCCTCCCGGTTCCGCGACGACCAGCACGCCGAACATCTTGCCGCCGCCGGGCTGCCACAGCGCGTCCCACCGCCCTTGCGTCAACCGCTGCTGGAGGGCCTCCGCGGCCTTCCGCGCCAGGGGGGCCGGCGGCCCCGGATGGAACGGGCTCGCCAGGCGTGCGGGCACGTCTTCACGACGCGGGGCTTCGTCGAAGAACGTCACGGCCAGGGAGGGATGCGCCACACTCACGTCCTTGAACCGTGCCATGCGGACCCGCGAGGCGACGAGTGTTTTCACGGCCCCGGAGCATGCGCTGCCCCGGATGGTAGAACCGGGGATCCCGTGCTCTTCCTCAAGCGACCTCCCGCCGCGCCACTGAGGCCCCTGGTGATGGGGTACTGGTTCATCGAGGACTTGAAGGGCGCCCATGCGGGAAAGCCCATCGACACCACACCGTCTCCGGCGGCGGTGCTGACCCTCAACTTCGGCCGTCCCTGCGGGAGTGAGTTCGCGGCGGGGGCACCGCGAGCCTCGCTGCTGGGGGTGCAGAGCCGGCCGCGTTCGTGGAGCTCCGGCGAGGGCTGCTCCTTCGTCATGGTCATGCTGAAGCCGGCCGGGCTCGCGCGCCTCTTCCCCGCGACCGGGCTGGCCGCGAGCGATGACCTGCTGGAGCTGGGTGCCGTGCTGGGAGATGGCCGGGCCCGCGAGCTCGCGGACGACCTCGCGGCGGCCTGGGAACCCCAGCGTGTGGCCGCGCGCCTGGATGCATGGCTGCTCGGACGGCTGGCCGCGACGAAGCCCGCGGAGGAGGCCGAACGGTTCGCGCATGCCTGGGACATCCTCCGGCGGACCTCGCGCGTGGATGCGGCGGCGCGGGCCGTGGCGGTGTCCACGCGCCAGTTGGAGCGCTGGTTCCGGGAGCACGTCGGACATTCACCCCGGCGGTTGCTCGCGCTCGACCGGATCCATTCGAGCCTGCTCGCGGCGCAGACGGGCCAGGGCGATGCGTTCGAGGGCTTCAGCGACCAGGCCCATCGGGTCCGGATGTGGCGGCGCTACCTGGGGCGTACCCCCGGGCGGTTCTCCAGGACGCCCCGCTCCATGCTCGCCGACTACTTCAATCCCGCCCGGGAAGATGTCCCCCAGGGGCTCGCGCACTTCTTCTGAGATGTCGCATTCGTTCAAGACGGCGGAGCCGAAGGCGTGCAGCGTGCGGACTCCTCACTTCGGAAAGGAGCCCCCCGGATGGCGTCTTCCTCCTCCACGCGGGTCCACGCGGAATACGTCGACTACGCGGACGGCGAGACCGTCTGTCAGGGCTACGCCGCCCATGACACCGCCCACGAAGCCAGACGGCCCTGTGTCCTGATTGCCCATGCCTGGGATGGGCAGAACACAATCATGCGCTCCATGGCGGAAGGCTACGCGGAGCAGGGCTACGTCGGCTTCGCGCTGGATGTGTATGGGAAAGGCGTGCGCGGCGAGGTGATGGGAGACAACTCACACCTCATGGGCCCGTTCCTCGAAGACCGGGCCCTCCTGCGTCGCCGCATGCTCGCGGGCCTGGAGGCGGCGAGACGCCATCCCCGGGTGGACTCCACGCGCATCGCGGTGCTCGGCTACTGCTTCGGGGGCCTCTGCGCCCTGGATCTCGCGCGCAGCGCTCCCGAAGGGCTGAAGGGCGCCGTGAGCATCCATGGCGTGCTCCAGCCCCCGCGCCTCGGGCCACAGCCTCCCATCACCGCGAGCGTCCTCCTGCTGCACGGCTGGGAGGACCCAGTCGCGCGGCCCGACGCCGTGCTGGCCATCGCCCGGGAGCTGACCGACGCGGGCGCCGACTGGCAGCTCCAGGCCTACGGCCATGCGATGCACGCCTTCACCTTCGAGGGCGCGACCCCCCCCCAGGCGGGCATCCTCTACAACGCCCTCGCCGCCCGACGCGCGGCCGCCGCGCTGGGAACCTTCCTGGCGCAGATCCTGGGCGACACGACGCCGGGCCCGTGACGCCCTTCGCGCCCCGAAAGCACGGGAGCGGAGGTCGCGGACTTGGGGCAAGCTGGGCGTGAGGCGCGGAGACAAGGATGACCTCCGCCCTGCCCGGCGTTCATTGCCCGGGGAGTTGGGAGGCCTATCGTGACAGTCGACGTGGTGCGGGCGCTTTCGGAGGTGTTGCCGGCGGAGTCGCTCGTCACCGACCTGGACGTGCTCGAAGCGCATCGGCACGACCAGGCGGAGTGGGCTCCTTCGGGCATGCCGCGCGTGCTCGTGCGACCCGCTTCCACGGTGGAGGTCCAGGCCATGCTCCGCGTGGCCTCGGCGCTCCGGGTGCCGGTGGTGGCGCGGGGCGCGGGCTCCGGCCTGTCGGGAGGCGCGAACGCCACCGAGGGCTGCATCCTCGTCTCCCTGCTGCGGATGAACCGCGTGCTGGAGGTGGACCGGCGCGGCATGCTGGCCGTCGTCCAGCCCGGCGCGCTCAACGCCGCGGTGAAGGCCGCCGCGGCCGAGCAGGGGCTCTGGTACGCACCAGATCCCGCGAGCTGGGAGTTCTCCACCATCGGCGGCAACCTGGCGACCAACGCGGGCGGACTGTGCTGCGTGAAGTACGGCGTGACGGGGGACGCGGTGCTGGGCCTGGAGGTGGTGCTCGCGGACGGCTCCGTCGTGCGCACCGGCGGACGCACCGTGAAGAACGTGGCGGGCTACGACCTCACGCGACTCTTCGTCGGCTCCGAGGGAACGCTGGGCCTCATCACCGAGGCCACCCTGCGGCTGCGTCCCCGGCCTCCCCGGGCGACGACGCTCCTGGCCACGTTTCCCACGCTCGTGGGCGCGGGCACCGCCGTCTCCGACATCATGGCGACGACGCGTCCGTCCCTGCTGGAGCTGATGGACCGCACCACCGTGCGCGCCGTCGAAGCCTGGAAGCCCATGGGCCTGGACGTCGAGGCCGCGGCCGTGCTGCTGGCGCGCTCCGACGCGGGAGGCGCGCAAGGCGAGGAGGAGCTCGGGCTGATGGCGGCGGCCTGCGAGCGGGCCGGAGCGACCTTCGTGATGAACACCGCCGACGAGGCCGAGGGCGAGCTGCTCATGCAAGCGCGGCGGCTGGCCTTTCCCGCGCTGGAGCAGCAGGGGGCGACGCTGCTGGACGACGTGGGCGTGCCCATCTCCCGCATCCCGGAGCTGCTCGCGGCGGTGGAGCGCATCGCGGAGCAGCGCGGGGTCCTCATTGGAACCTTCGGGCACGCGGGCGACGGGAACATGCACCCCACCGTCGTCTTCGACCGGAAGGACCCGGAGGTGATGGCGCGGGCGAAGGAAGCGTTCGACGACATCCTGCGCGCGGCGTTGGACCTGGGAGGAACCATCACCGGCGAGCACGGCGTGGGTTCACTCAAGCGCGCGTTCCTGGGTGCCCAGCTCGGGGCGGAGACCCTGCGCCTCCATCACACCGTCAAGGCCGCGCTCGACCCGGGGGGCATCCTCAATCCGGGCAAGCTGCTTTGAGGCCAGGCACGGGAAAATAAATGCCGTGTCGATCTCCCGAAACCCCGTTCGTCGTAGGAATGAAGGCGACATTCCACCCTGCCCCATTCCGAAGGAGACCGCACCATGGCCACCAAGATCTTCGTCAACCTCCCCGTCCAGTCGCTCGACCGCACGGTCGGGTTCTTCACGAAGCTGGGCTACACGTTCAACCCCCAGTTCACCGACGCCAACGCCACCTGCATGATCATCTCCGAGCACATCTACGCGATGCTGCTGGTGAAGGACTTCTTCAAGACCTTCACGAAGAAGGAGATCGCGGACGCGACGAAGGTGACCGAGGTGCTCATCGCCCTCACCATGGACAGCCGGGCCGAGGTCGACGCGATGATGGACAAGGCCCTGAAGGCGGGCGCCCACGAGTACAAGGAGAAGATGGATCAGGGCTTCATGTACCAGCGGAGCTTCCAGGACCTGGACGGTCACCAGTGGGAGCTCTTCTGGATGGACCCCGCCGCCATCAAGTAGGGGCCGCGCGACTCAGAGCGGGCGCTTCATGCCTTCGTGGCTCGCCTCGAAGCCCAGCCGCGCATAGAAGCGGTGGGCATCGAGGCGGCGCTTGTCGGTGGTGAGCTGCATCAGCCCGCAGCCGCGAGCCCGGGCGCGCTCCATCGCGTCCTGCATCAGCAACTCCCCGATGCGCTGGCCCCGCAGGTCCGAGCGCACACGGACCGCCTCCACCAGCGCACGCCGCATCCCGCCCCGGCTCAGGCCCGGGATGTACGTGAGCTGGAGGGTGGCGATGACTTCCCCTTCGCGCACGCCCACGACGAGCTCGTTGTTCGGGTCGGCGGCGATCTCCTCGAACGCGGCGCGCACGCCGGGAACGGGCTCCTCGAGGTAGCCCGTGCGGGAGCGGGCGATGGCGTCGGCGGCGAGCAGCGCGAGGATGACGGGCAGGTCGGCGGCGGTGGCGAGGCGGAAGGTGACGGAGGCCATGGCCGTGAAGCCTGCCTCAACGCGTCTTCTTCTGGTACGCCTTCACCAGCACGTTCATGCGCCGCCCGCTCGGGTCCTCCTTGCGCGGGTCGGCGATGACGAGCACCCACTTGCCCGACACCACCGTGGAGCCGACGGCGTTGCCGATGAGCCCCCAGCCGGTCTCTTCCGCCTGTTTGGCCTTCTCCGCGCTGTCGAAGATGCACACCGTGGCATCCAGGCCGCTCACCTTGCCGGCCTTGCACTTGCCCCCGGGCAGCTTCTCGCCGACGTCGGTGAAACCGGAGGGCGACTCACCCGCCGCCTTCCACGCGTCCAGCACGTCGTCCGCATCGCTGGAGCAGCCCGCCATCAGCAGCGCCACCAGCGGGAATCCCTTGCGCAGCATGCTCAGTCCCGTCCCTTGAACTTCTTGTTCTTGTGCCCCTTGTGCTTGCCGTTGTCGTGGTGGTCGTGGTGGTGGTCGTGGTCGTCATCCTCCCGGATGATGATGACCTCCCGGGAGGGCGGAGGCGGCCTGCTGCCGACCCTCACGTCCACGTCCACGCCCACGTTCACCTGGACGATGGGGCCGTGGTACTGCGGCGGCGGCGCGAACGTCACCGCCGGGCGCGGCGCGTTCCAGCCGCGATAGACCGTGTTCACCCGCACCAGCTTCGGGTTCTCCCGCCGGTACTCCTCGGGGTACTCGCCCGCGTAGTAGTGGACGTCCTCCTTGTCCACGAATTCCTGGCGCGGCGGCGGCTCGTAGGCGTGGTAGTGCGGCCCGTCGTGGTAGCAGTACTCCACCACGTCCACGTCCACGTCGATGTTGACGATCACGTTGAGCACCACCGGATGGTGCCCGTAGTAGGAGTGCCGGGGGCCCTCATAGCCGAAGGGCGTCGGGTCGCCGATGAAGACGTAGGTGTTGTCGCGCGTGCGGTAGAGCGTGTCGGCGTACAGCGGCGCGGCGGAGTGCACGTGCGTCGTCTCGAGGTGGCACAGGCCATCCCCGGGCTGCCCGGAGCGAGGGTGCATCCCCGCGTACTTCCACTGCTTTGCCTCGGCCGCGCTGGCGGCGACGAGCAGCAGCAGCGCGGACAGACCGGCCAGATTCCTGCGTGACATGGGGGTTCTCCCTCGGGGGCGGGACGCGATATCCGATACCTGACCCCGCCCGCCCCGGATCGATCACACCCTTTTTCGCGGCCCGTACTCACGGTGTCCGTGGAGCCGCTCCAGGAGCAACCCGGGCGTGCTGGCGTGGGCGGCCATCCGCGGCTCCGCGGTGGTGGCCACCGTGCTCGCCTATGGCATGGGGGCCGAGCTGCTGGACCCGGACCTGGAGGGGCTCTGGGCCTGCCCCCTCGTCGTGTCCTTGATGCACTTCTGGTACGACGGCTTCATCTGGTCCGTGACGCGCAAGCACGTCCGAGGGCCGCCTCCTCCATCCGCCCCGAGCACGAGGGCTTGTTATCGTGCGCACCCCATGAACGAGCCCACGTCCGTCACCGATCCCCGCATCGGCTCGGTGTTGCAGGAGCGCTACCGCATCATCGAGCGGCTCGCGGCGGGAGGCATGGGCGTCGTCTACCGGGGCGAGCGACTGGAGGTGGGCAAGTCGGTCGCCATCAAGTTCCTGCACGCGTGGGCGGCCCGGGACGACGACTTCCGGAAGCGGTTCCAGGTGGAGGCGCGCGCGATGAGCCGCCTCACCCATCCGTGCTGCGTGTCAGTCATCGACTTCGGCGTGGATCAGGAGTCGCCGTACATGGTGATGGACTTCGTCACCGGGGACACGCTGCGGGGGCTGCTGCGCGACGGGCCGCTGCCGCCACCCCGGGCCCTGAGCGCCGTGCGGCAGGTTCTCGCGGGCCTGGCCCACGCGCATGACCAGGGCATCATCCACCGGGACATCAAGCCCGAGAACATCATCGTCACCCATGCCGTCGGACTCGGGGAGCAGGTGCGCATCCTCGACTTCGGGCTCGCCAAGCTGCGCGACGAGGTGACGGGCATCACATCGGGGATGATGCTCGGGACCCCGTCCTACATGGCCCCGGAGCAGATCCACGGCGAGCCGGTGGGCCCGCCCACGGACCTGTACGCCACCGGCGTGCTGCTCTACGAATTGCTCACCGGGAAGAAGCCCTTCAACGCCACCAGCAACGCGGAGCTGCTGCGCATGCAGCGCGAGGTGACGCCGCCCCGGTTGCGCGACGCCGCCCCTGACGCGGGCTTCTCCGCGGAGCTTGAAGCGACGCTGGCGAAGGCGATGGAGAAGGCCCCGGGGGATCGCTTCCAGTCCGCCACGGAGTTCCTGGCCGCGCTCGAAGGGGCGTGGTCGGGTCCGGCGGTGTTCCCCGTGGCGCCCGTCGCGTCCGTGACGCCGCGCCCCTCCTCGCCCACGCCTTCACGCCCCAGCGAGGAGGTGCTGGCGACCCGCAACGCCCGGGCGCAGCCCCGAGTGACCCCGGTGGGGACTCCGGCCGAAGTCCGGGCTCCGGAGCCCCTGCCGGTGGCTCCCACGGAGCTCGTGGCCAGGAAGGAGCCCCAGGTCGCATCCGAGGCCACGGTCCGGTCTGGCTCCATCACGCCCTCCCCCGCGCGGAACCGCTCGCGTCGGCTGTTGGGTGGCGCGGCGGTGTTCACCCTGGCCGCGGCAGGCCTTGGCGCGTGGGCTCTGGCATCAAGGTCCACGGGCGTGGCGCCTGTGTCCTCGGAGCGCCCGTCCGCCGCGGCTCCGAACGGTGAGGAGGCACGGGCGGAGGCTCCCACGGGCACCACGGCCTGGGAGCCTGTCGTGGAGCAGCTCCCGGGCATCGACGAGGTCCATCGGTTGATCAAGGCGCAGCGACGGGACGCGGCCCTGGCGGCGTTGAAGAAGCTGGCCGCGAAGCACCCGACGAGCGCCTACGTCCGCTACCTGGAGGGGAACGTCGACTTCGACAACCTCCGCTGGGTGGACGGCGTGGCGGCCTACCGGGCGGCGCTGCGCAATGACGCCGCGTACCGCAACGCGCCCGTCGTCATCCAGAACGCCATCCGCTGCCTCGTCAGTGACCGGTTCCACGGCACCTGCCAGGACTTCCTCCGCAAGGACCTGGGCGAGGCCGCGGTGCCCTCGCTGGAGGACGCGGCCCGCGAGCACCCCATGGCCAGCGTCCGGACCCGGGCCGCGGCGCTGCTCCGCCAGCGCGGCCCGGAGTCCAGGACAGGCTCCCGCTGAAGCTGTCGTCAGCCCCGTCGCCGCCGGGCCGCCATCAGTCCCAGGCCCACGAGGCCCACCAGCATCCCGAACGGCAGGCTCCCTCCCGAGGAGGAGCAGCTCACGCCGCCGCCCAGGGTCCGGGTGTCGGAGCCGAGGGAGAGGCGCCAGGAGCGGGTCTCCGGCGAAGCATCCACGTTGCCCGCCCGGTCCCTGGAGCGCACCTGGAGCGAGTGGGCGCCTTCGAGCACGTCGAAGGAGATCTCGGGTTCGCACGCCGCGAACTCCACGTTGTCCAGGCTGCATTCGAAGGTCGCGCCATCCTCGGATGAGGAGAACTGGAACGTGGTCTTCGTCGTACGGACACGGCCATCGGGCCCCGCCACGATGCCGGTTTCGGGGGCCCGCGTGTCCACGGTGACGGCGAACTCCCCGGTGGTCTCACTCTCGTTCCCGGCGGGATCCATCGCGCGGATCAGCAGGGAGTTCTCGCCCTCCGGCAACGCCAGCTCGGGGGTGAGGCTCCAGCGCCCGGCCGGGTTCACGAGCGCCACGCCCATCACGGGTCCACTCCGCAGGGCGACAACCACGTTGCTGCCGGGCTCGCCACTGCCCTCCAGGACCGGGGTGGTCACCGCGAGGACTGCCCCGGGCGCCGGACTCGTCATCACCGGCACGGGAGGCGCAATCGTATCCACCACCCACGAAAAGGTAGCGGGACTGCCATCCGGGTTCTGCACCTCATCCACAGCCCGGATCCTCAAGGTGTAGGCCGCATCCGCCAGACCGGACAACTCGAAGGGACTGGTGCACGCCGTGAAGGGCTCGGCCCCCAGGCTGCACTCGAAGTGGCCACCAGACTCGGGCAGCTCGAAGCCAAACGTGAACCGGGCCACGGACTTCGGTTCGAAGGCCGCGGGGTGCTGATCCAGGACCGTGTTGGGGCTCAGGGTGTCCAAGGTCCAGGTGCACTCGGCGGGTTCGGGATCCGGAACGTTGAACTGATTGAGCGCTCTGACTCTGAACGAATGCAGCTTGTCTCCGGCGACGGTCGGCTTGGAGGGCGAGGTACAGTCCTCGAAGGTGCTCTGGTTCAGACTGCACTGGAAGGTGATGGTCGGGTCGTTGCCCTTGTTCGACGTGAACGCGAAGGAGTTGTCGCGCGTGTTGAGCTTGGCCCTCGCCGGATCGCAATACATCTCGGTGTCCGGGATGTCCTTGTTGACCGTCCAGATCCAGACCTCCGGGGTCGCGTCCACGTTCCCCGCCGGGTCCCGAGCCTTCACGGAGAGGGTGTACGTCCCCGTGGTCAGGTCCGTCAGGAGATGGTTGATGGGGCAGACGCTGTAGCCCTGCCCATTGAGGTCGCAGAGGAACGTCACGTTCAGCTCATTCGAGCCGAAGGTGAACTTCGCGTCGGAGCTGTTGGTCGTTCCCCCACTGGCCGTGGTCGGCTTGGAATCAATGCGCGTCTCCGGCGCGGTGGCGTCCACCGTCCAGACGAAGACCGCGGGGGTGGAGTCCACGTTGCCTGCCTCGTCTCGGGCACGCACCGAGAACGTATAGGCCCCGTCAGCGAGTGCCGTGCTGTCGTAGGGCGACTGACACACCGAGAGGGCAGGCTCCGGAGACCCGTTCTTATGGAGGCGGCAGTCGAACTCCACGCCCGCCTCCGCGGAGGTGAACGTGAAGGTCGCGACGGGCTCCCGGGTCAGGGGATCCGGGGTGTTGACCAGCTCTGTATCCGGAACAATCGAATCCACGGTGAAGTTGCGCGTGTCGGACACCGCGCTCGGGTTCCCGGCGATATCCACTGCCACGACGAACACGGTATGGGCTCCCTGAGACAGCGCGCTCGAAGGGGTGAAGGTCCAGTCCCCGGCCGCACTGGCCTTGACGGTTCCCATCGAGTTGCCATCCACGGTGACCTGCACATCGACCGGCCCCTCGGGCTGGACCTCGGCCTTTCCAGTGAGGGTGGGCGTTGTCCTGGTGACGTAGCTGCCCTCCGCCGGGGACGTCACGGTCGGCTGCGCGGGGGCGACCGCGTCCACGGTCCATGAGTAGCTTTCCGGCGTCTCATCCACGTTGCCTGCGCTGTCACGTGCGCGAACGATCAGCGTGTGCAATTTGCTCGCAAGCACAGGCGTGATGTAGGGGGTGCCGCAGGTGACGAACGTCGGGTTGCCAGGCGAAGGACTGTCGAGGCTGCACTCGTAGGTCGCGTCCGTCTTGTTGGACGCGAAATTGAACGTGCCTGTCTGCAGATTCGTCCGCGGCGGCGGCTTCAAGGTGATCAGCGTGGACAGCGCGGACTGATCCACGGTCCACGTCGAGGTCACGGGTGAAAGATCCAGATTGCCTGCGCGGTCTCGGGCCCGGATGCGCATGGTGTGCAGTCCTTCACTGAGACCGGTCACGACTTTCGGGCTGGTGCAGGTGGCGTACTCCGCGCCGTCGAGGCTGCACTCGAAGGTTGCTGTCGTAGCGTCGGGCGGGGGCGAGCTGAACGTGAATGTGGCGGTGTCCGACCGCTCTGCGGGCCGCGGCCCGGACTCAAGCTTCGTCTCAGGGGGCGTGACATCCACCGTGAAGGAGAGGTCCGCGGAAGGAAGACTCACGTTCAGGGCCTTGTCCGTCGCCGTGGCCGTCACGGTGTACGTGATTCCATCCATGAGCTGGGACGCGACGGTCAGGCTCCAACTCCCGCCCGCGCTCGCTACCGCCGTCCCCAGCAAGGTGCCTGACGACGGCGACGTCTGGGTGATCGTCACCGTGCTTCCCGCCTCGGCCGTTCCGGAAATCGTGGGCTTCTGCGTGGGCACAGAGGTGCCGGCCTCTGGCGCCGTCACCACGGGCGCATCGGGCTTCTTCGAGTCCACCTCCCAGCGATGAATCGCGGGCGTTGGATCGAGGTTGCCCGCCGCATCCTTCGCACGCACGCGGAGGACATGCGGCCCCTCCCCCAGGCCGGGGTAGGACTTCGAAGCACCGCAGGTCTCGAACAGGAGCGGGCTGTCATCGAGCAGGCACTCGAACGTCACGCCACCTTCCGTGGACGTGAACGTGAAGTTCGCCGTCGTCTGATTTGAGGGTGACGTCGGCGTCGTGGCGATGGTGGTGTCAGGGAGCGTGACATCCACCTTGAAGGAGTGGGGTACGGAATCAGGACTCACGTTCAGGGCCTTGTCCGTCGCCGTGGCCTTCACGGTGTACGTGGTTCCATCCATGAGCGCGGGCGTGACGGCCAGGCTCCAACTCCCGCCCGCGCTCGCTACCGCCGTCCCCAGCAAGGTGCCTGACGACGGCGACGTCTGGGTAATCGTCACCGTGCTTCCCGCCTCGGCCGTTCCGGAAATCGTGGGCAGTTGGGTCGCAACAGAGGTGCCGGCCTGCGGTGCTGTCACCAGGGGCGCATCCGGCTTTTTCGAGTCCACTTCCCAGCGATGAATCGCGGGCGTTGGATCGAGGTTGCCCGCCAAATCCTTCGCACGCACGAGGAGGATATGCGGCCCCTCCCCCAGGGTGTCGTAGGACATTGAAGCGCTGCAGGCCTCGAACTGGAGCGCCTTGTAATCGAGCAGGCACTCGAACGTCACGTCACCTTCCGTGGACGTGAACGTGAAGTCCGCAGTGGTCTGATTCACGAGTGCCGCCGGCCCCGTGGCGATGGTCGTCTCCGGCGCGGTGTCATCCAAGGTGAACAGCCGCAGGTCAGACTCAGTGCTTCTGAGAGCGGCATCGGTGGAGCGCACCTTGAGGCGGTACGCCCCCTCCGCCAGCACCGGGGAAGAAGGCAGTGGGAAGGTCCATTTTTCCCCCACATCGCTGGTGACCTCAGCGATCTCTGTCTCCACGGTCGGCGTGGCCAGGTTGGTGAGCAGCAGTTTCACTTTGGTGCCGGCTTCAGCGGTGCCTCGAAAGATCAGCGATGCCCTGTTCACGCTCGGAGTCGCCTTGGGGTCGCTGATGGTGGGCTTCACGGGATCATGCGTATCCACGGTGAAGACGATGGTCGTGGAGGAGGAAGTCGTAGGCCCATCCGTCGTCCTGGCCTGGACCCAGTTCACCCCGTCCTCGAGTGGCAACACATCAGGAACCGGCACCGTCGTGGAGTCGAAATCCCATTTCCCGGCGACGTCGGCAGTCACGTCCCTCAGAAACACGTCCTTGACGTAGAGGCTCACCACGGCCCCGCCTTTCGCGGTCCCTTCGAACTTGGGGAGCGCGGTGATCACGAACGTCCCAGCCACGGGCTTGGTCACCACCGGCACGATGACCGGATCCCCAGCCGCAGGGGCAGCATCCTCGGACTCCAATGCAGCAGCGCGCCCCTGCTCCGCGTCGTCCGCGGCCTGCGTTCCGGACAGGGCGCCTTGAACCACCTGTTGCTGCCCTTGCCCTCCCGGCTCGCCGCCCTTCGCAACGCTCCCATCGGGCTCGGCGCCAGCCCCTCCCGCTTCGGTGAACGGCGAGCATCCAGACAGCGTGCCGGCCTGGAAGAACACGCGCCCGCCTCCACCGCCGCCACCCGCTCCCGCCTGGAACACCTCCGAGTTCCCACCCGCGCCACCACTCGCGTCGATCGCGCTGCACCGCGCTGCGCCCGTGAACCGCGCGACGATGGTGCCACCGGCTCCGCCACCTCCGCCGGAGGCACCGCTGCCAGGGGTCGCCGCGGTGCCTGTCG
>NZ_RAWB01001060.1 GCF_003612055.1 Corallococcus llansteffanensis
CGCTCGCGCACGTCCTGGCGTGGAGTCGCTGGCGGCGCCACCACCAAGCCGTAGCCATGCGGTGTCACTACCGAGCCCGAGGGGCTCGATTCAAATTGCAACTGTAGGACTAGGGGCTGTCCCTGATTAACGCAGCCAGAGAAGCATGGAGGCGACGTGCAGGGCGGCGAGGTAGCAGGTCGCCGTCTTGTCGTAGCGGGTGGCAACGGCGCGAAAGCGCTTGAGGTCGTGGAAGAAGCACTCCACGCGGTAGCGCATCCGGTAGAGGGGACGGTCCAGCGGTGGCGGCTGCTTGCGGCTGGGGGGGGGTGAATGACGGGATTCATCCCCAGCTTGCGAGCGTTGGAGCGAATGCGGTCGGCGTCGTAGCCCGTGTCCGCGATGAAGGCATCGCCTTCGGCGTGCACCAGCAACTCCTCGGCCATCGTGGACTCATGCTGCTGGCCGGGCGTCAGCGCGAGGTGGAGCGGCTTACCGCCCGTCGTTGTGACCGCGTGAACCTTCGTTGAAAAACCTCCTCGAGAACGCCCCAGAGCATTGCTTCGGATCCCCCTTTTCCGCCCGAGGCGTCCTGGTGCGCTCGGACGACGGAGGCATCCGCGAGGGAGCCGCGCTCATCGACTTCAAGCCGCAAGGCTTTGAAGATGGCTTCCCATCTCCCAGCCTGCGCCCAACGGTGGAAGCGGTTGTAGACCGTCTTCCAGTGGCCGAATCGCTCGGGCAGGTCCCGCCACTGCACCCCGGTCTTCACTCGCCAGATGACGGCGTTGATGAAGTCGCGGTCCCCACGCTTCGAGGGAGGACCGCTTCGCGAGCCCAGCAAGGGCTCAATGCGGCTCCACTCGGCATCGCTCAGCTCATGTCGGCGCACAGCCAGCGTTGATCATGCCTGACGCTGGCTGGCAACCTCCTCATGCCCCTCGAAGCCGGGTCCAACCCCGATGTTCGATCCGGTAGGTTGAATTTTCGGACCAGAGATCAGGGACAGCCCCTAGTCCTACAGTTGCAATTTGAATCGAGCCCCTCGGGCTCGGTAGTGACACCGCATGGCTACGGCTTGGTGGTGGCGCCGCCAGCGACTCCACGCCAGGACGTGCGCGAGCGGAGCGACCGCACGCCACA
>NZ_RAWB01001061.1 GCF_003612055.1 Corallococcus llansteffanensis
GACCCGGGGCGGGTGCTGGTGCAGACGTACAACCCGGACGCGGAGCCGGTGAAGCGGATGCTGGCGCACGACTTCGACGGGTTCGCGAAGCAGGAACTGGAGTGGCGCAAGGCGCTGGCCTACCCGCCCTTCACGCGCATGGCGGCCGTCCGGCTGGAGGGGGAGCACCCGGAGCAGACGGCGGGGGTGGCCCGCTTCCTGGGGAACCTCGTGGGGCGGCACATGCCGCCCGCGTCGGCGGGGGTGCGCCTGTTGGGGCCGGCGCTGGCGCCCATCGCCCGCATCCGGGGCAAGACGCGCTGGCAGCTGCTCCTGAAGGCGCCGACGCATGCGGCGCTCGCCCCATTGCTCGCCCGGTTGGAGGCGGCGTTGGCGGATGTGCCCTCCGGGGTGAAGGTCGTCATCGACGTGGATCCCGGGGCCATGATGTAGACTGTCAGGCCCCCCATGGGCGCCTCGGTCCTCCTCGTACACGACGACATCGCCACCATCGCCGCCGTCCGGCGATTGCTGTCCCGCGAAGGGCACGAGGTCATCCTCGCCACCTCCGCCGCGGACGCGCTCATCGCCTTCGGGCACCACCTGCCAGAGCTCATCGTGCTCGCCCCGGGGGTGGAGAGCGGGCGCGGGCGCGTGGTGCTGGAGGAACTGGTGGTCCACCCGGACGGCCACAAGGCGCGGGTGCTGCTGCTGAGCGAGGCCATTGAAGGCTTCAGCGCGCCGGTGGCGCCGCTGCCGCTGGACGGGCCCGGGTTCGTGACGCTGGTGGACTCGTTGATCCGCGCGCCGGCGGAGGCGGACGGCTGGCGCGTGGTGGAGAACCGGACGCTGACGGAGCCCGCGCGCGGAGGCGTGCCCGCGTCGGACGAGGCGTGGCATGCGACGACGGCGCACGCGGTGGGGGGAGACCCGGCGCTGGCCAACGCGCTGTTCGGGGACCTGGCGCCGCTGAACCAGACGGACTGGGAAGTGGCGGCGATGACGCGCGAGGAGCGCAGCGCGCACGTCGTCCACCAGCAGCGCGAGCGCAGCACCCACCTGGTGATGAACGCCGCGCTGGAGCAGGCGCACCAGGAGGTGGAGGCGGAGGCGATGGCGTCCATCGACTCGGTGCTCACGGGG
>NZ_RAWB01001062.1 GCF_003612055.1 Corallococcus llansteffanensis
GGGAAGGGGCATCCAGATGAAGACGTTGCAGCGAGTGGTCGCGGCGTGTCTTGCCGTCGTGGCAGTGGGCTGTGGCACGGAATCGTCGGAGCCCGAGGCTCCGTCCCTGCACACGCAGGTGGCGGAGATGGTCTCCCCCAACGGGCGCAATCTCAATGGCCGCAACCTGAACGGCCGCAACCTCAACAACTCCGAGCTGGGCAGCATGCTGGTGTCCGTGGACTACGCGGGCGCCCGCTCCGCCAGCGGCAAGGCGCTCGGCGGCGTGCGGCTGGAGGGCTCGGCCTTCGTCGGGTTCGACGGCGCCACCCTCGTGACGGGCACCGGCTTCACCGGCGCGAGCTTCACCGGCCGGCTCGGTGACGGCTCCACCCTGGCGCTGCGCGTGGACAGCGTCGTCCAGGGCAGCGGCGGGGACAGCGACCTGTGGTCCTACCGCGTCTCCTACCAGGGCACCGACGGCAACTGGCGCGCGGTGTGCCAGGACGCCAACGGCGCGGACGCCTCCGCCATCGCGGTGGCCGGCCGCTGGGACTACCGCCAGGGCGTGCCCGGCGAGGGCGGCGACAAGATTGAAGACGCCAGCGCCTTCACCTTCGCCTGCGAGGGCGCGGCCATCGCGAAGTGCATGCACTTCGGCTACAAGCCGTGGGCCACCGGCGCGGACGGGCAGAGCCTCGCGGGTCACCACCAGGCCTGCACCCGCATGGTGCGCGCGGACTTCTGCGGCGACGGCGAGTCGCACACCACGGATGGTCAGTGGGTCAATCTCTACGACGCCGCGGGCGTCCAGGGCGACACCGAGTCCTGGAGCCTGGAGGGCGAGTGGAACGAGGACGGCGCCCGCTGCTTCACCTCCACGACGCGCGCCCACGCCGCTGTCACCTGCTCCGGCTTCACCGCCATCCCCGACTGCGGCGACACCGCCCACTTCCAGTCCGGCACCCGCCTCATCAGCGAGACGCCCTACGGCGTCACCGGGTTGTAGCCGGCCAGGCTACAATAAAGGCTGGCTTGTAGCGGGATAGGTTACAAAACCGGCAAGTCGATAAAAGTCAGTGTTTCATGTTATGAACAACGCCTCATTCACATCCGGGAGCCCTGGGGGCTCTCGGG
>NZ_RAWB01001063.1 GCF_003612055.1 Corallococcus llansteffanensis
GGGCGGCACCGGGGGCAAGGGCGGCCAGGGCGGCAACGGTGGCAACGGCGGCAGCATCACCGTGCTGTACACCAACGCCAACGGCTTCAATGTCACCGGCTCGGTCTCGGGTGGCCGCAAGGGCCCGGGCGGCGGTCCCGGCTCTCCGGGCGTGGGCGGCCCGGGCGGCAGCAACGGCGGCAGCGGGTCGGCCGGTGCGGGAGGCGTCGGAGACGCCGGCTCGCTGGGCTCGGACGGGACCGACGGGACCGACGGGGCCCTCGTGTTCAAGGTGTCGCCTCCGGTCCTGACCCTCAGCGCCATCACCCCCAACAACGGCCCGGCCGCGGGGGGCACGGCCTTCACCCTGACGGGCAGCAACTTCGTCGCGGACGGCACGGGCAAACCGCTGACCACCGTCCAGTTCGGCTCGGCGAACGCGGTCGGCCTGGTCTTCGTGTCCGACACCCAGCTCACGGGCACGACGCCCCCGGGCTCGGGGGCCACCACGGTGCTGGCCGGCAACCCGGACGGCAGCTTCGCCGTCCTTCCCACGAACTTCACCTACACCTGAGGCGCGCGCCATGAGCCAGGAACAGGGCATCGACCCACCGGGCGTCCTTCTGCAGGCGGTGGATGGCACGGCGGGAACTTCCGGCACCGCCGGACAGCCGCCAGCGCCGCTCCAGGCCGCCAACGGCGACCCCGCGAAGTGCGAGAGCTGGAGCAACAAGAAGGCCGCGACCCCGGGGACTTCCGGGGTGCCGGGAGACGCCTCCGCCGTCGACGGCGGGGACGCCGGAACACCGGGCAACGGAGGCGCGGGCAACAACCTGCAGGTGACGGTCAACACCCTGCTCGGCGCGTTCACCTTCGCTTCGCTCGCTGGCAATGGCGCGAAGGGCGGCGACGGTGCCAATGGCGGCAACGGCCAGGCCGGCGGTGACGGCGGCGCCAACGGGAACTGCTCCTCGGCGGTCGCCTCCGGCGGAATGGGCGGCATTGGCGGCCGGGGTGGCAACGGGGGCGCCGGCGGCAGTGGAGGCGCCGGCGGCGTGGTGACGGTGCTCTACAACACCGCCGACACACCGCCGGCCGTCCGGGTCGCCGCTGGCAGCGCGGGGCTCGGC
>NZ_RAWB01001064.1 GCF_003612055.1 Corallococcus llansteffanensis
AGCCGGCTTCCAGCGTTCCATGCGCCACCTCCGTGAGGTGGCGACCTATGCACGCGGTGACAGCCCGCGTCGATCGCTCGCGCAAGTATTCGACTTTCCTCGGGCGGAAACCTGATCGGCGCTCTAGTCCGCGATGCGGACGCGCACCTCGGTGAGCAGCCGGTCCACCGGGGTGCAGGAGGGGTCGTTGAGGTAGTGCTCGATGACAGCGTCCGGAGCCGGTTCATACCCACTCGTGGGAAACCACCGCCCGATGACCTCCAGGTACGTCTCCGCGAGCCGTCCGTAGTCGCCGCGGTGCAACCCGGCCGCGTAGGTGCCTCCGGGGAGCTCCATGACGCCGACCTCGTCGGTGGCGGTGAAGCCATCACCGACGACGACACAGGCGTCGAAGCGCAGCAGCGGCTCCGCGGTGACCTCGGGATCGTCCGGGCACACGCCATAGAGGACGGGCTCCCGGCCGAGCAGCCCCTGGGTCCCGGCCCACGCCAGCATCCGCTGCCACAGCCCCCCGACGTCCGCGTAGCTGCCCCGGTGGCGCATGAAGGCCACGCGGATCGCGGGATGGCTGCGCACCTGGACGTCCACCCCGGTCGCGTCAGCGTGGGCCTGACGCCACGCGAGCACTCGCGACGAGGGCTGCTCGCGGAACCCGGACGGAGGCACGCCGAAGCGCGAGATGAACGCGCGCGTGAAGGCCTCATGGGACTCGTAGCCGGCCTCGAGCGCGAGGTCGAGCAGGCGCACGTCCCCCCCGGCACGAAGCCTGCGCGCGGCCCGCTCCAAGCGCAGGCGGCGCACGTGCTCCATGACCGTCTCGCCCATCTGCGCGCGGAAGATGCGATGGAAGTGGTGCAACGAGAAGGACGCCGCCCGTGCCAGGGTGGCGGGCTCGATGGGCGCGTCCAGGTGTTCCTGCAACAGTTGCTGCGCCTGGAGCAATCGTCGCTGGTAGTCGGCTTCCGTGGTCTGGCGGCGAGGCATGCGCGGACTCCATGGCACAGCCCCCGGTGGAAGAACACCGACACCCCGAGGACGCGGGGGTTCCTGCTACGGTGATGGCGCGAGACGCGTCGATGACGGCAGGACGGATGAGCCCCCATGCACCC
>NZ_RAWB01001065.1 GCF_003612055.1 Corallococcus llansteffanensis
GTGCAGCTCGTGGGGCGGCGGTGGGCGGACGGGGCGCTGCTCGACGTGGCGGAGGCGCTGCTGCCCTTCGGAGGCGGCGTGCGGTGGCCGACGGCGCTCACGCCCTGATCAATAGACGCGCAGCAGGCGCGAGCGGCATTCGAAGTGCGGGTTGCGCACGTCGATGACGTAGACGTCGCCGGTGGTCTCCTCGAAGCCGCCCGCGAGGACGCCCACCGCGGCGGCGGCGGCGAGGTACGCGGTGTCCGTGCCCTTCATCTCGCTGATCTTCCGCACGTAGACGACGCGGCCCTCCACGGACCACAGGCTGCGGATGCCGTCGGTGTGCACGCCCAGGGCGTCGGGCGGCGGCGGGGGGAACTTCGCCAGCGCGGGGGGCACGGACTGGAGCACGTAGTCGTCGTAGGCGGGGTTGCCGCTGCGGGTCATGAGCTTCACCTCGCGCAACGTGCCGTCCGGCCCCTGCAGCAGCTCCAGCGTGACGACGAGCTTCATCGTGCTGACGCCTTGGGCGAAGTCCTGGAGCTCCTCGCCGGCCTGGGCGCGGACGCGCAGTCGGTTGTACGCGGGATTGTCGCGGCCCCGCTCCGCGAGCTTCTCCCCCGGCGTGGGGACCAGGGAGAGGTTGCCTCCGGGAGAGCCCGTGGCGGCAAACCGCCGGGCCTTGTCCGCCCACGAGTACAGCATCTGCTTGGGCAGGCTGGGCATGTCGAAGAGCGGCGGTGCGTCCATCTGCTGCTCCAGCTTCGCGCGCAGCTTGCTGAAGTACGGATGGATGCGGCCGGTGTCCACGCGGTCGCGCGCCCGGCGGTCATCGACGAAGCCCTGCACCCGCTCCGACACGCGCGCATGTTCCTCGGCCGCGAGGGCTTCGGGGGACAGGCTCGGGTCTCCAGGCCTGAGCGTGCGGCCGCCTCCCCAGGACGACTCCGGCGTCGTGATGATCACCCCACCGCTGGCACCCGGAGGCGGCAGCAGGTTCGGGGGCAGGGTGCCCGGAGTCGCAGGTGCGCGGGGTGCGTCCAACACCGGACGGTCCGGCCCCTGCGCCGCCGGACGGTCCGGCTCCTGCGCCGCGGGACGGTCCGGCCC
>NZ_RAWB01001066.1 GCF_003612055.1 Corallococcus llansteffanensis
CCCCCCTCCTGGCCGCCCTCGTGGCCCTCGCCTGTGCCTGCGGGCAGAAGGAGGTCGCCCCCTCGCTGGACCTCGTCACCGCCGCCTGCGCCGGCACGCCGCCCCTGGACGGGGTGACGCACCTGCGCTTCCGCGTGAGCGGCCCCGGGGTGGAGTCGGCCCATGAGCGCGTGTCGACGGTGCGGTGGACGGCGGGGGACGTGCCGGCCCTGCCGGTGGGGAGTGCGCGGGTGCTGGAGGTGCGGGCCTACGCGGGCGCGCCGGATCAAGGCGGCCCGTTGTTGTCCCTGGGACGCTCGGCGCCCGTGGACGTCGCGGAGGGACAGGACGCGTCGGTGCGCGTGTTCCTGCGGCGACTGGGGGAGTTCGCGCCGGTGAACCTGGCGTCGAGTCCCGACACCTGCGCGGCGATGCGTGAGACGCGGGCCGGACACACGGCCACGCTGCTTCCGGACGGACGGGTGCTGTTCGCCGGGGGCTACAGGCCCGACGCGAAGGGAGCGCGGCAGGCGTCGGGGACGACGGAGGTGTTCGATCCCCAGACGGGCACGTTCAGCCCGGGGCCGGACGTGGGGCCGAGGGCCTTCCACACGGCATCGCTGCTGCCGGACGGGAAGGTGCTGCTGGCGGGAGGCGCGGAAGCGTTGGAGCCTGCGTCGGTGCAGCGCACGGCGCGCGTGGTGGACGTGACGGCGGGCACGGCGAGCGCAGTGGAACCGAAGGTGGCGCGCTACCAGCACGTGGCGGCGGTGGACGCCCAAGGACACGTGTTGCTGGTGGGCGGACGTTCGGCGGACGGAAGCGGCGTGTTCACGGCGGAGGGCTTCGATGCGGCCTCCGGGCGCTTCGTCGACGTGCCCACGGAGGTACCGCGCGTGGACGCGGCGGTGACGGTGCTGGGTGATGGCCGCACGCTGGTGGTGGCGGGAGGCGCGGACGCGACGGGCCCGCAGGCGGAGGTGCTGGGCTTCGCGTTCGAAGGCAATACCTTCTCCCGGCTGTCGGGGGGCGCGAGGCTCCTGGTGCCCCGGGTGGGGGCGTCGGTGGCGATGCTGGGACGGGAGGAGGACGGGCCGCGCCCTGTGTTGATG
>NZ_RAWB01001067.1 GCF_003612055.1 Corallococcus llansteffanensis
GCTGGGCGCGACGCGGGGCCCGGGCTCCGCGCTGCTGGGGCGCGCGGCGGCGGGGCCGGTGGCGGCGGCGCAGCTCTCCGTGCCACCGGAGGAGCTGGCGCGGCTGGTGTTCGGCTCGCCGGGTTCGCCCCGGCGCCAGAAGACGCTGGAGCGCTGGCGCACGCAGGGGCTGGACGCGGAGGCCCTGCTGAAGGCGCTGCGCGGCGACGTGGCGATGCTCGTGTACTTCGACGCGGCGGCCTTCTTCCAGAGCTTCATCCGCGACCAGCGCCCGGCCCCCAAGGGCACGGTGGTGATGGAGGCGGGCCTCACGTCGGTGGCGCCGGTGCTCCAGCTCGTCCAGAAGCAGCTCCAGGACAACGCGCTCGTCTTCCAGAAGGAGGCGCAGGGGAGCACCACGCGCTTCCGCACGCGGCTCTTGGAGCAGCCGGTGTCGCTCACGCTCACCCCGGAGCGCGCGACGCTGGAGGCGGGCGAGGTGCTGTCCGGCCGGGAGACGGGCGACGTGGGCGCGACGCTGCGCACGCGCTTCGGCGCGGAGGCGTTCGGGCCGGGGCACCTGTCGCTGATGGTGGACCTGGGCCGGCTGCGCTCGGACCTCGCGAGCGCGCGCTCGGTGCCGGGCGTGCCGCAGGGCCAGTTGCTCGCGAGCCAGGTCTTCGTCGGGGCGCTGCTGGAGCGGCTGACCCCGCTGGAGTACGGGTTCCTCGACTTCGCTCCGGCCGACGGCGGGGGCCGCCTCCAGGGCCGCGTCGTGTTGCGCGAGCGCTAGCCGTCAGAAGGGGAGGGCACCCAGGCCATGGCCGTCACCGTGCTGTACTTCGCCGCGGCCCGTGAGCGCGCGGGTGTGTCGCGGGAGTCCCTGGACGTGCCCGGGGGCGCTCGCGTGTCGGACGTGCTGGCGCTGCTCGCCGCGCGTCACCCGGCGCTGACGCCGCTCCTGCCGCACCTGCGCGTGGCGGTGCAGCAGCAGTTCGTGGGCCTGGACGCGCCGGTGCCCCCGGACGCGGAGCTGGCGCTGATTCCCCCCGTGGCCGGAGGCTCGCCGGGGCTGTTCGCGGTGGTGGACCGGCCGCTCGTGCTCTCGCAGG
>NZ_RAWB01001068.1 GCF_003612055.1 Corallococcus llansteffanensis
TCCCAGGAAGAATCCAAGGCAGGTGGACGCGGGTAGCAGGCACGCCAGCCCTACGCCCACGGCGGACGGCGTCCAGCGACGGAAGCGCTCGGGCAGCGCCTGCTCGGCCAGCGTGAGGACGACCGCACCCAGCGCGGCCCAGGCCATGGCCATGCGCAGGTCCGACGACACCGCGCCCAGGCCGGAGGCCAGCACCCGGGCCACGCCCGCGGTGACGATGGCGGCCGGGGCCGGGAAGCGCTCGGTGCCCAGCGCGGACGCGTCCGGCACCAGCAGGTAGAAGAGCGGCACCACCACCAGCGAGCCCACGACGCAGCCCAAAAGCTGCGCCAGGAACACGCGACGCGGGTGCGCGCCCAACAGGTGCCCCGCCTTCAAGTCCGTGAGCAGGTCCGCGGCGGACGACGCGGCGTTGACGGTGATGCCCGCGGTGGCGAGGTTCGCCTCCACGTCGCCGGGCCGGAGCACGCCGAACGTCAGCTGCGTCACCTGCCCCAGCGCCCCCACGGGGCTCATGTCCGTCTCCCCGGTGACGCGGCAGGAGATGAGGCACAGCACGAACGACAGCGCCACCGCGAAGAGGGCGTGGGGCACCGGCACGCCGAAGCCCGAGTGCGCCAGCGCCACCGTCGCGGGCGTCAGCACCAGCAGGCCCGCCGCCAGCCACCGCCCGGGCACCTGGAGCGCCTCCACCGGATGGCGCTCCACCCGGGCCCGCGCGCGCAGCCCCTGGAGCGCCCGGCCGAACACGCGGGCCTGGAGCGCGAACTGCAACAGCGACGCGGTGGTGAGCGCCGCCGCGCCTGGCCACAGCGCCCACGCCAGGAAGTCACCGTCCACGGGCACCACACCCGCCGCCATCAGCCGGGGGGCGACGACGCCGTGCACGACGAGCGCGCCCAGCATCATCGACGCGGTGATGCGCACGCCCAGCAGCGCGCCCCCGCCCACCGGCATCAACCCCGTCTCCAGCGCGAACCCCAGCCGCTCCAGCGACACCCCGCCGAGCGTCCCCGGGAACGCCCACGCGTAGGGCAGCCGCCCGAAGCCATCGCGCGCGAGCGTCAGCAGCCCGGAGA
>NZ_RAWB01001069.1 GCF_003612055.1 Corallococcus llansteffanensis
GGGCTGGACCCTGGGGGGGTTGGCGCATGGAGTCATGGACTGAAGCAGGAACGACGGGGGAGCCGCGGCTCCCGCTGGCGCCGGTGTTGGTGCCGCGTCGCAACTTCGAGGGGCTGTTCCAGCACGCGCTGCGGCCGTCGGGTGGTTTCGCCCAGGCGCTGCGGGACGTGGGGTACGACCCGGAGACGGCGCCGGAGTACCTCCCGCTGGAGGTGTGGCGCGCGGCGCTGGCGGTGGCGCGGCGGCACGCGTGTCCGGGCCTGGCGGGCGAGGAGGCCAACCGGGTGCTGGGGCGGCACTACGTGGAGGGTTTCGCGCAGACGCTGGTGGGCCGCATCTTCGCCTCGGCCGCGCCGCTGCTGGGCGTGGAGCGGTGCCTGTCGCGCCTGCCCACGTACCTGCGCGCGGGCCGCGAGGACATGAAGCTGAGGCTGGAGGCGGTGCGCGCGCGCGAGTGGCGGGCGACCGTGGTGGACGCGGATCCGCTGCCGGACTTCGTGGCGGGCGTGGTGGAGCAGGTGCTGCGCCGCACGCGGGTGCTGCCGCGCGTGGACGTGCTGGAGTGCGCCTCCCACGCCTATGCGCTGCGGATCCGCTGGGACGAGGTCTGACGGGCGCCCCGCGCCCCGCTAGTTGAGGTACGTCTTCGGCGGGGAGCGCTTCTGGGAGGAGGCGAGGCTCGAGGGGCGCGACTGCCGCCAGCGGCCGATGACGTCCATCAGCCCGTCGAACGTGTCGCGCAGGGCCCAGGCGCGGTCCTCCGCGTCCAGCAGGCCCTCGCACCGCAAGAGGCCGTCGCGCAGCGCGCGCTGGACGCCGGGGCAGTCGTCGCGCTCGTCGATGAGCTGTTCGGCGGTGTGGGCGTAGAGCCGGTAGCAGCCCTCCACGTCGCCCCGGTTGTAGGCGGGAGCGCCCACGTTGATGGCCTGGCCAAGCAGCGCGGCCACGGCCTCCACGGCGGGCATCGCGCAGCCGTCCAGCAGGCCCACTGGATGCTGGGGCACCTGGCGCACGCGGCTGGCGCGCAGCCGGGGCGCGTCCAGCGCGGACAGGGGG
>NZ_RAWB01000106.1 GCF_003612055.1 Corallococcus llansteffanensis
TTTACTACGCGTCTCGTGGGCTCGGAGATGTGTATAAGAGCCAGGGTGGGACTCGGGCAGCACCCACAGGCCGTAGACGAAGCTGAGGAGCGCGAGCGCCGCGGCGGCGATGAAGGGCAGGCGCAGGTCCACGCTGCCGAGCAGGCCTCCCAGGGCCGGGCCCGCCACGAAGCCGAGCCCGAAGGCCGCCCCCACCACCCCGAAGTTGCGCGCGCGCGTCTGCGGGGTGCTGATGTCCGCGATGTACGCGTTGGCTGCGGTGATGTTGGCGCTGGTGGCCCCCGAGAGCGCACGCGCCGCGTAGAGCCAGCCGAGCGACGGGGCGTAGAGCACGGCCACCATGCTTGCCGCCGTGCCCAGCGCGGACAGCAGCAGCACGGGCCTGCGGCCGTACGCGTCGCTGAGGCCGCCGAGCAGCGGGGCGAACAGGAACTGCATCGTCGCGTAGAGGCTGATGAGCACGCCGTACGCCTGCGCCGTCCCCCCCATGCCGTGCACGAGCCGCCCCACCATCTCCGGCATGACGGGGATGATGAGGCCCAGGCCCAGCAGGTCGATGAGCAGGGTGAGGAAGATGAACAGCAGCCCGGGCGGGCGCTTCGTGGAGACGGACATGACGGACTCCGGTGGGGTACGGCGCGCGGACTAATACCCGGGTAAAATTAGCCAGTCAATATCATCCGGGTAGAATTCCGGTGCTTCGCGCCCACGCACCCTCCACGTCATCGCCGGAGCGGCCGCGTACCGGGACTCGCCAGCCTGAGGCAGCGCAGGCCTCTCGCCTGTCGACGTCCGCGTGAAGTTGCCTGGCATCGCGTCCATGCGCGCCCTCCCCCTCCGCGTACTCCTGACAGCCGGCAGCAGCACCCGCCGCCTCCCTCCACACCTCACGCAGCTCACCGCTTCCGGGTGGCCCCCGCTCCCCGTCCTCGTGGCGTCTCGCCGGCGTACCGCTTGTACACGCGGCGAAACGCGGCCGCATCGGCGTAGCCCACCCGTGCGGAGACCTCCTCGACCGACTCCCGGGTCGTCTCCAGGAGGTGGGAGGCGTGAGCCACGCGGACTCGCTGCACGAACTCGAGCGGCGTCATGCCCAGGCCGGCCTGGACCCGCCGTGCGAGCGTCCGCGTGGAGGTGGCGGCGGCGCGGGCAAGCTCGTCCAACGTCAGCTGCCGGCCGAGGTTCGCCGCGACGAATCGTTCGACCGCGCGCAGCGCCGGATCCGCGACGCGCAGATGCTCCATCACCATGTACCTTGACTGTGAAACGCGCTCGTCGAGCACGAGGTAGCGAGCCACCAGGTGCGCGAGCGACGGGCTCGCGACGCGAGCGACGATGGCCAACATCAAGTCCGCGTGCGCGAAGGCCGAGCCCGCGGTGAGGACGCCTTCGCTCTCGACGACCATCCGGTCCGCGCGGACGGTGACTTCAGGGAAGCGACGCGCGAACGCTGACACGAGCCACCAGGTCGTGGTCGCGCTCCGTCCCGCGAGGAGCCCCGCCGCGGCGAGGACGAAGGTCGCCGAGCAAGATGCCGCGACCATCGCCCCTTTCGCCGCCGCGCGCGCAAGGAGCTCGATGCCGCGCGAGGTGTCGGCGCGGGAGAGCAGGGACTCGATGGCGCGCTCGCTGGCCGCGGAGAGTCCGGGCACCAGCAGCACGTCTCCCGCCTTCACGCTCCGGAGGCTGAGCGTGCCGTCCACGGAGACGGAGCGGCCCGTGCCCGAGCGGACGGGACGGCCGTCGAGCGACACCACGCGCTGACGCAGCGGCTCCGCTCGCCCGGGCCCAGGGCAGAGGCCTGCCTCCACGAGTCGCGTGGCCGTAGCGACCACGTCGAGTCCGACGCCCAGCGGGCCTTCGGCCACTCCATCCAGAACGACATGGGTGATCACGATGGCAAGACTAGACCGAAGCTTGTCAATCTCGCCACTGGCCTGGACGGTGGGTTTTCCGCATCGTCCAGGCATGCGAGCTTCCGCCCCTGAGTCCACCGTTGACGACCCGCTCGACGATTTCGAGCGACGGTCCATCACCCTCGATTCGGTCATGCGCCCGGTCTACGTCGCCGGTCGCGGTCCTGCGGTCATCGTCATGGCCGAGATGCCGGGCATCAGCCCCCACGTCGCGCGCTTCGCCCGGTGGGTGCGAGACGCGGGCTTCACGGTCTACATGCCGTCGTTGTTCGGGAGGGATGGTGCCTATCCGCAGGCGGAAGCAGGGCTGGCCGTGATGAAGCGAGCGTGCGTGAGCGCGGAGTTCCGCGCGTTCGCGGCGAACGAATCGAGCCCCGTGACGCAGTGGCTGCGCGCGCTCGCACGCCTCGCGCACGAGGAATGCGGAGGCCCCGGCGTCGGCGCCATCGGGATGTGCTTCACCGGCAACTTCGCGCTCAGCATGATGCTCGAGCCCGCGGTGCTGGCGCCCGTCCTCTGCCAGCCCTCGCTGCCGCTCGAAACCCCGGGCGCGATTCAAATCGCCCCCGGTGAAGCCGCGGCTGTGAAGGAGCGGCTCGAGCGCGAGGACCTGACGGTGCTCGCGTACCGCTTCGAAGGCGATCGCTACTGCACGGCCCAGCGCTTCGCGGCCTATGCCGAAGCGCTGGGGCCGCGCTTCCTGCCGAAGGTACTGCCAGCTTCGGCCGCGAACCCCAGGCCCCCACCGTTCTTCGAACGGGTCGTTGGCGGAGCGCACAGCGTCGTGACGGCCCACCTCATCGACGCGGCCGGAGAGCCGACGAGCACGGCGCGCGACGAGATCCTGGCCTTCTTCGCGCGGAGGCTTCATCCGGATTGAGCGCCGGTGGCCTCACCGCGGCCTGGGCCGCGCTCCATTGCAGGCCGCCCAGGTCGTCATGGTTCCGAATCGTCCACCGCTCCCCTTCCCTCGTGCTCTTCGCGGCCGTGGCCGTGCTGATCTCCAGCCGGGCTGCCCTCGCGGACAACCCGCCCCTGACGGGCTCGAACCACGCCATCGCCGTGTACCCGGGGCCCGTGCTGGCGCCGGTGCGGGTGTCGGGCCTCGCCGGCGCGTACGCCCCCATCGCGGAGGGCGCGTATCGGCGGGAGAGAGGCCCTGTGGAGGGTGAGGGCTGGAGCGAAGACGCCGTGGAACCTCGTGAGGTTTGCCCGAGGCGGCGGCACCGCCTCGAAGCGCACACCGCCCTCCCGTGGCACGAAGACGCCGTCCGGCACCAGGATCCTCCAGAACGACGGCAACCTCATCATCCATGACGAGGACGTCGTCACCGCGCTCTGGAACTCGGGGACCTGGGGGCACTGAAGCCAGAATCCCTGTCAGATGGCCCCTGGCGCCGCGCAACTTCGTCGGAGCCAGGAGGGCGCTCTTTGTTTCATGGGCCCTTGCGTCCTACGACACCAAACGCGGCGCCCGCGGGGTCCGTCGCGACGACAATCCAGTCGCCGCCGGGCACCTCGTGCGGACCTTGCAGCACTGTGCCGCCGTTGGCAGCGATGGCGCGCTGCGCCTCGGCGACCGAGGGGACGCCGAAGTAGAACAGCCAGGTGCCGGTGGGGCCGGGGGTTGCGGCGGGCTTCTGCATGATGGCGCCGAGCCGAACGCCGTCGTGGTCGATGAAGCAGTAGTCGCCCATCGGGCCCATGGGCATCACGTCGTTGAACTGGAAATGGAAATGCTTCGCGTAGAACGTCTTGGCGCGCGCGAGATCGGGGCTGGCCAGTTCGTTCCAGCGGATGCGCTGCGACTCCTTCACGTCGAATACGTCGCTCTTCGCCTCGGGCTTGCCGGGTGGGGGAATCGGCGCCATCACGTAGAAGGGCGTGCCCATCGGGTCGGCGACCATCGCGATCTTGCCGACGGGTAGCTCCATGCGCGGCATCAGCACCTTGGCGCCATCGGCCACCATGGCCTGGATGGACGCATCGACATCGGCCACGTGCAGATAGCCGAGCCAGCAAGGCTGTGCGCCATGCCGCAGCATGTCCTGCGAAAGGCGCAGCACGCCGCCAGCGGAGCCGCCATCGCCGCGCATGATCATGCGGTAGTCCTGTCCGTTCGGCATGGGGGCGGGCTGATCGGGGACCTTCCATCCCACGACGGCGCCATAGAATCTGGCGGCGGCGTCTGGGTCGTTCGTCATCAGCTCGTACCAGATGAAGCTTCCTGTGCTCATCGTGTCATCCCCTTTGTGACCCGCAGTTGGAGGTCGTGCTTGAAGAGCTGGGCTGCGTTGAAGCACTGACACGACAGGCCTGCTCCCCCAGGACACCCCACGGGGGAACAGGCCCGTTCGCGACAACCGCCGGGTGACACCTGTCGCGGGCCGCTCAGTACGTGCAGCGCAGGACCTGACGGTAGGTGCCGCACTGGCTGAAGTCCGTCGTGCCCGCGGGCTGCGAGTGGTAGCAGTTGGAGACGACGGGGTCGCAGGGCAGGCTGGGCCAGACCTCGTAGGCGTCGCCGTCGGTGAGCGCGAGCTCCGTCACGCGCGCCACGAGCCGGGCGGTCTTCTGCATCGTCGCGCCGTTATCGCCCCCCGCGCTGAAGTTGAGCGGGACCGTGTGCGGGTCCATGGCCTGCTGGAGCGTCGGGTACGACCAGTCGAGGCGGTAGTTGGGCCGGCCGTAGACGGACGGGATGCCGTCGGGCGCCGTGACGGTGAGCCAGTCGATGTACCCGGACACCGAGGCGTGGCCCCGGTACAGGAGGTTGTTGTTCGGCTGGACGACGTAGCGGGGGGTCACTGCCTCGTCGATCCAGATGCCCGAGGAGCCGCGGAAGTCGAAGAAACGCGGGGCCACCACGATGCGCGCGGTGTACGAGCGCGGCGTCCCCGTGTTCGTAATGACTTTGACGAAGAGCGGAAGGCCCGAGAGCATCGTGTTGAGCTCGTAGCCGTCGTGCAGGACGATCTCGAACCGGCGCTCGCTGATGATGTTCGCGTCGCCGAAGAGGTCATCGGGGACGAAGCTGTAGACGTCCGCGAGGTAGCGGTTCGCGGTGGCGCGGATGACGAGGGCGCGGACGCCGTCACGCTGCTCGAAGGTGCCGAGCGTCTCGAAGCTCAGTTCGTTGTCGCCCACCGTGGCGTAGAGGCGAGTCGCCGTCTCCGCGGCGGTGCTGACGCCCAGCTCCTCCGTGGACTCGGATTCGATGGGGGTGTTGTCACAGGCCGCGAGTGCGGCGAAACAGGTCAAGGCAAGGGCGCGTAGACGCATGGGAGTCTCCAGGTGAGGAATATTCTGTATCACACGTCAGTGACACCGCCCCTGACTGGGATTGTGTCAGACGGGTCACAACATCCTCGGGGCGCGGCGGCCGTGACGGGGGCGCTGGCCACCCGGTGCGGGAGAGCGACTCCGCACCGGGGTTCTTCAGCAACCTGCTACGGCGTGAGCATGCCCAGCTTGGGCGCGGGCAGGTCCACGGACAGCTCCTGGGTGAGGCTGTCCGGGGTGTGGAAGCCCTTGGTGCTCACCTCGCCCGAGCGGAACAGGGCCCAGCTCTGCAGGCCGCGCTGGAACGTGCGCGTCATGTGCCACAGCTCCAGGCCGCTGTTGGCGACGAAGAGGTACAGCGTGCGCTTCGGGTTCCAGGGGTTGGGCAGCGCCAGCGCGAGGCCGTCATCCGCGCGGCCGTACGTCTTGCCCTGCCAGCGGAAGTAGCGCCGGCCCAGCTCCACCGGCAGCTTCTTCTCCGCCTGGAGCCTTGCGAGCAGCCCGTTGTCCTCCGCTCCACCGAAGACGACGAGGTCGCGGTCCGCCAGCTCCGCGTCCGTCACCTCCGCGTCCGGCTTCAGGGGCGCCAGCTTCTCCGGCGACGCGTCCGCGAGCTGCTCGCGGTAGTTCAGCGCCAGCGTGCGCATGGACTCCACCTGGTGCGCGGAGCCGTACACGAAGAGGAGCTTCTCCCAGTCGTCCAGCGTGTTGGCCAGGGTCTGGTAGCGCTCGCGGGCCACGGGGATGTCATTGCCCACGTTGAACACCACGCGCACGGGCTTGTCCGCGACCTTCACGGTGAAGGTGTCGCTTGCGCCCTTCACCTCCACGCGCTCCAGCGTGGCGCCCTTCTCCGTCTGCACCTCCACCAGCGCGGCGAACTGCCAGGGCTTGCCGGCCTGGTCCACCTTCAGCGTCACCTCGTAACCCTCCTTCGCCTTCTGCGCGCGCGAGGTGAGGCGCGGCGCCGGCAGGCCCCCGCGCTCCACCCACTGTTTCACGAGCGGCCCCACATCCCGGCCCGCCGCCTCCGACGCGGTCTTGATGAAGTCCTGGGTGGACAGCTTCTTGTTCGCGAAGCGGCCGTGCACCGCGGACATCACCTGCGCGAACTTCGCGTTGCCCAGCGTCAGCCGCAGCTGGTGCAGCAGGTAGGTCCCCTTGATGCGCGGGACGGCGTATGGGCCATAGCGGCCGTAGTCCGTGCGCGCGGCCGTGGGCACCACGTCGCCCTCGCGGGCGGTGATGTAGAGGTAGCGGGCGTTGAGCTCCGCGAGCGCGTCGCGCTGGGCGTCGAAGGCCTTGGACAGGTCCTCCCCTTCCGGCAGGTCCTTGAGCAGGGTCCAGTACGCGGCCGAGCCGCTGCCGAACCAGTTGTCCGCGTCCGTGGCCGGGAACACGGTGTTGGCCCACAGCTTCTTCTCATCGAAGCTGAGCGCGTCCTTCACGCGGGCGAAGTCCTTCTTGGGCTTCTCCGCCTTGGGCTCGGGCTTCTGCTGCGCCTTCGCGGCCTTGAGCTTGTCCGCCACGTAGATGGGGCTGAAGGCCGTGTAGCCCAGGGACAGGTGCGGCGTGGCGCCGGGCAGGTCCGGGATCCAGCGGCTGCCCACCATCTTCTCGCGCAGCGTCGTCTTGCCGTAGTGGGCCAGGAACATCAGCTTCTCCGCCATCTCCGACGTGGTGACCTTGCCGTCACACGCGTGGGGGCGGTTGATGGGGCTGGACGCCATCATCCGCGTGGCGCTGTCCACGTCGAAGCCGCCCTTGCCGTGCTTCGCGTAGGCCTCCTGGAAGGCGATGTCGCGGTTCCAGGTGTTGAAGGCCAGGTCCACCGGCGCGTTGCTGGCATTGGGCACGGACTCCTTGCGGACCTCCGGGTCGCGGTTGTTGTTGTTGGCCCAGATGAAGTCCTTGAGGTTTCCGGGCGTGTCGGCCGTCTTGCCCTTGCTGCCGGTGCGCCACAGGCGCGTCTTCGCGGTGCCGAGCAGCAGGCACGCGCCCTCGTCCGTCTTGGTGTCCGCCAGCGTCCAGTCGTTGGTGTAGAGGCCGTTGTTGCGGTCCTTGAGGATGCGCTCCACGTCATCGATGGACGACGCGTACTGCGCGGCCTTGCGGATGCGGTTGCTCTGCGGGGTGCCGTCGATGTTGAAGGGCGTCTGGCCCACGGTCGTCTCGCCAATGACGATGCCGGAGTCGTTGAGGAACCAGTCCGCGCCGCTGTGGATGCCGCCCGGGAAGGTCTGCATCACGAAGCGGTGGCCCTTCGTGGGCTGCACGTCCAGCACCACGTCCCAGTGGACGCCGGTGTAGCCGTTCCACATGAAGATCTGCCCCATGACGACGCGGCCGTCCTTCGTCGCGGACTTCGTGGCCACGAACGACGAGCAGTGGTCACCCTCCCCTGCCCGGCCGTTCTCGTCCTCGCCCTTGAGGAAGGTGCGGCCGGACAGCGGTGACGCCGTGACGCGGTTGGCGTCCTCCAACTGGCCCAGGTCCACGGCGGAGTTGAGCGCGACGATGTCCAACAGGTCCAGGTCGCGCTCCTTCGCGTCCGGGCCCTTGAACTTCGCGCCGGCCACGTTGGCGCCGTCGGCGATGCCCTTCATCTCCTCCAGGTACTCGGGGTCGAAGCGGCGCAGGAAGAGCGAGTCCGCGAGCAGGCGCACCTGCGCCCAGCCCTTGGCGGAGTCCGCCTTGTCCTTCTGCACGCCCAGCTTGTCGATGTAGCGGACGATCTCCTGCGACACGAGCTCGCCGAATTGCCGACCGCGCTCGTAGGGCTCGCCCTCGATGTGCACGTACACCCAGCCGCCGTCGTCATACCGGAAGCCCTTGCCGGCCCAGCGCACGCTCTCCATGGGGACGTAGGCGGTGATGTCGTCCACCTCCTCCAGCTTCACGTCATCGAACCACGCGGTGCCGGTCGCCTTGCCGTTGTGGCCCAGGTGCGCCTGCACGCGGTCGCTGGACTGCGTGGCGAAGAACATCACCTGCACCCGGCCGCTCGCGTCCGCGCCCTGCGGTGGAGAGCAGTTGGTGAAGGGGAAGCTCTGCATGGACAGACATGCGCCCAGCGCCGTGGGGTAGCGCGCCTGCGCATCCGCCTGCACGCCCTTCGTGCGAACCCAGGCGCTCAGCCGGTAGAGGCGGCCCACCTGGAGCTTCACGGGCTCGGACTGCACGGTCGTCTCCGCGCCGCCCTGGGGGCTTTCGATGACGAGCCCGCGGCTGCCTTCCGACTTCGCGTCGGCGGTGGTGGACACCTTGCCCTGGCCGGACGCGGTCCAGCCCTGGGGAAGGCCCGCGCTGGCGGAGGCTTCAAAGCCTGGGTTGGGCACGGCGACGGGCGCGGGTGCCGCCCAGACGGGGGCGGCGACACAGGCCAGCAGCGAGGGCCAGAGCAGACGGGAGCGTTTCCACATCAGTCGGAGGTGGGGCATGGCTTGCTCATCCAGAGAACCTGGGAAGTGGGGTGCGGCATCCTGTCACGCCGTTGGCGAGCGTGCAGGCGTGTCTTGTTCACCATCTGCCTGGCTGGCGTGGTAGAGGACAGGGGTCGCACGCCACCTGACGTCTCCGATGGCGGTCCCCCCCGTTCGCGGGCCGGACCGTAGGACGTCTCGGGTGGTGCTTGTTGTCGGCCCAGGGCCTCCCGACCTCCATCCAAGGCCGTCGGGGTACACCCGCCGTGACAACGACTCCCAGCAGGACCGAGCTGCTCCGCGACACCATCCAGCACATCGACATCAAGGCGTTCGACATGCGCCCCCTCGTCCAGGCCATGGGCCACATGGCCTTCCAGGCGCGCAACCTGCACCGCGCCGCGACCCTCTATGACGCCATGCTCCGTGACTCCGGGTGCGGCGTCATCCTCTGCCTCGCCGGCAGCCTGTTCTCCGCGGGGCTGAAGCAGGTGGTGGTGGACATGGTGCGTCACCGGATGGTGGACGCCATCGTCTCCACGGGCGCGCCCATCGTGGACCAGGACTTCTTCGAGGCCCTGGGCTTCCACCACTACAAGGGCCGCGCGGACGCGGACGACAACGCGCTGCGCGAGCTGCACATCGACCGCATCTACGACACGTACATCGACGAGGACCAGCTGCGCGAGTGCGACGCCACCATCGCGAGCATCGCCGCCGGCCTGGAGCCGCGCCCGTACTCCTCGCGCGAGTTCATCGGGGAGATGGGCAGGCACCTAGCGGTGCACGGCAAGACGCGCGACAGCGTGGTGCTGGCGGCGCACGAGGCGGGCGTGCCCATCTTCTGCCCGGCGTTCAGCGACTGCTCGGCGGGCTTCGGGCTGGTGCACCACCAGTGGCACCGGGCCGGGAAGCCGCAGGTGTCCATCGACAGCGCGAGGGACTTCCTGGAGCTGACGAAGTGCCGGCTCCGGATGGAGGACTCGGGGCTGTTCATGGTGGGCGGCGGCGTGCCGAAGAACTTCGCCCAGGACATCGTGGTGGCGGCGGACTTCGTGGACCAGCCGGTGTCCATGCACAAGTACGCGGTGCAGCTCACCGTGGCGGACGAGCGCGACGGCGCGCTGTCAGGGTCCACGCTGCGCGAGGCCAGCAGCTGGGGCAAGGTGTCCACCGTGCACGAGCAGATGGTGTACGGCGAGGCCACGGTGACGATGCCGCTGGTGGTGGGCGCCGCGTTCCATGAGCGCGGCTGGGAGCAGCGGCCGGAGCGCCGGCTCGTGGACGCCTGCCGTTGAAGGACTCGTGATTTCCCCCGCGCCCCGGGTCCTCCGGGGCGCGGGGGCCCCCTTCCGAATTCGAGCGCAAGACGCGGAGTGCTGGCCCGGAGCGCTGGGGTTAGTTTCCTGGCGTGGTCATGAGGACCGCACGCAACGGGAGGCAATGCACATGGCGACAAAGGTGGAGGGCCTCGCGGCGGCGACCCTGGGCGACCCGCGCTGGGCGGCGGTCGCCGCGCGGGATGCGGGAGCGGATGGACGCTTCTTCTATTCCGTCCGGACGACGGGCGTGTACTGCCGGCCGTCCTGCGGAGCCCGGACGCCCCGGCCGGAGAACGTCGCCTTCCATGCCACGACGGCGGCGGCGGAACAGGCGGGCTTCCGCGCGTGCAAACGCTGCAAGCCGGGCCAGCCCTCGCTCGCCGTGCGGCACGCGGACCAGGTGGCCGAGCTGTGCCGCTTCATCCAGGGCGCCGAACAGCCCCCGAGCCTGGAGGAGCTGGCGGACCGGGCGGGGATGAGCCCCTACCACCTGCACCGCGTGTTCAAGGCCGTCACCGGGCTGACGCCCAAGGGCTACGCGGCGGCGCACCGGGCCGAGCGGATCCGCGACGGACTCACCCGGCGCGGCTCCGTCACCGAAGCCATCTACGACGCCGGGTTCAACTCCAGCGGTCGCTTCTACGAAACCTCCAGCCAGGTCCTGGGCATGACACCGACGAACTTCCGAGCAGGCGGCACGAACACCGAGATCCGTTTCGCCATTGGCGAGTGCAGCCTGGGCCCCATCCTCGTGGCCGCGAGCGACCGGGGCGTGTGCGCCATCCTGATGGGGGAAGACCCCGACGCGCTGGCGAAGGACCTCCAGGATCGCTTCCCGCAGGCGACGCTGGTGGGCGGGGACTCGGAGTTCGAGAAGCTCGTGGCCCGGGTGGTCGGCTTCGTGGAGGCCCCGGGCGTGGGATTGGATCTGCCCCTGGATGTGCGGGGCACGGCGTTCCAGCAGCGGGTGTGGCAGGCGCTGCGGGAGATCCCAGCGGGGAAGACGGCGAGCTACACGGACATCGCGGAGCGGATTGGTTCACCGAAGTCGGTCCGCGCGGTGGCGCAGGCGTGCGGAGCGAACGCGCTGGCGGTGGCGATTCCCTGCCACCGGGTGGTGCGCCACGACGGGGCCCTCTCCGGGTATCGCTGGGGCGTGGAGCGCAAGCGCGTGCTGCTGGAGCGCGAGGCGAACCGATGAGCGCTCGGGGAGGAGGTGCGCTCGCGGTCCGTCCGGTGGATGGGATTGCGGAGCGGGTGCGCGCGGTGGAGTGGGACGCAGTGGCCCGGGAGCTGGATGCGCGGGGCTGCGCCGTCGTGGACGGGCTGCTCACCGCCGGGGAGTGTGAGGCATTGGCGCTGCTGTATGACGTGGAGGACGCGTTTCGCAGCCGGGTGGTGATGGCACGTCACGGCTTCGGCCGGGGTGAATACCAATACTTCGAGTATCCCCTGCCGGAGGTGGTGTCAGAGCTGCGGACCGCGCTGTATCCCCACCTCGCGCCGCTCGCGAACCGCTGGAACACGGCCATGGGCATCGACGTGCGGTATCCGGACGTGCACGCGGACTTCCTCGCGCGCTGTCACGAGGCGGGACAGGTGCGGCCCACGCCCCTGCTGTTGCGGTACGGCGTGGATGATTACAACTGCCTGCACCAGGACCTGTACGGGGAGCACGTCTTCCCGCTCCAGGTGGCCGTCCTCCTGTCCGAGCCAGGACGGGACTTCACGGGCGGAGAGTTCGTGCTGTCGGAGCAGCGGCCCCGGATGCAGTCACGGCCGGAAGTGGTTCCACTGCGGCAGGGAGACGCGGTGGTCTTCGCGGTCCACCACCGCCCGGTGCAGGGGACGCGGGGCACCTACCGCGTCAACCTCCGACATGGCGTCAGCCGGGTGCGTTCAGGACAAAGACACACGGCGGGCATCATCTTCCACGACGCGGCCTGAAGCGCCGGGTGGCAGCCCGCGTTGCCCACGGGATGGAATCGATAAGTCGACGGGGCATTCGGCTTGTGTGAAGTCTTGAGGGCGCCGGCGTCCCCGGCCCTTCCCTCTTCCACAAGAGTCCCCCATGGCCGACGACAGCCCCTCCTGGTACCAGCTCATCGTGAACCAGGGGACCCAGCAGGTTCTCGAGGTCTACCACAGCGTCCCGTACCCCACCGCCGCCGTGGACGTGTACCCGCAGAACAAGGTGGCCACCGACAATCAGTTCTGGCTCATCGGGAGCGATGGCTCCATCCGGAGCAAGCTCACCGGTCAGGCGCTCAATGTCTTCTGGGGCATGGCCGCCAATGGCACCGCGGTGGTCACCTGGCCGTGGGGGGGAGGCGCACCCAACGAGCTCTGGACCTTCACCAGCGACGGCTGCCTGACGAGCAATCTCGGCGTGGTGCTCGACATCAACCCCAACGGGGTCATGACGAACCAGGTGGTGGTGAACCAGAAGGTGGAAGGCTCCGCCACGCAGCAGTGGGTCGCGGTTCCAGGCTATCAGCTGAACACCATCGTCCAGCAGCCCGCGACCGGGTTCCCGGACTACACCGGCACCGGCGGCACCCCGGCCCTGGCCTCGGCGCTCTCCTTCATCCAGGCCCAGCTCGCGGCGCTCTACAACCAGAACCCCGCGACGTTCGACTTCCGGTCCCTCTACTCCAACCTGGCGGTGGACCTCGGCCAGCGCCGCGCCGATCTCCAGGCGCTTCCCCAGGCCAGTGGCGGCGACTTCACGACCACGGACTTCGAGACGGTGCGCACACAGCTGGCGGCGGAGCTCCGGGCGGCGGCCGACGTCCGGCGCCTCTTCGAGCTCTTCCAGAGCTACTACACGGAGCTGTTCCTCGATGATGGCTACCGGCTGAACCAGGCCATCGCCGCGGCGGAGATCCAGGATCCCAGCACCGCGGTGAGCGGGAAGGTCGGAGCGTTCCTGGAGGGACTCGCCTACGCCGCGCTCAATGTCATGGACCCGGAAGGGTGGGTGGTCTTCTCCGTGGTGGCCAACCTGCTGTCGTGCGCCTATGGCACGGCGGTGGCCAACGGCGCGGTGAGCCCCAATCCCTTTCAGGTTCCCATCGTGCAACTCTGGGGGACGCTGAGCGGCAACTTCGAGAGCATCCTGAGCAGCCTCGTCCAGCAGGAGGCCACCATCCTGGGAGACTGGGGAATGCTTCAGGCGGTGGAGCAGCAGATCCTTGCGTCGGGGCCGCAGTCCCTGGCCTGGCCGGTACAGCACGGACCGGACTTGATTCCGGCCGCGACGAACGCCTACATGCTGTCCGCCTTCCAGATCCTGCTGCCGGCAGCCTACGAGATCTACTGCTGGACGGGGCTCGATGAGAGCACGATGAACTCAGTGACCGGGGGAATCACTCCCACCTCGGCGTACTGGGTGCAGTCGTTCCCCAACGGTCTGTATACCGTCTACGCGCTCGCCAAGTCCGACGGCAGCGGCTACGCGCCCGACCCGATGATGCAGCTCATCTGGAACACCGGCTACATCCCGGAGATCTTCTTCACCAACGCCACGCTCTGGCCGTTCGCGACCTACGAGGAGAACGAGACGCAGGCGGACTGCTTCATCCTGACCGTCGTGAACCAGACGCCCAATGCAGTCACGGTCGAGGCCGTCTCCAATTTCACCCACACCACCGTGCTGGGCACCACCGGACAGCAGACCGCGGCACCGCTGGGCGGCTCCGCCCAATACGTCATCCAGGAGGGCTCCTGGGACAGCCGGGGCACCTCTGCGAACCAGGCGGTCACCTTCACCCTCACGGCGAGCGGGCTGTCCGGCTCGTGCATCTTCGTCGCGGGGCTCGTGACCCCGGAGACGGGAACGGACCAGGTGGTGACGGTCTCCAGCAACACGAGCACCATGCCTGGCTACTCGGTGACGGCCGGCACGTCGACACCGTACAGCACCCAGTACCAGAACCCCGTGAGCCTGGTGGTCTACCTGCACTGAGCCCGGGTTCCCTCCCAGCCGGAAGGAATGAAGCGGCTGGGGCTTGTCTATCGACGATGCCCGGGAGGACGCCCCAACGGGGCGGCAAGTTCTTGCCGAGAGACCTTGCCCGGCAACTCCCGTTGGCAACTTCCTGCCGGAAGACCTGGGGCCAGCGGCGGCGCCCTCTCACGCCACACCGCCCTTGACGCTCACGGGGCCCCTCCCACGTGGAGGAGGCATGCATTCTGCAAAGCCTTGTCTCGTCGTCGACACGGGAAGCATGAGGCTTCCATGAGTTCTTCGACATGCGAGCAACACATGCTGACTGATCAGAATCTGTGGTTGATGTATGTCCAGGGCCTCATCAATGCTCAGGGAATGCCTCCTGGGGCTGGCGCCAACTTCGTGCTGTGCGGGACCACCCTGACAGCCAACCTGGCCACGAGCGCGACGAGTCTCGGGCAGGCCCCCACCACCAGTCAGGCGCTCGCGCAGGTCTACACTCTGGGGGACCAGATGCTGAAGCAGGTCGGCACCTACTCGCCTTCAGGTGACAGCTTCTTCAGCGACTACGCCACCTACATCGACAATCTCAAGCCGCAGGGTGGCAATCCCTCTCCGTCGCAGATGGCCGTCATCAAGCAGGACCAGGATGCCGTCACCAAGGCCACCTCGCAGCAGACTGCCACCATGGCCAGCGTTTACCAGGCGTATCAGCAGCAGTCCCAGATGTTCCCGGGGAAGTGGACGGGCTTCGAGGACTACGTCAACACCACCAGTGCCGGGAGCACGCTCCAGGCGAGCCAGGGTGCGGTGGACGCGGCCAATGCGCAGCTCTATGCGGACATGACGGCGGCCTATGGCCAGGACTACGCGGCCATCGCCCGCGCCAAGTCGGTGGTGGACCAGGTGCGGCGGGACCTGACAGCCCGCACGCCCAACACCACGGCGGAGATGGCGATCACGACGGATGCGGGCGCGATGGTGGTGCCCAGCTACGTGCCCGGTTCGCTGGCGCAGTTCTCCACCTGGGCGGACACCATGTCGGTGGCGCCGGCGCGGGGGCAGCCGCCCGCGGTCTCGTTCACGCTGAAGGCCGGCGCGCAGGAGTATGACGAGAACCAGTCCCAGTACTTCAAGAGGACGAGCTGGGACGCGTTCTTCGCCAGCGGCTCGAGCACCCAGGGCGGCCAGGCGCTCAACATCGACACCAGCGCCAGCGAGTTCCGGATCGAGATCACCTTCCAGGGCCTCACCACCGTGCAGTTGCAGCCGGGGGCCTGGTACGACTCGAGCCTGATGTACGCATACCGCAACCCCCAGAGCCTCTCCATCCCGAACAGCCTGGTGGTGGTGATGCTGCCCAAGGTGACGCTCTACCTCAGCGCCTCGGACTACCAGATGGCGTATCAGGCGAGCCAGCAGAGCAGTGGCTTCGGCGTCGGCCCGTTCTACTCCACGACGAGCAGCAGCTCTTCGTCGTCGCTCTCGACCAACTGGGATGACTCCGCGAAGAGCGTGACCATCCAGCAGAACAACGTGCAGCCGATCATCCTCGGCATGATGGTGACCACGCCGTCGAGCGCCAACGTCCCGGTGCCCACGAAGGCCCGGCCGCAGAGCGGCCTCCTCCAGAACGCGCACCTGCCCCTGCCGCGCGCGGCGTAGTCCCGGCCCAGGGTCCCGTGAGCGGTGTCGGGGCTCACGCACCCGGGCATGAGAACGCTGGGTCGCGTGACACACAACCTTCCGGGCAACATGTTCGACTTCCCCTTCGTGGCTGAAGCCCGCGGAGGGGAAGTCCATGTCGCTGCTGGGGCCTCTTCCAAAAGCCCCGAGCCTGCCGACGCGAAGAAACCCCATGCGGGTGTTTCTCGGTCAGCGCGGCCTTCACTGAAACCTCTTGTCCGCTCAACCGCGGACGGCGGCCAGGCCTTTCGTCCCTGGGCCCTGAGCGCGCCGCTCCGCGTTCGCGCGGATGTACTCCCACGCATCCGTGCGCTCGAAATGCCAGCGCACCTGCTTGGGCTCCAGTCCCTGGGCGGTCCGCTCCCGCAGGATCCGGAGCAGTTCGAGCGCATCCTGGCGCTTCGGGTTCACCCGACCCGTGGGAAGGAAGGCGCGCAGGGCCTCCACCTCCGCGGAGGCCACACCCTCGGCCTCCGCGAGTGAGAGGACGGTGGGGTAGCGCCGGTCGGGATAGAACAAGGACTTCGCCCGCCGCTCCAGGATGGCGCGGCTTCCTGGCGAGATGACCTCGGCGCGCTCGGCGGCGTGCAGCGTGGCCCTGACGTTGACCATCGCTTCGCTCGTGGCGCGGAAGCCGTCCTCGGCGGCGCCATGCGTGACGGCCACCTCGTCGTCCGCCTCCAGCCTGCCGCTCTGGTAGGCGTCGTAGACGGTGCCCACGCCCTCCATTCCAAAGGGCGCCAGCTCCGCGGCGCGCAGGGCTCCCATGCTGGAGGCGCCGAAGACGTGGATGCCCTGGGACAGCGCCCAGAGGACCTCCTTGTGCGAGACGGAAGGCACCCGCTCGAAGTAGCCATCGATGATGCCAATGGCCACGGGCTTTTCGCGCGCCGCGAGGTAGACGTCTCCCTGCGCCGCGGGAGGCAGGAAGACGGCATCCAACAGGGTGCGGCCCTCGTCGGCGGAGAGGGTCGGGCCGGTGAAGACGAAGAGCTTCATGGATGGGCCTCCCGCAAACACGCTCGCGCGCGAGCCCCCGGCACGTAGCCGGGAATGTCATTGAGGGGCTCCAGCCCCGGAATCACCACCCGGACGACCGGGATGCCCAGCTCGTGCCGGGTCAGGTCCACGGCGATGACCTGGGTGAGGCCCCTGGCGCGCAGCTGTTCCACCTCCCAGCTCACGTCCTCGTCGAAGGTGTCGCTCGCGTGGTCGGGCGCCTGGAGGAAGCTGCGCCGCGCGGGGACGGCCCCTTGCGTCGCCAGACACCGGCGCGCGGCCTCCAGGTCCTCCTCCAGGCTGCCCATCCCGAAGCGCACGTCGTCACGGGCACCGGTGATGAGGGTCAGCCGGCTCTGCGCCGCCTCGGTGAGCGCGCGCAGCAGCGCGATGCCCCGCGACGGGTGGCAGCCAAAGCCTCCCATCGGGCCAATGGGACGGTAGGGGTCCGGCTCGCGGTCCACGAGCGTGCATGCGAAGGCCGCGATGCCGACGTCCGAGGTCACCTCCCAGACGAAGACCGTGGCGCCCACGCGCTCGTACCGGTCGAGCACTTCGCGGCAGCCCGGATCCTCCACGGTGGAGAGGTCGACGCGCCGGCTGTCCTGGTGGGCCTTCCCCGCGAGGCGCCAGAGCGTGACGGCGTCGCGCTCCACCAGCTCGCACACGGCGTGGCTGACCGCCTCCAGGCGGTGGTTGCCCGAGGCCAGTCCGCTCGAGCTCATCAGGAACGCGCCGCTGCCCGCGAGGATGGGCAGCGAGAAGTCGGTGTGCACCAGCTCGAAGGGCACCCAGGTGGGCGTGCCGCCCGCGGCGAGGTCCGCGCCCGCCACCCAGAAGAGCCGGAGGTTGTCATGGAGCTCCGTCGCGGCGTGCCGGGCCATCAGGTCGATGGCGGCCAGGTGGTGCCCGAAGCGCAGCTCGTTCACCGTTCCCAGCTTGAGCGGCAGGGTGATGTGCTCGGCATGGTAATGCTCCACCGACTCCATCAGGCCCGACGCCCGAGCGGCGGCGAGCGTCAGCCCCTTGCCCTGCGATACGGACAGCGAGCGGGCACGGGGCCGGCACACCATCACCACGGGAATGCCGAGCGTGTCGAGCCCGGTGACGTCCGCGACGCGGGTGATCCCCATCAGGGGCAGCAACGGCCGCACCCGCTCCACGGTCGCTTCCGGAGATGTCTGTCGATGCGTCCCGTGACGGTGGTGTTTCGCCGAGGGCGCTTCGGGCTCCTCGCTGCGGCATGTTTGGATTGTCACAGGGTGCTCATTTGCCATCAGGCGGCAGCGTCTGGAGGTCCAGCAGGTAGCAGGTGACGTACGCAGCTTCAGTGCCGGAGAGAGGAGGGATCAAGAAGGGAGGATGTTTGTCCGCGTCTTGCTTGTGCTTGCTGATGGGCGTCGCATTGGCAGGATAGTCGGGAAGTCGCGTCACGACGGGCTTCGCGCCTCTCTTGTGGCTGAGCAGGTACATGTTACCATCAGCACCGAAGAAAAAGACCAGCACGTGATTGGAGCTGGGCTCTGGCATGACGAGGACATGCGCGCTCAGCTGGGATTTATTGCTGTCACGGATGTTGTAGGTGTGAACCTTGGGCTCACTGACATCCGCGTGCACTTGCAGCTGGAGGGTGAAGGGGCCGTCCGGGTTCATCGATCCAATCGTGAAACCCAGGGCCAAGGAGTCGTCCGGCGTCACTTCGATGGGGCCCTTGGCCCCGGACAGTGTGATGGAGAACGCCTTTCCATTGGTTTTCGTCAGTGCGGGGTACGGGTGATCCACGGAGAGGGAGAGAGCCATGGCGTGTCCTCGGGCAGCGGGTTCCGGAAACGGATTGCAGTGCCCATGCCAGGGCGTGCCGTAGGAGGCGCGGGGCACCGGGGCAAGAAGGTGCCACGCTTCCCGGCAACTTCTTGCGCTCCGGCAACTTCTTGCCGAAGCCGCGGACCGCTACAGGAAGCCCTCTCGCTCCGCCTCCGTGAGCGCGCGCTGGAGCAGGTCGCCCAGGTGGGCCGTGGGGCCGTGCTCCAGGGTCTTCACGCACCGCGCGAAGCAGGCGCCGAGCGCGTCGGGGAGGCGCTGCTGCTTCGGATCCAGCGCCGCGTGGAGCCGCGCCACCGCCTCGGCATGCCGGCCCCGCCGCTGTTCAATGCACGCCAGCGGGAGCAGCGCCGTCCACTGGAAGGGGTAGACGAGGGGCAACGGCTTCCAGGCGTCCAACGCCGCCAGGCCCTGTCGCTCGGCATGCCCGAGGTCGCCGCGCCGCAGTGCCACCCACGCGAGGTTGGCTTGCGCCGCACCGGCGTAGTCCGCCATCCGCGCGGCGGTGGCGACCTCAAGGCCCTGATTCGACCACTGACGGGTGGGCTCCAGCTTCCGGCGCCGGCGGTGGAGCATCGCCAGGTAGGTGAGGCACCGGGCCTGGATGGGCAGGTCTCCCCTGCGCTCGACCGCGCGGAGCGCCTCCGTCAGGACGTCCAGGGCCTCGCCGAAGGCATCGTGCCACAGCAGCACCGCGCCCAGGGCGAAACGCGCGGAGGCGACGGCGCCGGGCTCGCCCACCTCCTCGCGCGCCCGCAGGCTCGCTCGTGCATGCTCCACCGTCTCGGAAGAGGTGCGGTAGCGCTCCGCCCGGAGGTTCTTCTGCACGAGCGCCTGGAAGAAGCTGGCGCGCTGGACCGGGGCGCCCCGTTGCTCCACCACGGGCTGTACGCGCCGCACCAGGTCCTCCATCTCCTCCTGCCGGGCGGCGAAGTAGTGGACGGAGACCCGGTCCACCTGGAGCTGGAGCCACTCATGCCACCAGCCCTCGGCGCGGCCCTCCTGGGACGCTTCGAGCGCCCGCTCCGCGGCGGCGTAGGACGCCAGGGCCTCGTCGTGCTGGTGGTGGGTCTCCCAGGTCTTGCCCTCCTTGCGCAGCAGCCGGGCGCGTCCGAGCGATGCTCCCGATGCGCGCGTGAGTGCCTGCTGATAGGCCGCGCGCGCCTCCGCCTGACGCCCGGCGAGCGCGAGCACGTCTCCCAGCTCCTCCTGCAGTGCGCCCAGGGCGTCGTGCCTCCCCGGGTCGTCCCCTGACGCGAGCAGGGCCTGTCCCTCCGTGAGGGCGCTCCCGTAGAACGCGATGGCCTCTCCGTTCGCGTACGCCGCGCGGGCCCGCCGCGCCGCCTGGACGAAGTAGTGACTGGCCTTGTCGTGGACCTCCCCCCGCGCGAAGTGATGCGCCAGCACCGGCAGCAGGTCCGCGGCCTCGCCGTGCCGCGCCTCGAGCAGCTCCCCGGCGCGCTGGTGCAGGGCGCGCCGCCGCGCCACGGGGATGCGCTCGTACGCGGTCTCCCGCAGCTTGTCGTGGCCGAAACGGAGCCGCCCGGCCCCGGCCTCCTCGAGGATGTTGCGGACCCGGAGCGCTTCCATCGCTCCCAGCAGGGCGCCTTCGGAGTGCCCGGTGTCCGCCAGCAGCAGCTCCGCGTCGAACTCCCGACCGAGCACGCTGCCCCAGGCCACGAGGGCGTGTCCCGTGCCGTCGAGCCGCGACAGGCGGCGGTCGATGAGCTCCGCCAGGGTGCGTGGAAGGGGGAGCGCCGCCAGCGAGTCCGGAGCGGTGCCCCGCTCATCGAAGTGCCAGCGCCCGCGGGGATCCCGGGTGAGCATCCCCTCGCTGATGGCCGCGCGCAGATACTCCGCGACGAAGAAGGGGTTGCCGTCGGACTGGCGCACCAGCACATCGAGCACGCCCACCGGCGGGGCTCGCAGGGCCAGCATCCCCGACACCATGCTGCCCACGCTGGCGCCATCCAGCCGGCCGAGCGGGATGACGGTGACGCCCGGGGCGCGCGCCAGCGTCTCCAATACCGGGGGCGTCTCCTCGGAGCGATAGGTGCCCACCACCAGAACCGGGGGGCGCGCGAGGGGCTCCTCCGCCAGCGTCTCCAGCACGCTGAGCGACAGCTCGTCCATCCACTGGAGGTCGTCGAGCAGCAGCACCAGGGGCGTGGAGGCCGCCAGCGCGAACAGCGTCTGCCTCACGGAATCAATCACCCGCGCCCGCGCCGCATCGGGGGGCAGCTCCGGTGGCGCCGTGGGTTCCCCCAGGCCTGGAAGCCCTCCCAGCGCGGGCTCGTAGGCCGCGAGCACCGCGCCCCGGGCGCCCAGGAGCCGCTGTGCCTCGGCTTCGCCGCCCGCGCGTGCTAGGTCCGCCACAGTGAGCAGGAGGGGCCGCAGCGGGTGGAGGGGCGCCGTGGACGGGCCCGGCTCCGCCGCCTCTCCGACGCCGAGCCCGACGCACTGGCCGGTGAGCACCAGCAGCCCCCGCTGCGCGGCCAGCCGGGTCACCTCCAGGGCGAGCCGGGTCTTGCCCACGCCGCTCTCCCCCCGGATGAGCACCAGCC
>NZ_RAWB01001070.1 GCF_003612055.1 Corallococcus llansteffanensis
GGCAGGTACTCAGGGGGGCGTGGGAGCAGGAAGAAAGAGGTGGAGGGAAGCCACGGTTGCGCCGATTGTTCGCGTTCGTCCCGCCTCGCGTTCCCCGGTGGCGGGCCTGGCCTTCCTGGAGCCCTCTTGATTCCCTATTGGCACGCCCCTTCGTTCAAGCTGGGGCCCCTGGAGTTGAACCCCTTCAACGTCTTCGTGGCGGCGGGCATCCTGCTGGGCGCGCGGCTGCTGACGAAGCAGGCCGAGCGCGAGCGCCTGGACCCCAACCCGCTGGCGGACTACGCCATGTGGGGGGTGGCGGCCGGCATGCTGTTCGGCCACTGGGTGCACCTGTTCTTCTACCACCCGGAGGAGCTGTCCAAGAGCCCGTTCCAGATCTTCAAGTTCTGGGACGGCCTGTCGTCCTTTGGTGGACTGCTGGGCGGCATCATCGCGGCGGTGGTGTTCTTCCGGATACGGAAGCTGCGCTTCAACGACTACGCGGACAGCTTCGCGCTGGGGGTGGCGCCGGCCTGGGCGGTGGCGCGGCTGGGGTGCTTCGCGGTGCACGACCACCCGGGGCGGCTGACGGACTTCTTCCTCGCGGTGCAGTTCCCCAACGGCAACCGGCACGACCTGGGCTTCTACGACGCCGTCGTGCTCTTCACCATCACCGGCCTCCTGTACGCGCTGCGCGACGCGCCGAGGATGAAGGGGCGGCTCCTGCCGCTGCTGGCCCTCCTGTACGCGGTGTCCCGCTTCTGCCTGGACTTCCTCCGGGCCACGGACCTGTCGTACGTGGACGCGCGCTACCTCGGCCTGACGCCGGCGCAGTACGGCTGCCTGATGCTGGTGGTGTACGGGCTGTGGGGGCTGTTGCGGAAGCAGGCGCCCAGCGCGTCCGCCCAGAAGCCGCCGCCGTCGCAGGGACGGGTGGAGACCGCGCGCTAGGCTTCAGGCCCGGGCGCGGTCCGCTTCGTGGTTTCGCTTCATGGTTTCGCTTCGTGGAAGAACGGGGGGTTTCACATGAGGGCACTGGCGTATGACGCGGTGATGGCCCCGCTGGGGTGGGCGG
>NZ_RAWB01001071.1 GCF_003612055.1 Corallococcus llansteffanensis
CGCCTGGAAGCCCCCCTCTGCGCAAGTCGCCCCTCCGGTCGCGGTGGGAGTGCTCGTCGAGGCGCGGGCGGGAGCGTCCGTCCCGCCGACCCTGCTCCTCCGGGACAGCGGCTTCACGGGACCCTACGAGCGCGCGGTGCGTGTCCGGGGCGGCGCCACGGTCCGGCTGGAAGGCACGTGCTTCCAGGGACCCCAGGTGGCGCTGAGCCAGGAAGGGGGCGTGGCGGAGGTCGAGCGGGCGCAGGCCTCAGGGGGCACGGGGCCGGCGTTCCTCACGGTGGAGGGCACGCTGAAGCTAGTGGACGTGCGGGTCCAGGGGCACGAGTACGGCGTGACGACGAACCGGGCCCGGCTGTCAATGCGGGGCTTCACCTCGGAGCACGCTCAGCGGGCGGGACTGGGGCTCACGGCGACGAGCGGCCTGCTGGAGGACGTGGCCGTGAAGGATGCGGGCACCTACGGGGCCCTGCAGCTCACGAACTCGGACCTGGAGGTCCGGCGCTTCCGACTGGAGGGTTCGCGCGAGTACGGCGTGGTGGCGTTGCAGGGGCGCCTGCGCCTGCGCGACGGACGCATCACGGGCGTGAGCACGGCGGACGGCATCGCCGGAGACGGTCTCCACCTGCGCCAGGTGGACGCGGACGTCGAAGCCGTCGCGGTCCACGGAGTGAAGGGCACGTGCGTGCTGGCGACGCAGCGGGCCCACGTGGTGCTGCGGGACGCCAGACTCTCCGCCTGCGAGCTCGCGGCGTTGGCGGCGGACACGCACGCGACGCTGGAGGCCCGCGGCATCGAGGTCCACGACGCCGGCGGCTCCGTGCTGCTGGCCCTCGAAGACGGCCAGCTGCGAGCCGAAGCCCTCACCGTGAAGAACACCCGGAGCGCGCTGGTGTCCGCCGACTGTGAGGGCCAGACGCGCGTCCAGCTCCGTCAGGTCGATGCGAGCAACACGCAGGGCGTGGAGGCCCCCTGCGTCCAGCTCGAGCCCCGTCCACGACGCCCCTGAGCCCGGACCCCTCAGACCTGAGGGGGCGCGGGCGTAGGGGGCAGG
>NZ_RAWB01001072.1 GCF_003612055.1 Corallococcus llansteffanensis
GGCGATTTCAGCCGCCGCCACCGTGCCGCGCCGCCCCGGAAGGCCTACCTGAAGGGGCGGGAGGCGAGAAGCGCGCATGGCACACCGCGAGGACCTGAAGGGACAGATCGCCATCGTCACGGGGGCCTCGAGCGGCGTGGGGTGGCAGTCCGCCCTGCGGCTTTCGGAGGCCGGGGTGAAGCTGTGTGTCACCGCGCGGCGCCGCTCCGCGCTGGAGAAGCTGCGCGCGGAGGTGCTCCAGCGTGGCGGCGAGTGCCTGGTGTGCGAGGGCGACGTGACGGTGCCCGAGGACGTGGAGCGCGTGGTGCGCGAGTGCGTGGCGCGCTACGGCCGCGTGGACCTGCTGGTCAACGCGGCGGCGGTGCAGTCCTACGGCCACTTCGACCAGCTCCCGTGGGAGCACATCACGCGCGTGTTCGACGTGACGTGCTTCGGCTACTTCCGCTTCGCGCGCGCGGTGCTGCCGCACTTCCGGGCGCAGGGCCACGGCCACCTGCTCAACGTCCAGTCCATGCTGTCATCGGGGTCGGCGCCGCTCTTGTCCGCGTACGCGGCCGCGAAGCACGCGACGCTGGGGTGGGCGCAGTCGCTGGAGCTGGAGCTGGCCGGCACGGGCATCCACATCTCCAACGTGATGGTGCCGTCCGTGTCCACGCCCATGTTCGACCATGCGCCGACGATGCTCGGGAAGAAGCCCGTGCCGGTGCCGCCCACGTACGACGTGGACCTGGTGGCGCGCGCGGTGGTGCGGCTGGCGCGGCGGCCGGGGCGCACGTCGGTGCCGGCGTTCCTCCAGGGGCGGCTGATGCTGTGGCTCAATGGCATCGCGCCGTCGGTGGGCAAGGCGGTGCTGCGCCGCTACGGCGAGTGGATGCAGACGACGACCACCCCGCTGCACCGGCCCGAGGGCAACCTCTTCGCCCCCGTGGAGGAAGGGGTGGGGCCCCGGGGCAGCGTGCCCCCGACGCCCGCGTGGCTGCGCTTCACGGCGCCGCCAGCCCCAGCGTCGCCGTGAAGCGCAGCCACGCGGGCGTCGGGGGCACGCTGCCC
>NZ_RAWB01001073.1 GCF_003612055.1 Corallococcus llansteffanensis
GGGGAGGGGCCTCGACAGATACCGGGCCCGTGCCTCCCACGGGAGCGACATCACACTTGCCGGTGACGACGAGCACGGGCGTGGCGCCGGCCTCGCGCGTCCACGACGAGGCCTCGTCCGTGGAGGCCTCCGGGGGCAGCACGAGCACCGCCAGGTCCACGGCCGCGAGCAGGTCCCGGGTGCGCGCGATGCCCAGGGCCTCCACGCGGCCGGGGGCCTCGCGCAGGCCGGCGGTGTCGTAGAGCGTCACGCCCAGCCCGTCCCATTCGACGCGGGCCTCCAGCGCATCGCGGGTGGTGCCGGGCTCGGCGTCCACGAGCGCGCGGTCCTCGCCCACCAGCCGGTTGAACAGCGTGGACTTGCCCGCGTTCACCGGGCCGTACAGGGCCACGCGCGCGCCCTGGCGCACCAGCCGGCCGCGCCCCACTTCGGCACGCAGGGCCTCGGCTTCGGCGCGCAAGGTGGTGACCCGGGGACCGGCCTCCGCGTCCGCGCCCTCCGCCTCGTCGGGAAAGTTGAGGACACCCTCCAGGTCCGCGTGGAGCGCGCGCAGCGGTTCCTCCAGCGCGCGGATCCGCTCCGCCAGCGCCCCGGACAGCCCGGCCGCGGCGGCGCGCACGGCGGCCTCCGAGTCCGCCGCCACCAGGTCCGCGACCGCCTCCGCGCGGGTCAGGTCGATGCGGCCGTTCAGGAACGCGCGCCGGGTGAACTCGCCGGGAAGGGCAGGGCGGACCCGGTCGTCCTCCAGCGTCCGCGCGAGCAGCAGCCGCAAGAGGCGCGGACTGCCATGCGCCTGGAGCTCCACCACGTCCTCGCCGGTGAAGGACTGGGGCCCGCGGAAGTAGAGGAACAGGCCCTCGTCGAGCACGCCGCCCGCCGCGTCCACGAACGTGGCCAGGTACGCATGGCGGGGCGTGGGCACCCCGGGAACACCGGGCGCGAGCGCGCGGCCCACCGCCAACGCCGCCGGCCCCGACAGCCGGAGGATGCCCACCGCGCCTGCCGCGGGCGCGGTGGCGAGGGCGACGATGGTGGCGGAAGGGGG
>NZ_RAWB01001074.1 GCF_003612055.1 Corallococcus llansteffanensis
CGAAGGGCGGGGCCTGTGGCTGGTGGAGCCGGGCGCGACGAGCGCCCTGCTCCTGCGCTGCGCGGGCTGCACGCCGGACGCGGCGGAGCGGCTGCGGCGGCTGCCCCTCACCGGGGACGCGCCGGGGACGCGCTGCCTGCGGGAGCTGCGGCCGGTGTGGCTGGAGACGGAGGACGCGCTGGCCGCCGGAGGCGAGGAGCGGCCCGCGGCCTCGTCGGCGTGTCTGCCGCTGGTGGTGGATGGCCGCGCGCTGGGGGTGCTGGTGTTCACCTTCGGCCTGCCGCACGGGTTCGACGACGACGAGCGGGCCTTCCTGCAGCTGGTGGCGCACCACGCGGCGCAGGCGCTGGCGCGGGCGCGGCTGCTGGAGCGGGAGCAGCGGGCGCGGGCGGCGCTGCGCGAGGCGCACCAGACGCTGGAGGCCATCATCCAGGCGAGCCCCGCGGCCATCATGCTGTTGGACCCGGACGGCACGGTGCGGCTGTGGAACCCGGCCGCGGAGCGGATGCTGGGGTGGACGGCGGAGGAGGTGCTGGGGAAGGTGCTGCCGGTGGTGCCGCCGGAGCACTGGGAGGCGTTCCGCCAGAGCCTGGAGCGCGCCACGCGGGGCACGGTGCTGGACGGCGCGCCGCTGTCGGGGCGCAGGCGGGACGGCAGCGCGGTGCAGGTCGCGGTGTGGACGGGGCGGGTGCACCCGGCGAGCGGGCCGCCGCAGTGCCTGAGCGTGATGGTGGACATCACCGAGCGCCAGCGCGGCGAGGCGGCGCAGCGCTTCCTCGCGGAGGCAGGCGGGGTGCTGGCGGGGAGCCTGGAGGAGGAGGAGACGCTGGAGCGCGTGGCGCACCTGGCGGTGCCGGCGTACGCGGAGACGTGCGGCGTGTTCCTGGAGGACGAGTCCGGCGGGGTGCGCTGCGTGGCCACGGCGGGCGAGGGCGCGGACGCGGAGGTGCCGCCGCCGGGGCTCGCGGTGGTGTCGCGAGTCATCCAGTCGGGGCGCTGTCTCTTATACCCATCTCCGAGCCCACGAGACGCGTAGTAATCTCG
>NZ_RAWB01001075.1 GCF_003612055.1 Corallococcus llansteffanensis
GAGCGTGATGACGCCGAGCGCGTTCACGCCGCCCGCTCCACGCGCGTGCGGAAGTGCGCCATCCAGCGGATGAAGGGCGAATGAAAGCGGCGGAAGTCCGCCACCTCCCCCATCGTGTCCAGCGCGCCCCGCCGCGACTCCAGCCGCGCGTAGAACGGCGACGACTCCAGCAGGCGCGGCGCGCCCACCACCTCGTTGCCCGCGTGCAGCCGGGCGGGGATGCGCAGGCCCCAGCCGGTGATGTTCGTGGGCCGGGCCTCCAGCTTCGGGCCGCGCTCACACACCACGCCGGCCGGCCCCGCCTGCACGCGCAGCGGCGCCACCCCGTCCGGCAGGTGGTAGTCCACCACGGTGTGGTTCGCGTGGTGCGTGCGCGCCCAGTGCCACCCGGACAGCCGCTCGCCCAGCAGCTCCTGGCCGTGGTTGGTGTCGTGGTAGCCCAGGCCTTCGGCCGCCACGTCCAGCGAGGACACCTCCAGCCGCGCCTCCGAGCGGGGCGCCAGCGCCTGCCAGTAGTGCGGCAGCCCCGGCATGAGCTGCACCTCCGCGCCCCGGGGCGTCAGCGGCCGGAGCGTCAGACTGGCGCGCACCGGGCGGCCCCACGGCGCCGTCCAGTCGTCCACGTCCATGCGCACCGTGCCGTCCGCGGCGTGCGTCAGCGTGGAGCGGCCGATGCGCAGACGCCCCGGCTCCTCCACTTCCGCGCGCGGGTACTCGCTCAGCACCCACAGCCGGCGCACGCCCTGGTGGTAGAGCGCGAAGTTCACCGCGCTGTGCTCCAGCGGATGGCCCCCGCGCCGCGCCGCCACCGAGTAGCGCGGCGAGAACAGCGAGCCCAGCATGAAGATGCACACCGCGCTGTAGGGCCCGGCGGTGACGTCCGCGTAGAACCAGCGGTAGGCCCCCGCCGCGTCGGGCAGCGCGGGCAGCGCGGGGACTTCGGGGACCGAGGGCACCAGGCTCTGGGCGAGGACGGACGTCATACGCCCCTCCGCAGGTGCGCGGAGGCCATCTCCGCCGCGAACCGGCCCGACAGCATCGCC
>NZ_RAWB01001076.1 GCF_003612055.1 Corallococcus llansteffanensis
CACCCACCCCGCGCCACCCTTGCCTCCTTCCGTCGATATGCCCGGCTCGGCCGCGCGTTTGCTGGAGGGCCCGGAGCGGACAGCCTCCCGGGCAGAACGCAGCGGGCAACGGGAAGACGGCATGGATGCAGCCGTACAGGGCCTTGGGATGACGACGCTCCAGTCGCGCCAGGACACAGGCGGGCCCGCGAGGCCCGCGGCGGCACCGGACGAAGAGGTCCTGTCCCGCCGCGCCCTGGCCGGGGAGCGGGCCGCGTGGGACGCGCTCATCGCGCGGCATCAACGACGGGTGGTGGTGTCGCTGCTCGCCCGGGGCGTGCGGGCGGACCGGGCCCAGGAGCTGGCCCAGGAGACGTGGGCCCGCCTCATCCAGCAGCAGCAGCGCGGGCTGCTCACGGAGCTGCGCCTGCCCCACCTCGCGCTTACCCAGGCGTCCTTCCTCGCCTCGGACGAGGCCCGGCGCGTGCGGCGCGAGTCGGTGGACGGCACGGTGGAGGACCTGCCGGAGCGGCACCAGCCGGTGGACCCCACGCAGTCCGCGGAGCGGAGGCTCTTGTCGGAAGAGCAGCTCGCCCGCGCGAAGGACGCGCTCGCCCGCGTGTCGCCGGGCGCGCGCAACGTCTTCCTCCTGGCCTGTGACGGCCAGGGCCTTCCCCACTCCGAGGTCGCCTCCCGCGTCGGCCTGTCCGTCCAGCGCGTGCGACAAATCTTGTGCGAGGTCCGCAAGCAGCTGCGCACCGCGCTCGCAGAGGAAAACCATGTCTAGGCCCACTCCCCACCTCACCCGCGACCGCACGGAGCAGTACCTGCTGGGCGCGCTGCCGCCCGACGCCGCGGCGGAGCTGGAGGCCCACACCCTCACCTGCGAACCGTGCGCGCGCCTGCTCCAGGAAGAAGCCCTCCTGGAGGAGCAGCTGTACGAGGTCGCCGCCTCCGTGCCGCGCGAGGCCGAGGTGATCCGCCCCGCGCGCTGGCACCGCCCGGTAGCCGCCGCGGCGGTCGCGATGGCGGTGGCCGCCTCCGTGTTCCTG
>NZ_RAWB01001077.1 GCF_003612055.1 Corallococcus llansteffanensis
CCCCCCTGACGCCCGCCCCCCAGCGCCTCATCGGCTGAGCGGTCCTCCGGGGCTTCGGAAAAAAGAGGAGACCACGTCGTGCGCCTGTCCATGGAAGACTACCTGCGGCTCGCCGTGCCGTTCGTCCCCCCGGCGCTCGTCTCCGCCGAGGCGCTGCGGCCCATCCTGGACATCGCGCGCCAGTTGCCCCCTTGCGCGAGCAGCGGCTTCGAGTGCCGGCTGGGCGATGACGCGCCGGTGGCGGACTTCCTCGTCAACCTGCTCCCGGACGACGGCACCCGCGCCGCCTTCGCGGGACGCCACCCGGACTACCACCCGCCGGACGCGTTCCTCCAGAGCCCCGTCTGGCAGCGCGTGCGGGACTTCTGCCGGGCCTGGGCCCACCCCGAGACGCCGCTGAACCGGCGTGTGCGGGACATGTGGCTGGAGTTCGACCTGCAGGAGCTGGCCAGCGAGGTCCCCATCCCGGGCGTCTTCTTCGGGCCCGAGCAGCCGCCGGTGGACCTGCCCGGCACGGTGCGCGCCAGCCTGGAGCTGCTGCGCGGCCCCGGGCACGCGCAGCTGCCCCCGGCGCTGACGCGCTGCCTGGAGCTGCTGCCCGGCCCGCCCCGCGTCGAACAGGTGGGGATGATGTTCTCCCGCCAGACGGACGCGCTGCGGCTGTGCCTGCGCGGGGTGCCGCTCGCGCAGCTGGGCAGCTCGCTGCGGCGCGCCGGGTGGAGCGGACAGCCCGCGGAGCTGGACGCGCTCGTGGAGGACGCGCGGCCCTTCATCGACGAGGTCACGCTCGACGTCGACGTCGGTGACGACCTCCACCCCAAGCTGGGCCTGGAGTGCATCCTGGACCGGGACCCCAGCCCCGCCCGCTGGAAGCGGTGGTTGGATCACCTGGTGGCGAACGGGCTGTGCACGCCCCTCAAGCGCGACGCGCTGCTGACGTGGCCGGGCATGTCCAGCCCGCTCAACCACCCCGGCCCGTGGCCGGAGAACCTGGTGCGCGCCAGCGAGCGGATGCCGGGCGTGCAC
>NZ_RAWB01001078.1 GCF_003612055.1 Corallococcus llansteffanensis
CCCCTGCGCGGCGCGAGGCGTGGGTGCGTCCCAGGAGCCCAGCACTACGCGGGGTCCGCCTCTGGCCGGAACCCCAGCCCCTCCGTCACCTCTTCGTCCGTGAGCGTCCGGAAGGCCCCTTCCGCCACGTCCAGCACCACCTCACCCACCGCCTCGCGGTGCAGCGTGAGCACCGGGTGCCCCACCGCTTCGAGCATCCGCTTCACCTGGTGGTGGCGCCCCTCGGTGAGCGTGAGCACGACGACGTCCGGCTCCCGCAGCGCCGCCCCCGCGAGCCGCGTGGGCCCATCCTCCAGCGTAAGCCCCATCCGCAGCCGGCCCAGCGTCTCCTCCGTGGGCGCTCCCTCCACGCGCGCCACGTAGCGCTTGGGCAGGTGCGTCTCCGGCGCCGTCGCGTGCCGCACCAGCTGTTCGTCATTGCTGAAGAGCAGCAACCCCGTGGTGTCGCGGTCCAGCCGGCCCACGGCGTACCACTCGAAGCCCTGGAGCTCCGGCGGCAGCACCGCGCGCAGCCGCTCGAAGACGGTGCCCACGCCCTCCGGATCCGAGCCGTGCACCACCGGCCCCGCGGGCTTGTGGAACATCAGCGCCCACACCCGCGCCGTCAGCGCGTGCTCCACGCCGTCCACGCGCACGCGCGTCCGCGCTCCCACGGGCGCGAAGGGATCCTTCTCCACGCGGCCGTCCACCTCCACGCGGCCCTCGCCAATGGCCTGCTCCGCCTGGGCGCGCGGCAGGACGCCGGCCCGGCCCAGGGCTCGGGTCAGCCAGTCCGCCCGCGCGCCCTCGGGCACGCCGGGCCCCCGCCGCCTCGCGGCCTCCAACCATCGCGGTGTCCGTTGCTTGCGCGCCATGCACCCTCCTCGCGGTTCCTGCCCGCTGTATCAGATGCGTGACGCCAGCGGCTCCCAGGTCCTCCGGGCGCATGGGGACGAACAGCAGGGCTTCCAGGGTGCCGCCGCGCCGTTTGACTCCCCCGGGCCGGGAGGGGGCGGCGAGAGTGAGG
>NZ_RAWB01001079.1 GCF_003612055.1 Corallococcus llansteffanensis
GTGTAGACGCGGGTGCCGGCCACGGTGGCGAGTCCGCGCACGACGGGCTGCTGGAGCTTCACGAAGAACATGAAGGGGAAGATCTGCCCGCCGTGGGTGTGGCCGGACAGCTGGAGGTCCACGCGCAGGCCGCCCAGGGACAGCGCGGTGCGCGGCTGGTGGGCCAGCAGCAGGCGGGGCACGTCGGGTGGGGCGCCGGCGAGCGCCAGGTCGGGGCGGCTGGCGAGCGGCGGGTCGATCTGCTCCGCGTTGAAGTCGCTGACGCCGGCCACGACGAGCCGCGCGCCGCCGCGCTCCACGACGCGGTGCTCGTTCTGGAGGACGGTGAGGCCCAGCCGGGCGACCTCGGCCATCCAGGCGCGGGCGCCGTGGTAGAACTCGTGGTTTCCGGTGACGTAGTAGACGCCCAGCGGGGCCTTGAGGCCCGAGAGCGGCGCCACCTGGTCGCGCAGTTGCTCCACGGAGCCGTCCACCAGGTCGCCCGTCACGGCGATGAGGTCCGGCTTGAGCGCGTTCACCTGATCCACCACGCGCTGCAGCCACACGCCGTCCAGCGTGGGGCCCACGTGGACGTCGGAGAGCTGCACCACGCGGAGGCCGTCCAGCCCCGGGCCCAGGTCCTTCAGCGCCACGGTGGTGCGCTCCACCCGGGCGCGGCCGCGCGCGGTGACGAAGGCGAACGCCACCGCGGGCAGCACCGTCCCCAGCACCGCCGCCGCGCGGCCCTGCGCGAGCGCGTGCGCGTCCGTCACGACCCCGGACAGCGACAGCACCCCGGCGATGGCGTCCGAGGCCAGCACCGCGGTCAGGAAGATGCCGAAGGCGCCCAGCCACACGTAGGCGCCCCACTGGATGGCGCGGGAGAAGAAGCCGCCAGGCTCCCGGCGTGCCGCGCGGAACCCCGACAGCAGGACGACGAAGCAGAGGCCCAGCAGGCCCCAGCCCACCCAGGCCCAGGGCGCGGGCCAGCCGGGGGAGGTGAAGAGGCGCAGGCCGATGTAGACG
>NZ_RAWB01000107.1 GCF_003612055.1 Corallococcus llansteffanensis
CCCCCCCGGCCGTGGGAGGCCCGGTTCGCGTCCGGAGAAGCACCGCCCGGACCGCACGACGCCGGAGCTGGGCCCGGACGGCACGCCACAGGTGATGCTCCTGCGCCGCGGCTCCGACCGGTGGCAGGCGGGCCCGCCGTGGATCTACCGCGCGGACCTGAACGGCGACCCCGGCCTCCAGGGCGGTGAGGTGGTGCGCGTCGTGGACGGCCGCGGCTGGTTCATGGGCAAGGCCTTCTACTCGAAGGTGTCCAAGATCTCCCTGCGCTGGCTCACCAACGACGACGTCGCCGTGGACGCGGACTTCTTCCGCAAGCGCCTCCAGTCCGCGGAGGCCCTGCGCAAGCTGGCGCTCCCCGGCGAGACGACGTACCGGCTGGTGCATGGCGAGGCGGATGGCCTCCCGGGCCTCGTGGTGGACCGCTACGGCGACTACCTGAGCGTGCAGTTCCTCATCCCCGCAATGGAGCAGCGCAAGGCGCTCATCGCGGACCTGCTGGAGGAGCAGTTCCACCCGAAGGGCATCATCAACCGCTCCGACGTGAGCGTGCGCCACCTGGAGGGCCTCCTGCCGGAGAAGGGGCTCCTGCGCGGCGAGCTGCCCCCGGGCCCCGTGTCCTTCGACGAGGGGCTCGTGCGCATGCGCGCGGACCTGCTCGAGGGCCAGAAGACGGGCGCCTTCCTGGACCAGCGCGAGAACCACGTCATGGCGGCGCACTACGCCTTCGGCGACGCGCTCGACTGCTTCAGCTACGTGGGCGGGTTCGCGCTCCAGTTGGCCACGCGCGCGAAGCACGTCACCGCGGTGGAGATTTCCGACGCGGCCTCCGCGCAGCTGAAGGAGAACGCCCAGGCCAACAAGCTCTCCAACCTGGACGTGGTGACGGCCAACGCGTTCGACTTCATGCGCGACGCGGTGGACGAGGGGAAGCGCTACGACACCATCGTGTTGGATCCGCCCTCGTTCGCGAAGAACAAGGACGCCATCCCCGCGGCGGTGCGCGGCTACAACGAGCTCAACCTGCGCGCCTTCCAGCTCCTGCGCCCCGGCGGCATCCTCGTGACGGCCAGCTGCACGTACCACGTGGATGAGCAGGCCTTCGAGGACATGCTCGCCTCGGCCGCGTCGGACGCGCGCCGCCGGGTGCAGATCATCGAGCGGCGGGGCGCCGGCCGCGACCACCCCGTGCTCCTCAACCTGCGCGAGACGCGCTACCTCAAATGTTTCGTCCTGCGCATGCTGTGAGCTAGGGTACGACCCAAGGGGTCCGGCTTGCGGACCCCGACGTGCGGGAACGGTTCAGGTCATGGGGCGGGCGGACTGGGACGACGCAGACGACGAGGCCCCCGCGGGCGGCACGCGGGAGCTAGAGCGTGCCCTGCAGGAGACGCGCACCGTCTACCGGCAGGCGGACGCGGCCTACGCCCCCTACTCCTGCCCGTCCAGCGGCGAGTGCTGCCAGCTGGCCACCACGAAGCGGCAGCCCTGGCTGTGGCGGCCCGAATGGGACGTGCTCACGCGCGACCGTCCGCTGCCGCCGCCCCGCGCCGACGGGGGCTGCCCCTTCCTGGATGCGGCGGGCAAGCGCTGCACGGTGTACGCGGACCGGCCGTTCGGCTGTCGCACGTTCTTCTGCGAGCGGATCCGCGGACCGGCCCGCCAGCCCTCCGAGGAAGTCACGCGCCTGCTCCTCCGGTTGGAGCGCATTTCACAGCGGGTGATGCCGTCTCTCCAGGGGCCACGGCCCCTCCTGGAGTGGTATGCCGGGGTCCAGACCACCCCGGCCCGGGAGGAACCGTGAAGTCCCTGCTGCTGACGCGGTGGCGCCCTGCCCACCGCGGCCCTGCCCTGTCCGCGAAGACATCCGCCCCCCAGGGCGTGAGGGAGCCGCGTTCCATGCGCTCCGAACTGGCGGGCCTCTGCACGTGATCCGTCCGCGCCTGCTCATCGCGCCCCAGGAGTTCAAAGGCACCCTGAGCGCAGCCGAGGCCGCCGCCGCCATGGCGGAGGGGCTGCGGCAGGCGTCGCTCGACGTGGTGCTGGACGTGGCGCCGCTCGCGGACGGAGGCCCGGGCACGGTGGACGCGCTGCTCGCGGCCGGACGTGGCGAGCGGCGGTGGACCACCGTGCGCGGCCCGCTGGGCGCCCCGGTGAAGGCCGCCTGGGCGCGCCTGGACGACGGGCGCACCGCGGTGGTGGAGATGGCGGCGGCGTCGGGGCTGTCCCTGGTGCCGCCGGACGGACGGGATGCCCGCGCCGCGTGCACGTACGGCACCGGCGAGCTGATGCGCGCGGCCCTGGACGAGGGCTGTGAGCGGCTCATCGTCGGCCTGGGTGGCAGCGCCACCACGGACGGAGGCAAGGGCGCGCTGGAGGCGCTGGGCTTCCGTTTCCTGGACGCGGCCGGAGCACCGCTGCCTCCGGGCGGCGCGGCCCTGGCGAGGCTCGCGCGCGTGGAGTCGGACGCGCGGCACCCACGGCTGGCCCAGGTGGAGCTGCGGGTGGCCACGGACGTCATCACGCCGCTGTTGGGCGAGGACGGCGCCGCGCGCCTGTTCGCCCCGCAGAAGGGCGCAAGTCCGGAGGTGGTGGAGGAACTGGAGGCGGCGCTCACCACGTTCGCGCGCGTGGCGGGTGAAGAGGCCGCGACGATTCCGGGCGCGGGCGCGGCGGGCGGCATGGGCTACGGGCTGGCGGCGCTCGCGGGCGGGAAGCTGACATCCGGCTACGTCCTGGTGTCGCGCGCGCTGGGGTTGGAGCGGCGCGTGCTGCTCGCCGACCTGGTGCTCACCGGCGAGGGGCGCTTCGACCGACAGACGTGGCTGGGCAAGGGCCCCGTCGCGCTCGCACGACTCGCGCGCGAGCACGGCACCCAGGTGGTGCTCTTCGCGGGCAGCGTGCACGCGGACGCCGTGCTGGACTTGTCCCTCTTCCGCGACGTGGTGGAGCTGAGCCCCCAGGCCCGCCCCGGCGCCAGCGCCCATGAGACCCTGCGCGAAGCGACGGCGCGGTGGGCGATGGCGCGGCTGGGCCGGTAGGGGCGCTTCGCGCTACGCCTCCAGCGCGTCCGTCGTGCGCACCACGCGCATCCCGGCGGCGCGGAAGCCCTCCAGCGCGGCCTTCGCCACGCGGGGGAAGTCCAGGCCCGCGGGCAGCGGCTCCAACGGCGGCGCGGGCACGGGGCTCATCGCGTCCTCCAGGATGTGGATGCGCTGGAGCTTCGACGGATCCGTGCGCTCCAGGTGCTGCTGCAGGTCGCGGAGCGTGGACAGCACGCAGTGGGAGCTGGCCTGCCCGAAGACGTACACCCGGTCGAACGACAGCAGGTGCTCCACCAGCCGCGTGTTGAACTCGCCCACGCGCTGGCCCTTCACCTGCGTCACCTCCGGCGCCATCACGGAGTAGTTCTCCGTCAGCGGGTGCTCCCCCTTCAGCTCGAAGTGGGTGGGCGTGTCGCGCACGAGCGCGTGGAAGAGGCTGGCCTCGTACAGCGCCGGCACCAGCGCGTGGCTCTGCCCGCCCAGCAGCGCGTGGTACGGCCAGATGGTGAGCACGTACCGGCCGCTCGCCTCCAGCCCCTCGCAGTACGCCAGGCTCTCCTCGGGATGGCGCGTGGGGCGCCAGCGGCCGTCACGCACGTCCTTCGCGGTGATGACCGTCATGGGCGCGGGCGGAAGCCCCTGCGCATCCTTCCACCACGCCGGGTGGAAGATTTGAAAGGCCCGGTGCGTGTCCAACGAGAAGACGAGCCCCGTGAGCCGGTCCAGGTGCGCGTACAGCCAGCGCAGCGTGCGCTGCGTGTCCTCCACGGCGCCGGGGACGAAGAGGCTGGCGCCGGGCGTGCAGAAGGCCACCTGCGCGTCGATGCCGAACGCCACGATGCGCACGCGGTCCTCGCGGGCCGGCCGCACGCGGTGCTCGGCGGCGTAACGGCGGGCCTCCTCGGAGACCTCGGCCACGCGCTCCAGGTAGAGCTGGCCCGCGCGCGCGTCGTCGTGGAACCGGGGTGGGGGCAGCGACATGACGTCTTCTCCAGACCGCCTGGCGCCGCCCGCCTCCGAAAACCGGAGCGTCAGCGGCCCTGCGGGAAGTGGCGCCGCGTGAGCGAATCCACCAGCGCCTGCGTGGTCGCAGTGTAGCCGATGCGCTGCGCCTCCGGCGTCAGGCCTTCGGCGCCCAGCAGCGATGGCGACTCGGGCGGGGCCTCCATCAGCGGCAGGTAGCCCTGCGGCGTCGGCTCCCCCGCCTGTCCCACGAGCCCCAACGGCCCACTGCCGGTGCGACGGCGGAAGAGCACCGGCGTGCCGGGGATGCTCTGCTTGCCCTCCGCCAGCTCGTTGCCGAACTTCATCACCGCCGTCGCGCCCGTGCACGACAGCTTGTAGATGGCCGCCACCCGGTCGCGCGTCAGCGGGCTCGTCATGGTGCGCGCGACGATGTGGCCGCCGTAGCCGTAGAACTGCTCCGTCGGCTCCCAGCCCACCTGCCGGCGCAGTTCCTCGAACTCGCGCGTCATCTGCGCGTCCAGGCCGTCCTCCAGGATGAGCACCGGGTGGATGCCCATGTCCCGCGCGCGCGTCACCGCGTAGAGGTACTGGAGCTTCTTGTTCCCGGAGTCGAACCGGATGGAGTCCCCGCCCTGCGGCTCCTCCGAGATGAGTTTGTACGCGGCCGGGATGCCCGACGTGAGCGTGTCGAAGGTGTCCAGGAGGTAGCTGGAGCGCTGCGGCCGCCGCTCGTGCATCGCGCGGAAGGCCGCGTCGTCGGAGCCGTAGCGCTGCACGTGCTCGTGCCCCATCGTGCCCACGGGAATCATGCCCAGCAGGCGCGCGCCCTCCACGTTGCTCGTGCGCTGCACTCCTGCTTCCTGGCAGGCCTTGAGCGCCAGCTCGTGCTGCTCCAGGCAGGTGGCCGCGCGCAGGCCCACCTCGAAGATGCGCGAGGGGTCCTCGACGATGTCGACCAGCTCCTTCACCTGCGCCCGCACGCGCTGCAGGTAGCCCTCCGAGTCCACCCGGATGGGCACGGCCTTCACGCCCACCTGGTCCAGCGTCTCCAGCGCGATGCGCTTCTCCTCCTCGCACGTCACCGTGGCCAGCGCGCGCGCGAGCCCCTCGCGGTCCTGCAGGGCCTGGGTGGCCACCTGGATGCGGTAGTTGAGCTGCAACAGCAACGGCTCCAGCCAGGACACCAGGGCGGAGGGGCCCGTCAGCGTGAGGATGGGCTCGCGCGGGAAGAACAGCGCGCCCCGGGGGATGGCACGCACCGTGAGGCGGTCCGTGCGCTGGATGGCCGCCTTGAAGCCCACGCCCATCTCGTAGTCGTGCTGGGCGAGGAAGGCGTAGTCGTCCGCCCGGGCCACGGGCAGCAGCTTGCGGACGTAGGCGTCCAGGTCCAGCGGCATCACCTGCGGCCCGCCCTTGCGGTGCGAGTAGTAGAACGTTTCCTTCCGCAGGGGCCAGCCGGCCTCCGCCATGCTGAACTTGTAGCCATCCGTGGCGAGCAGCGACTGGGGCATTGCGGTGAGGCTCCTTGTTGACCCAAAGACTATGCGTGGCGCCAGCCCGTTACCTAATGCGACGCATCCGGAAGGATGAGGCCGTGAGAGGCACCGGGTGCCCGCCACCCGCCTCCCCACGGACCGATACATCTGGGAATACGCCCGACGCGACAGGTCCGGTTAAGCTGTCCGGACTCACAACGAAGCCAAGGTGCCCATGCCCGCAGAGAACGAGACGCAGAAGGTCGAAGCGGTACTGCGCGAACATGCGATGAGCTACCCCGGCGCCCACGAGGACTTTCCCTGGGGCCACCGCGCGCTGAAGGTCAATGACAAGACCTTCCTCTTCATGACCGTGGACGGCGCGAAGCTGAACCTCTCCGCCAAGCTGCCCGACTCCAAGGACGCCGCCCTCACGCTGCCCTTCACCGAGCCCACCGAGTACGGCCTGGGGAAGAGCGGCTGGGTGTCCGCCCACTTCGACTCCGCCGCGCAGGTGCCGGTGCCCGTCATCAAGGCGTGGATCGACGAGAGCTACCGCGCCATCGCGCCCAAGAAGCTCGTGGCCCAGCTCCCGGAGCGCGGCACCGCCGTGCCCGGCCCCGCCTCCCGGCCGGCGTCCAGGCCCGCCGCGAAGTCCGCCGCGAAGTCCGCCGCCCGTCGTGGCGCCGCCGCCACGCGGAGCGTCGCGGCCCCGGTGAAGAAGGCCGCCAAGAAGGCCGTGGCCCAGGTGAAGTCCGCCGCCAAGAAGACCGTGGCCCGCGTGAAGACCGCCGCCAAGAAGGTCGTGAAGAAGGCGCAGGCCGTGAAGAAGGCCCCGGCCCGCAAGGCCCCGGCCCCGGCGCGCGGCAAGCGAAACCCCACGGATCAGCTCAAGCGCGCCCGCCGCTCGTAGCGCTTCGCGGGCGTCCCGCGCGGAAGGGGGGCCACCGGCCACGCCCCTTCCGCCGGGCCTGGACTACTTCGCGCTCCTGGCCGACGCGCCCTTGCGACGGGGCGCGGGCGCGGCCTTCCGGGCAGTCCGGGCCGGCTTCGCTGGCGGCGCCGCGAAGAGCTTGTCGTAGTCGCGCATGCTGCGCCGGATGACCTCCAGCGCCTCCTGCCGGTCATAGACCTCCGCGATCTCCACGCTGCGCTTTCCCTCACCGGGGATCTGCTTGTACGTGAGGAAGTAGTGCTTCAGGCGGTCCAGCAGCGGGCGCGGCAGCTGCGCGATGTACTGGAGCTCGCCGTACACCAGGTCCGACTCCAGCACCGCGATGATCTTGTCGTCGGCCTCGTTGCCGTCGACCATCCGGAAGCCGCCGATGGGCACCGCGTGCACCAGCAGGTTGCCGTTGGAGACCACCTTCTCCGTCAGCACGCAGATGTCGATGGGGTCCCCGTCGCCGTGGATGTCCTTGAGGCCGGTGCGCTCCGCGCAGCGCTTCGCCACCTGCTCGCCGCAGTACGTCTTCGGGATGAACCCGTAGAGCGTGGGGCACTGGCTGCTGAAGCGCTGGGGGCGGTCCAGCTTGAGGATGCCGGACTCCTTGTCCAACTCGTACTTCACCGCGTCCGTGGGGACGATCTCGATGTACGCGTTGATGATTTCAGGAGCTTCCGGCCCGGGCGAGATGCCATGCCAGGGATGGGCTTGGGACGTGGTCTGGTTCGGCTTCTTCATGGAATGTCTCCCGAGCGCTGTCGCGCCTCGGCATAGAGCCCGGCGACCGCCTCTTCCAGGTGTCGCGTGAGGGTGTCCCGGTCCGCCAACGTCAGCCCCTGCGTGGGCACGGGCCTGCCCACCACCAACGCCACCCGCTGGCCCCAGCGGACCGCGCGGCCGCCCTTGGGGAGGATGAGGCGCGTCCCGGACACGGCCATCGGTACTACCGGCACCTGCGCCTGGATGGCCAGCGTCGCGGCGCCCTTCTTGAACGGCTTCAGCTCCCCGTCCGGGCTGCGCGTGCCCTCCGCGAAGAACAGCACGCTCACCCGCTCGCGCACCGCCGTCACGGCCTCCATGAGCCGCGCCTTGTCGTCCGCGCCGCCCGTGCGCTGCACCGGGATGTTGCCCGCCCGCCGCATCGCCCGGCCGAACACCGGAATCTTGAAGAGCTCCGCCTTGGCCACGTAGCGCGTGTGCTTGCGCAGGTGCGCGAAGTTCACCATCGCGTCGAAGTGCGACTGGTGATTGCACACGAAGACGACGTTGCCGTCCTCGGGCACGTTCTCCAGGCCGAACGCCTCATGCTGCACACCCGCCGCCGCCAGCGACGAGCGACCCCACAGCCGCAGCACCTTGTCCGCCGCCAGCGGATCAAACCCCGACAGCACCGACACTGACGCCGACGCCACGCCCGTGAGTCCCACCGCGGCCGTGCCGGCGAACACCGTCTGGAGCACCTTGCGCATCAGACGAACCCATGTGCGGGGAACAGGAGGACGTCCTCGATGCGCTGGACCCCGAGCAGCAGCATGAGGATTCGATCAAGCCCGACAGCGATGCCCGCGGCGGGCGGCATGCGCCCCACCGCTTCGAGGAAGCGCTCATCCAGCGGATACACGGCGCGCCCCAGCCGGCGGCGCAGCTCCTGCTCCTCCAGCAGCCGCGCGCGCTGCTCTGCCGCGTCCGTCAATTCGGAGAAGCCGTTCGCCAGCTCCAGCCCCTTCGCGTACAGCTCCACCCGCTCCGCCACCGTGCCGTCGCCGGGCTTCAGCCGGGACAGGGCCGCCATGGAGGCCGGGTACTCGATGAGGAACGTGGGCCGCTCGTGCCCGAGCCCCGGCTCCACCTTCTGCAGGAAGAGGTGGAAGAAGACGTCGTCGAAAGACTGCGCGTCCCCGGTGCGCACGCCCGTCGCCTCCACCGCCCGCTTGAGCGACGCGCCGTCCGCGTGCTGCCGCAGGTCCACGCCCGTCGCGCGCAGCACCGCGTCCCGCACCGTCACCCGCTCATACGGGGTGCGCGTGAAGAACGAAGGATCCGCGCCCGGAGCCCCTTCCGCCGCGACCGCCGCCGCCTGCCCCGCCGCCGCCAGCGCGCCCTCCAGGTCATCCATGATGGCGTGGTAGTCCGCGTGCGGCCGGTAGAACTCCAGCAGCGTGAACTCCGGGTTGTGCGTCTGGGAAACCTCGCCGTTCCGGAACACCTTGCATATCTGGAACAACGGCCCGGCCCCTTCGGCGAGCAGGCGCTTCATCGCGTACTCGGGGCTGGTGTGCAGGTACAGGGTGCGGGCCCGGCCCAGGTCCGTCTCCGGGACGAAGGGGGCCTCGAAGGCGGTGATGTACGGCTCCATGCCGGGAGCGGGCACGAGCAGCGGCGTCTCCACTTCCAGGTATCCCTGACGGGCGAAGAAGTGGCGCAGGGCAGCGTACAGGCCCTGGCGTCCGCGGGCCGCCCGCCATGGGTTTACGTTGGGCATCGGCAGGTCGGAAGTAACATGGGCCGCCTCATGTCCCCAAGGATTCCCGCCCTCCTCGCCGCCGCGCTGTGTCTGCTGGCCGCCTGTCACAAGGCGCCGCCCGCGGCGCCGGTCCCCCCTCTGAGTGAGGAGCAGCAGCTGACCGGAGAGGTGAACGCCCTCACCACCGAAGCCGCCCTCCTGCTGGAAGAGCAACACCGGCTTGTCTGGGAGTTCTGGACCGAGGGCAAGGGCGCGGACATCGCGGCCACGTACACAGGCAAGGAAGCGCTCTTCAGCCTGGAGAACCTGCGGCGCATCGACCGGCTGCGGCACCTGACGAAGGAGCCGCGCGAGCTGCGCGCCCTCACCGCGCTGCACGGCCACTTCGCCGGCGAGTTCCTGGCGCGCGAGCTGGCCGAGTACAACGACGCGTCCGCCAACCTGGAGGCGTCGCTCATGCTGAAGGTGGAGGGGCGCGAGGTGCGCTACCGCGACCTGGAGCGGCTGCTCGCCAACGAGAAGAACGGGGCCCGTCGCAAGGCGCTCTACGCGGCGGCCACGCCCGCGCTCACGCGCCTCAACCAGACGCTGTACCGCCGCGAGGAGCGCACCGGGGAGCTGGTGAAGCAGATGGGCTTCGAGTCCTACGAGGCCTTCGGCAGCGAGCTGCGGCAGGCGGACCTGGAGAAGCTGGCCCAGTTGGCGGAGGAGGTCCTCCAGGCCACGCAGGAGCCGTACCGGCTGGTGATGGAGCGGCTGAGCCAGCGTGAACTGGGGCTGCCCTTCTCGCAGCTCACGCGCGCGGACATCCCGCGCCTGTTCCGCTCGCGCGAGGTGGAGGACGCGTTCCCCAAGGGCGAGTCGCTGGCGAAGGCCCAGGCCACCGTGGCGGGGCTGGGCATCGACCTCGCCGCGCTGCCCAACGTGAAGGTGGACGCGCGCGACCTGCCCCGGAAGAACCCGCGCCCGCTGGCGATGGCGGTGCGCGTCCCCTCCGACGTGCGCCTGTCGTTCAAGCCCGGCACGGGCGTGCTGCACCAGGGGCGGGTGCTGCACGAGGTGGGGCACGTGCTGCACGCTGCCTTCACGACGGAGCCCCGCTTCGAACTGGCGCGGCTGGGCAACCCCACGGTGGGCGAGGCGTACTCGGCGCTCTTCGAGGACCTGCTGGAGGACCCGGTGTGGCTGGAGGAGCACGCGGGGGTGCTGGGCGACAACGACAAGCGCGCGCAGTTCCTCGCGACCTCCAGCGCGCACAAGCTGTACCTCATCCGCCACGCGGCGGGCCGGCTGCTCTACCAGTTGGAGCTGCACCGGCGCGTGGAGGTGGATCCGCGCGAGCTGTACCGCGCGCTGATGGCGCGCACCGGCGCCATGCCGATGACGGAGGACGACGTGGAGCGCTACCTCGTGGACCAGGAGGACTTCTACCAGTCCGCCGACAGCTTCCGGGCGTGGTTCCTCGCGGGGCAGCTCCAGGGGCAGTTGAAGGCGCGCTTCGGGCCGGCGTGGTGGCATGCGCCGGAGGCGGGCGCGTTCCTGAAGGAGCTGTGGGCCCGGGGCAGCGCCCCGTCCGCGCGCGAGCTCACGGAGGCCATTGGCGAGAGCGGCCTCTCGCCGGACGTGCTGCTGCTGCGGCTGAGCACCACGCTCCAGGTGCCCATGAAGCTGGACCTGCGCCGGCTGGACGACACGCCCCCCGCTTCCGCGCCCTGAGCCCACCGGCCGCGCGCCCCGGACGGCCCTTCCCGTCCCCGCCGGTTGCACGTAGGGTTCAGGGCCATGGTGTCCGTGAATCAGCTCCGTCCCTTCGCGGGGGCCTCGCTGGAGTCCTTCCGGGCCGCGTCCGGTTCCGTGGCCCTCATCCAGCAGCCCGTGGAGTCCTTCTTCCGCGACCTGACGCCCGGCCTCATCGGCGCGCGCACGGTGGGCATGGCGCACCGCTCGCGCATGGGCGAGCGGCTGCTCACCATGCTGCGCGACTTCGACAACCTGGAGGTGCACTTCCTCCAGCCGAACCAGGACGGCGAGGAGTTCACCGTGGGCCGCGTCGACACGTGCGACCTCGCGGTGCCGGAGCCCTCCGTCTCCCAGCACCACGCCACCCTGCGCTGGAACGCGGCCACCGGGGACTTCTCCGTGCGCGACGCCCAGTCCATGAACGGCACCTTCATCAACGGCGCGCCCCTGGGCTTCAAGGCCCAGGTGATGCTCCACGACGGCGCCACGCTGGCCTTCGGCGACGTGCAGTTCCTCTACCTGCGCGCGGAGACGCTGCACGAACACCTGCGCCTCGCCGCGCCCGGCACGCCCGCCCCCTGATGGTGATGCGCTGAAACGACGAAGGCCCCGCCTCCACCCTCCACAGGGGGGAGACAGGGCCCTCAGGTGTCGCCTCGCGCGGTGCTACAGCAGCTTCATCAGCTCCGCGCGCTTGGCGGCGTACTCCTCGTCGGAGAGCACGCCCGCGTCCTTCAGCTCCTTGATCTCCTTGAGCCGCACCGCGGGGCTGCGCGTGTCACCGGTGTTCGCCGTCGCCACCACCTGCTCCGTGGGCTGCGCGGGCCGCTGCTGCTGCTGGTTGGAGAACGCCTGGGCCATGCCGAAGCCCATGCCCATCCCCATGCCCTGCAGCGCGCCGTCGGAGCCGCCACCGCCCTTGGCCATGCCCTCGGACGCGCCGAGCATCGCCTGGCCCTGCGCGTACTGCTGGAAGCCGCCCGCGAGCCGCGAGTACGCGACGTCCTTGGACAGCTTCTTCAGCGTGGCCTCGTCCTCGGGCTTGATGCTCACATGGAAGTTGCCCATGCGGACGATGGTGAGGCCGTAGCTGTCCACGTGCGGCTTCAGGCCGGCGAGGATCTCCGTCTCCATCTCCTCCACGTAGGCGCCGCTCGTCACGTCCAGCAGCGGCCACTTCTTCTTCACCATCAGCTCGGCGGTGCGGTCGCGCGTCACCTTGAGGACCTGGCCCTTGAACCAGCCCAGGAACTCCTCGTTGCTCGCGCGGCCCATGCCCACCAGGCCCACCACCAGCTTCTCCGGCTCCGTCACGCGGATGGAGAAGTCGCCGTACACCATGGTGCCGATGCCCAGGCCCGTCTCCGGGTCGCGCACGTCACCGATGGGGCCGCCGAACTTCACGCCCGTGTGCTCGCGGGTGGAGACGAAGAAGATCTCCGCCATGAACATGTTGCCGCCGGTGAAGCCCTCCAGCAGCCGCGACAGGAACGGGATGTTGCTGGTGTCCAGCTGGTGCCGGCCGGGGCCCAGCTTGCCCTCCACCTTGCCGTCCTTGACGAACAGCGCCACCTCGTCGGCGTCGACGGTGAGCTGCGTCATCATCCGGACGTTCTTCTCCGGATACTTGTAGACGATCTCGCCCTTCGCCTCGTCCGCTCGGGCGATGAAGTTCCGCTTCGCCTCGCCCTTGATGCTGTCGAAGATCCCCATTGTGTTTCAGCGCCTCCGTGGCCGCCTGGGCGGCAGGACTTCAAAAGCTCCGTAACCCCAACCCCTAAATGCATGGTCACCGGCACGAAAGCGCCCCGCGCTTCCACCCAGCGTCCTACCCGGAACATACCAGCTTCATGGGCGCCTGCCCGTCTGGCCGCCCTCCAGGAGTCCGGTGCACGACCGCCAGGGGTTCAACCCCAGCGGCTAATCAGACGTTCCCGGTCGAGCAGACGGATGCTGGCCGCCAGCAGCACCAGGTCCAGCACCAGCACCACGGCGCCCTGGATGGCGTAGTACGCGAGCCCCGCCTTGAGCACGCCCGCCACCTGTCCGCCCACCAGCCCCACCAGGGGCAGCACCACCAGCGCGGAGAGCTGCTGCGCCATGCGCGCCTCGCTCACCCGGGCGGAGATGAGCACCGCGACGCCGTTGCCGAAGAAGGCGAACAGCGGCGCGAGCACGAACACGCCGAAGCCCCACAGCGCGTTGGGCATCAGGGGCGCGCCCACGAGCGGCCACGCGACGATGTCCACGCCCACGCAGAAGAGCGCGAACGCGAACCAGGTCATCAGCACCGCGGGCACCAGCGCCGCCAGGCTCTTGCCCGCCACCAGCTCCGCCGCCGACACGGGCGAGGCCAGCAGGGGCTCCAGCGTGCGCCGCTCCTTCTCCCCCGCCACGCTCTGGGACGCGATGAGGATGGGGATGAAGACGGGCATCACCAGGAACATGCCGAACCAGTCGGTGAGCGACTTGTCGATGAGGAAGCGCGCCGCGCTCGCGCCCAGCGGCAGCGTGGGGTCGTAGAAGAGGGCCACCGTGCGCAGGTCGGTGTGGTCCGGCTGCGACACGTACGTCCACACCACGGCGATGGGCACCGTCACCATCACCATCGGCAGCACCGCCATGGACAAGAGCAGGCCCACGTTCTTGCGCAGGTCCAGCGAGTCCTTCCAGAACACCGCCATCGCCCTTCGCGGCCGGAACGCCATGCTCACGCCACCTCGTCCTTGAGCAGGTCCAGGTACACCTCTTCCAGCGGCCGCTGCGACGGCACCACGCTGTGCACGCGCGCGCCCGCGCCCACCAGGCACGCCACCACGTCCGGAGCCTGGGCCTCGTCCGCCAGCATCACCCGCAGGCGCCCGCCCTCCAGCAGCACGTTGGGCGCGAAGGGCAGCCGGGCCAGCGCGGGACGGAACACTTCCGCGTCCCCCTCCACGCGAACCTCCAGGGCCTGTCCCGCGCGGCGCAGCTCCCGCACGGGCCCCAGCGCCAGCAGGCGGCGGCGCACCACGGCCACGCGCTCGCACAGCCGCTCCACCTCCGCCAGGTTGTGCGAGCACAGGACGATGGTGCGCCCCTCGGAGGCCAGCTCCGCCACCGCGTCGCGCACGGTGCGCGCGGACTCCGGATCCAGGCCGCTCGTCGGCTCATCCAGGAAGATGACGCGCGGGTCGTGCACGAGCGTGCGCACGATGGCCAGCTTCTGGCGCATGCCCTTGCTGAAGCTGCCGCACGCGTCGTCCTCGCGGCCGCCCAGCCCGAAGCGCTCCAGGTAGTGCCGGGCCCGGGGCCACGCGGTGGCTTCGTCCAGTTCGTGCAGCTTCATGAAGAAGCGCAGGTTCTCCCGCGCGGTGAGCCTGTCGTAGAGCCCGGGCTGTTCGGTGAGCAGGCCCACCACCTTGCGCAGGGACTCGCCGTCGTTCGTGACGGAGTGGCCCCACACGCTGGCGTCGCCGCTGGAGGGGCGCAAGAGGCCCGTCAGCATGCGCACCGTCGTCGTCTTGCCGGCGCCGTTGGGGCCCAGCAGGCCGAACACCTCCCCGGGCCGCACGTCGAAGGTGAGGTCCTCCACGGCGGTGCGCTCGCCGAAGCGCTTGGCCAGCCCGCGCACGCGGATGCCACCCTCGGCGGGGGCCTCCGCGCGCGCCGTCGCGAGGGGACGGCTCACTCGATGGTCACCAGGACGAACTTGTTGTTGATGTCGCGGTCGATGAGGGTGACGGTCTTGTCGGTGCCCACCGCGCTCCTGAGCAGGGAGACGCGGGTGTGCTCCACCAGCGCCCACTCGCGCCCCGGCCGCGCCGCGTACTGGCGCATGCGCGTGTTGGCGTCACCGGCGCGGAACTGCTCCACCGTGTTGCGCGAGTAGAACGTCTCCCCCCGCCAGTTCATCATGTACGCGGCGATGGGCTCCCCCGCCTGCCGCTGGGCGTAGTAGCGCCAGAACAGGTCGCGCTGCGTCCAGTGGTGGGACAGGTCCACCCAGTGGCCCCAGTTGAACCAGAGCGCGAAGCCCGCGGCCAGCCCCCAGAACGTGCTGAACAGCAGCACGCGCGAGCGCTGGAGCGCGGCCACCACCAGCAGCATGCCCGCGACGCCGAACGCGAAGCCCAGACCCACCTTCACGTTGATGGTGCCGGTGAAGACCTTGAAGAGCGCGTCGGACGCGGCCGGGCCCTTGAAGCCGCGCACCGCCAGCACCACGCCCGCGAGCACCAGCAGGCCCGCCACCCCCTGGAGCACCGTGCGCCCCTGCGCCTCCTCCGGCCGCGACGCCTGCCAGAAGAGGAAGCCCGCCAGCGCCGCCAGCGCCACGCCCCACAGGCCCATCGCGGACACCTGGCCCTGCGTGGCCACCGCGACCAGCGTGGCGACGCCGGTGAGCAGCAGGCCCAGCGCCACCGCGCGAGACGCGGCCGGGCGCGCGGGCTTGTCCTTGGAGGAGAACGCCTCGAAGGCGAGGTACACGCCGAAGGCCAGCAGCACCAGCGTCACCAGGTCGCCCATCCACAGCGGGCGCGAGGAGAAGAACGCGATGGGCCGGGTGACCAGCTCCTGCGGATAGGGGCGGTCGTAGTTGTAGACGAACAGGTCGGTGAAGTCCTTGGGGTTCTCCGCCAGGTCCTTGCCCACGAGGATGAACAGCACGAGGCCGAAGATGAGGCTCACCGGGTGCTCGGAGATGCCGTCCCGCCACAGCCGGTCCACGAACAGCGCCAGGAGGATGGCCAGGCCCGGCAGCACCGGGAACACGTAGTGGTGGAACTTCGTCGCGCTGGAGGCCAGCAGGTAGAACGCGAACGCCACCCAGATGACGGCGATGAGCGCCAGGTGGTCCGCCTTGTCGCGCGAGCGCAGCTTCAGTCGCGACACGACCGCGAACGCGCCCGGCAGCAGCGCCACCCACGGGAAGATGGCGAAGCCGCCCTGCTCGATGAAGTAGGTGAACGACCCGCCCGGCGTGGTGGTGTGCACGCCCGCGGTGAGGCGGTTCAGGTGGTCGTGGATGAAGAAGCGGTACCAGAACAGCTTGCCCTCGTCGTCCACGCTGTCGAACAGACACAGCGTCAGGTACCAGGGCACCGCCACCGCGAAGAACACGAGGATGCCCGTGCCCAGCTTCATCCGGTACATCTGCGCCCACAGCACGGGCATGGGCCAGGTGCCCGCGCGCACCTCGGCCCGGTACTCGCCGCGCAGGAGCCAGCGCAGGTGCGCCTCCAGGCTCTCGCGGTCCCACGGGATGACGGCGGCGGCCGCGTAGAGCGCCAGGATGACCGCGGGCAGGCCCACGCCCAGCAGGCCCTTGGCCAGCGTGGCGAGTCCCGCGAAGACATAGAAGCCGTACCACCAGCCCGCGCGGTGCTTCGTCGTGTCGTCCAGCTGGCCGATGAGCGCGCACGCCATCGCGCACACGAAGGTGGTGACGAAGGGCGTGTCGGTGACGGTCTGCCGCGTGAGCAGGAAGTACAGCGGCATGGTGGCCAGCACGAAGCCCGTGGCGAGCCCCGCGCGCATGCCCACGACGCGCGCCACCGCCAGGGACAAGAGCGACACGGCGGCGATGCTCAGCAGCGCGAAGGGCATGCGCATGCCCCACTCCGTGTAGAGGCCCATGGCCCCGTCACCCCGGAGGGCACCGACGAGGTTCATCCCCAGCGCCTGCATCCACATGGTGAGGGGCGGCTTGGAGAAGAACCACGCGTTCTCCCAGAAGGGATAGACGTAGTCGCTGCGCTGGATCATCTCCCGGCCCACTTCGCCGTAGTGGGTCTCCCAGGGGTCCCACAGGCCGACCGCGCCCAGGTACGGCACGAAGAGCAGCGCCGCGAAGCCCGCGGTCGCCAGGACCACGCGCGCGCTGAAGGACAGGGCCAACCACTTCTTCGCCCAGGTCGTCGTCAGGGTGTCCTCACCGAGGATGGCCTGGGTGAAGGTCTGTTCCCGCTGCGGGGTCTGTTCGCCGTCGCTTGCCACGCGCACGTGCTCCTTCGTCGTCCGGGACGGGCCCTCCGTGCACGGCACGGGGCCGGGGGGCTTATATCCCCCCCACCCCCGCCGGTCGACCGACCTGGAAGGGAGTGCGCCATTCTCGCGTCAGTCGCGCACCTTCCGTGTGCAGGCGGTGTGCAGGCGCCTGCACAGTCGGCCGGGGCCAGCCCGACAAAACGGCAGGGCACGCGCCTTGTAAGGGCCAGACCGTCGCAAGGTGCACCCGCGCGGCCGGAGCGCGGGGCCCCCGTCGAGGAGACATGATGCTCGTTTCAGCGGTGACCCTGGGCTGTGCCCTGCTGCTCGGGCAGGTGGAGACGCCGGAGGCGGCGGTGCCGGAGGAGCCACGACAGGAGGCCCCCCGGGTGGAGGAGCGACAGGAAGCGGTGCAGGCGCCGCCCGAGGAGGCCGTGGCGACGCCCGTCCCCGAGGTGTGGAACCTCCAGGTGCCCGTCCCGGGCGCGGACTCGCCCCGCCAGCCCTTCGATAGACCGGTGCTGTGCGTGAGCCTGCCCCCCACGCCCGCGGTCCCCTCGGGCGAGTGGCGCGCCCGGTGCGACGAGGCGAAGAAGGAGTGCCTGGTCACCCCCACGTGGGAGCTGGATGCGGAGGGACATGAGACGGGTCAGCGGCTGGACCGGGTGAACGGGTGCTACGACATGCTGTCCCCGGAGGTGGCGCGCGGCTACCGACTGGTGCCGGCCATCGCGGAGGCCCCGCCGGGCTGGTACCGCGACGAGCGCGGGCGGGTGTTGCAGTACAACTTCGACCTGCACCGGCGGATCCGCGTGGGTGGCGCCTGGGCCCCGCGCTGGGTGCGCGAGACGGAGGGCCGCGACAACCGCGTCCGGGTGGACTTCGGCGTGGACCTGGAGTGGCCGGGAGAGCCGGGGCAGCTCCACCGGGTGACGCTCCTGGACACGGAGTTGTACCTGGGCGACGCCTCGTCGTTCGACGCCACGCTGCTGCGCTACGACTTCCGCAGCGAGCGCGAGGAGCCGCTCTTCCGGGTGACGACCTTCTACGGCAAGCCCCGGCGCTTCGACGTCTTCGCCAACCTGGGCTTCTGGATGGAGGCGCTCCACGCGGAGCAGGTGCGCCGCGGGGACGTGAAGGCGGACTTCCTGGCCCTGGGCTCCACGTACGCGACCCTGGACCTGTGGCACTCGAGGGACCTCGTCTCCTACGTGCGCGTGCGCGCGGGGCCGACGCTGGAGCGCGACCGGACGAACGGCTTCGCCACGCTCGTGCCGGGCGCGGCGCTGGAGGGGGACCTCACGCTGGACCGCGACGGCTTCCACCACGTGCTCTTCGGAGCGGAGGCCCAGAAGATCCTGCTCGCGGAGCGCGTGGAGGGCCGCCCCCTGCGCCCCGAACGGCTGCGGCTGCGCGCGGGCTACGAGGTCATCGCCCTGGCCATCAACGACCAGCCCGTGAGCCTGACGCTGGACGGGCGCGGCACGTGGCGCGACGACCTGGCGAACGCGCCCGCCGGCTGGGAGTGGTCCGCGCAGGCGGGACTGCGCTTCTCGCTGTGGGCTCCGGCGAGGCGCTCCGCCCCGGTCGCGCATGACGGGAAGGGGTAGGCGCGATGGTCGCGCTCGCGCTGGCATTGCTCCTGAGCACCCTGCCCGACCCGGCCCTGGCGTGTCAGGGCCGGACGGACTCCGGGGAGACGTTCCCCACCTGCTTCGACCCCGGAACCGGCTGGGTGCTGGGCACCGCGCTGCGCGTGCAGGACGGGGACGCAGCCCTGCTCCTGCGCACCGGCCTCCTCGTGCGGGTGGAGCGCTCGAGCGGCAGCAAGGCCGAATCGCGGTGGTTCGATTCGCACCGCCTGCTCGTGACAGAGGCCTGGGGCGGCGCGCGCAAGGGGCTCACCTTCACCGGCTACGAGGGCCTGCTGCGAAGGCACGTCGACGAAGGCAACATCCTCGTCTCCATCGGGCGCCCCACACGCATCCCCTTCCCCTTCGACGTGGCCCTGTCCCTGCGCGCGGCCCACCTGGAGCGGCGCGTCTGGGAGGGGCCGGGCTGGACGCTGGAGACGGGCCGCGTGGGCCTGCTGCTGGACCCCGTCCGCACGAACACCGAGTGGGGCTGGCTGGCCGTGGGCCCCGCCGCGAGCCACGCCCTGCGACACGACCAGGACGGCACCACCCATGAGCTGTCGCCCTTCACGTCGCTGCTGCTCGACACGGGCTGGGAGACGCGGGACGGGCGGTGGGCGTTGCGCGTGACGGGGCTCGCGGGCTGGAGCTTCGACTTCGACGGCGGCTCCCACTTCCGGGCGCGGGGCGACGTCGCGGTGGAGCACGTGCTCCTCGCCGTCAACGACGTCCCGGTGTCCCTGCGCCTCGCGGCCACCGGCGTGCGCGGGGACGCGGGGCTCGCCCGGCGCGACGAAGCGATGCTGAGCGCCGGGCTCCTGGTGCGCCCGTTCGGCGAGCGCTGAGGCGGGCGTCACCCGCGCGGAGGCTTCGCCGCCAGGGCCTGGAGCAGCGCCTCCGACACATCGCCCATGCGCCCCAGGTCCGCGTTCGTGTTGCTCAGGAGGATGACGGTGAGGTCGTCCGCGGCGGAGCGGCTGAGGCGCAGCTTGAAGGGACCGTTGGAGCCACTGAGCCACAGCACCGGACGCTCCTTCCCCCCGAGCGACATCGAGCGCAGGCGCCCGCCATACGCGTAGCCCTCCTCCGCGACGTAGACCGTCGACAGGTGCTTGAGCGAAGCAGCGGACAGCAGCTTCCGCTGCGAGAGGGCGCGGGTCAGCGTGAGCAGGTCCTTCGCGGTGCTGTAGGCCCCGCCCGCGCACATCATGAACTCCGGCATCGGCACGGACTTGCGCTTCGGCACGGGCTGGAGCGCTTCGTAGCCGCGGGCGCTGGAGGGCACGTCCGTGAAGTCCCCCGCGAAGGTGCCCGTGTCCTTCAGCTTCAGGGGCGCGAGCAGGGCCCGGACGTTCTCCGCGTAGGAGCGGCCCGAGGCCTTCTCGATGAGCGCCTTCACGAGGATCCAGTTCGGGTGCGCATAGTCGAAGCGGCTTCCGGGCTCGAACTGGAGGTCTCCGCTCGCGTAGCGCGTGACGGCCTCGTCCAGGGGCAGCGTCTGCCGCGCCAGCTCCGGATCCTTGCGGAACGCGCGGATGACGTCGTTGGGCAGGCCGCTCGTATGCGACAGCAGGTGGTGCAGCGTCAGCCGGGCGCCGGTGTCCGGACGGTACGTGGGAAGCACCTCCACGACGGGCCGGGACAGGGACAGCTTGCCTTCATCCACGAGCTTCAGCGCCACGAGTGACGCGACGAACTTCGACACCGAGCCCAGCTCGTAGCGCGTGCCCTGCGTCGTGGGCGTGCCTGCCTCCAGGTCCGCGTGTCCGTAGGCCTGGTGGTGCAGCACGGTGCCACCGCGCGCGACGAGGATGACGCCGTTGAAGCCCGTGTCCCGCACGAACGTCGCGAGGGGCTCGTCCAGCGTCGCGGCGGAGGCCTGGATGCCGAGGAGCGCCGTGCACAGCAGCGGAAGCAGGAACCGGCTGGAGGAAGTCACAGGAGGGGAACGCCCGGGCGACGAGCGGATTGCATGCCCGCGCCTACGGCCCCGGGGTTTCGAGCGCCGCCTTCAACGCGCCCTCGGCCGCGCGCAGCCGGGGGTCGCGCGGATCCACGCGGCGGGCCTCTTCCAACCGGAGCAGGGCCCGCGCGGTGTCTCCCCGCGCCAGCTCGCACCGCACGCCCGCCTCCATCGCGCCCGTGTCGGACGGCCCGTACACCCGCGCTTCAGCCGCGGCGTGACAGCCCTCCTCCACCTGACCGGACTCGAAGAACGCGCGGGCCAGCTCCACCCGCGTGTCGACGTGCGCCGGCGCCAGCCGCACCGCCGAGGCCAGGGGCTCCACCGCGTCCGCCGGCAGCCCCCACCGTCGCAGCGCATGCCCCAGCTCGCGCAGCGGCCCCGCGACGCCCGGCACCAGCAGCGCCCGCGCCCGGGCGACCCGCAGCCCCGCGGGCTCCTCGAAGCGCACGTCCGCCGTCATCCGCTCCACCACCCGCCCGTAGCCGGAATAGGACTGAGGCCAGGTGAAGACGATCCGGTACACCCACTCCCCCCGGGGCACGAACCACGCCACCAGGTGCGTCGGCCCTCCGACGCCGTCCAGCTCCGCGCGGATCCGCTGAGCGGGCCGGCCTCCCAGGGACGCGGGCTGCACGGCGCCCACGGACACGGTGCGCCCCTCCGGGCCCGCGCGTCCGGGCACCAGCGCTTCGTCCCGGAAGAGCCGCGCCTGTGCCGTACCGTCCCCGGGCTCGCCCGTCTCGATGGCCTCCGCCGCGAGCGTGGCCCGCCC
>NZ_RAWB01001080.1 GCF_003612055.1 Corallococcus llansteffanensis
TACCACTTGGTCACTTTCAGAATGCGTGAGGGTGGGCGGACTGTTCCCTGAGCATGACGCCAAGACAGCTGAATCGGTTGGAGGGAGAGCTGGAGAGCTTCCTCACATCGATGTTCGCGGGCATGGGCCGCGTGGAGCGGCGACGGGCGATGGACTGGTACGTCAAGGGCCTGTTGCTGGAAGGCGAGCGCAAGAGCATCGACCCGATGGCGGGTCGCTTGGTGGAAGAGGCGTCCGAGAAGGACGCCATGCGGCAGCGCCTTCAGCAGTGTGTCAGCGGCAGCGCCTGGGCGGACGACGAGGTGATGCACCGGCTGGCGCTGAAGCTGGAGGAGGACCTGCCGGACCTCGAAGCCCTCGTGTTGGATGACACGGGCTTCCCCAAGAAGGGCAGGCATTCGGTGGGCGTGGCCCGGCAGTACTCGGGCACGCTGGGCCGCACCGACAACTGCCAGGTGGCCGTCAGCCTGCATGTGGCGAGTGAGAAGGGCAGCGGTTGCATCGGGATGCGGATGTACCTCCCGGCGGAATGGACGGCTGACACGAAACGCCTGCGAAAAGTGGGCGTGCCGCAGGACGTCTCGTTCGAGACGAAGCGAGAGATTGCCCTCGGGCTGCTTGAGCGGGCGCTGGGCTGGGGTGTGAAGCCGCGCCTGCTCCTCGCGGATTCAGGGTACGGCAACGAGGTCGAGTTCCGTGAAGAGCTGACGCGCCGGGGACTGCCGTACATCGTCGGTATTCGGGGCGACTCGGTTGTCTGGCCTCCGGGATTCGAGCCTCCGCCCATTCCTGCGAAGCCCGCGCGAATGAGTGGGCCCGCGCGCACGCGCTGCCGCTATGGCGAGGCGAAGCCCCTGGCCGTCGAGAAGCTGGCCGAGGGCCTGCCGCGAACTGACTGGAAGTCGGTGAACTGGCGCGAAGGCGCCAAGGGCTCGCGGAGCTCGCGCTTCGCGGCCCTGCGTCTGCGCACCGCGCATCGTCACTCGCTGGGACTGGCCCCAGG
>NZ_RAWB01001081.1 GCF_003612055.1 Corallococcus llansteffanensis
CCCACACACCAGCGCGCTCACCAACGCGCCCACCCACACGCCTCGTCCCATGCGCTCGCGATAGAGCAATGGCCGTGCCCGGCCCCCACGGCGCCGCGCGTGTCCACCTCACGACGAACGCCGCGGTAGCGCCTGCATCCGGTGGGCAAGGAAGTTCCCACCCACGGCAGCCGTGCGCCCTCCGCCCAGGGGCGTCAGGGCACCGAAGGCGGCGGCTCAGGCTGCGACGCGTTGTTCCACCGCTGGGCCTGCGACTCCTTGATCCGCCCCGTTCCCGTCAGCACGAACAGGTGCTCGTCGTGGACGGTGGGGGTCCCGGTGTCGGGCCGGTCGGTTCGCACGGGCCGGGACCTCGGCGGGCGCACGGGCCGCCCGGTGTTCCCGTCCACGCCCACGAGGTCGAGCGGCTCCATTTCGCGGGGGCGGGCGTCACCCATGCTCATGGCCGGCCCGCAGCCTCGCGACACGCACCCGGGGCTGAAGGAGGAAGTCCGGGGCGGCTGGCTCGGAGCCAGCGCGAAGGACGGGACGTTGTTGACGTACCGCGGCTTCCGCTTCCCCTGCGCCTCCGACACGGTCCGGGCCTCCAGCGCGACCAGCAGCGGCAGCAACAGGCCCAGGATGGCGAACTGCGCCATGGCGCCGGGCATCCGCGAGCGCGGGCCGGGCAGCACCTGCGTGCGCAGGCTCGCGAGCAGGAACGCGCCGCCAATGGCCGTGCACAGCCCGAGCGCCACCACCGCCATGCCCTGCGCCGTCCACTGGATGGAGGGGATCCGCTCGCCTTGCCGCGCCAGCACCGCCGCACGGCTGGCGCGCTCGCCCCAGGCCGCCGCGGGCCCCGCCAGGCCAAAGCCCACCGCGCAGGCCGCCACCCACACCACCGCGCCGTGCACCTCGCGCCGCAGGAGCGGCCACTGCGCCAGCCCCAGCGCCACGCCCAACCCCGCGGGCGCCATCGCCTGCGGCCACCCCAGCTGCGTGGCCAGGGCGCGCG
>NZ_RAWB01001082.1 GCF_003612055.1 Corallococcus llansteffanensis
AGATGGGTATAAGAGACAGGCCCTGGCATCCGCGGAGGCCGGCAACCTCACGCGCGCCATGCGGCAGAACCTGTGGGGCATGTGGCCGCACTTCGTGGGCTATGGCGCCCTCACCGGCGCGTGCGCCCTGGCGGGCTTCTTCCTGGAGCCCGTGATGGTGGCGCTGCCGCAGGGGCTGCTGCGGGGGCTGGCGTGGGCGTACCCGGCCATGGCGTGCGTGGCGGCGGCCATCGCCGCGCAGAGCAGCCACGCCAGGCGCGCGCCCCTGTTCGCCGGCCTCGCGGCGGCGGGCGTGACGGTGGCGGTGCTCCTCTCCCGGCTCCAGGAGCGGCCATGAGCGCGCCTCCCCTGCGCACGCCTCCCCAGGGCACCCCGGCGTCCGCGCCTCCCGCCCGGCTGCCCCGCACGACGGTGCTGCGCGTGTTCCTGCGCTCGCTCTTCCTCCAGGCGTCGTGGAACCCCAAGGGGATGCAGAACCTGGGGCTCGCGTACGCGGTGTATCCGGCGCTGGAGCGGCTGTATCCGCCGGGCCCCTTGCGGGAAGCGGCGGTGCGCCGGCACCTGGTCTTCTTCAATACCCACCCTTATGTGGCGGCGGCCATCGTGGGCGGCGTCGTCAACCACGAGCAGAAGATCGCCCGGGGGGAAGAGACGCCGGACCGGGTGGTGGGCTTCAAGGCGGCGCTGATGGGGCCGCTGGCGGCGCTGGGGGACGGCTTCTTCTGGCTGTCGCTCAAGCCCGCGGTGGGCGGCCTGTGCGCGGCGATGGTGCCGCTCTTGGGCGTCTGGGCGGTGGCGCTCTTCCTGGTGCTCTACAACCTGGTGCACCTGCTCCTGCGCATCCGGCTGTACTGGCTGGGGCTGAGCCTGGGGGACCGGTTGGTGGAGGCTGTCGCGCGGGTGAACCTTCCCGCCAAGGGCGCGCGCCTGAGG
>NZ_RAWB01001083.1 GCF_003612055.1 Corallococcus llansteffanensis
GCGGCGTTGTCGGCAAGGGGAGGGACGTGCGCTACGGCGCGGAGCCCGCGGCGGTGACGGGGGCCTTGCGCGGGGAGAGGCGGCCGTCGTCGGCGATGCGGACGCCCGTGTCGGGGAAGTCCTCGGCGGAGAGCTTGCGCACCAGCGAGACGACGTTGGCGTCGGGGTCCGGCTGCGCGATGCCTTCTCCCACCTGCTTCGTGGGGAGGATGCGGCCGGTGGAGAAGCGGCCCTGGCTGTCCAGCTCCACCTCCAGCACCATGCCCAGGCCTTGGGGACCCTTGAGGTTGAAGCGGCCGTAGGTGGCGAAGTTCCCCATGGAGTAGGCGATGAGCCGGCCCTGGTAGAACTCCATGGCGCGGGCGACGTGCGGCCCGTGGCCGAGCACCAGGTGCGCGCCCGCGTCCACCACCGCGTGGGTGAAGGTGCGGAGGTCACCGCGGTCCTCGCCGAAGAACATCTCCTTGCCTTCCGGGACGTGCAGGGCCTTGCCGCCCTCGGCGCCGCCGTGGAAGGAGACGACGACGATGTCGTGCGTGGCGGCGACCTGCTTCACCAGCGCCGTGGCGTTGGGGAGGTTGTTCAGGTGGTTGCACCCGGCCGACGTGTGGAAGGCCACGAGTCCAATCTTCAGCCCGTTGCGCTCCAGCGTGGCCACGCTGCCCGGCGGGCCGCTCCAGGCGATGCCCAGCGCGTCCAGGGTGGACTCGGTGGCGCGGCGGCACTCCTCGCCGAAGTCACCGGAGTGGTTGTTCGCGGTGGAGACCACGTCCACGCCCGCGTCCTTGATGTACTGGCCGAACGAGGTGGGGGAGCGGAACGCGTAGCAGTTGGCGGGCGAGCGGCACTTGGTGGTGCGGCCGGTGTCGCACAGCGGGCCCTCCAGGTTGACGAAGGTGAGGTCCGCGTCCTCCAGCAGCGGGCGCACGCTGGCGATGACGCTGCCGCCGCCTTCCGGGGGCAGGTAGCCCTCCGGCACGGTGGTGCCG
>NZ_RAWB01001084.1 GCF_003612055.1 Corallococcus llansteffanensis
GAGACAGCCCAGGGACAGGTCTCCCGCACGGTCCAGGAAGGTCTCCGTGCCGCCCTGCCAACGGACCTTCAAGCGCATGGGGACCCGGGGCGAGTCGCGCCGGTCCTCCACCTTGGGGTCCGCGTCCTGGTTCTCGTTCTGCTCGGACATCGCCGTCATCTCCCTACCGCTGCGCGCGGGCCCGACCGGGTCACGGTCCACCGCGACCCCATCTCCAGGCCGGCGGCATCATACGCGGCCTCGTCTAGACCGTTGCCCCCGAAAATGCATCCCTCCCGGGAGGAAGTCCCCCCGGGACCCGCCAGGGCGGCCCTCAGGCTCCCATGGCGCAGAACTGCTCGTAGTCGATGAGCTCCACCTTCGCGCCCGGGGCGCAGACGGGGCACTCCGGATCCTTGCGCAGCTTGAGCTCGTGGAAGCGCGTACCCAGCGAGTCGAAGGTGAGCAGCCGCCCCGCCAGCGACTCCCCCACCCCGAGCAGCAGCTTGAGGGCCTCCGTCGCCTGGAGCATCCCGATGATGCCCGGCAGCACGCCCAGGACGCCGGCCTCCGCGCACGAGGGCGCGAGCTCCGGCGGGGGCGGCGCGGGGTAGAGGCAGCGGTAGCAGGGCCCCCTGCCGGGCAGGAAGGTCGTCACCTGACCCTCGAAGCGGAACACGGAGCCGTGGATGTTGGGCTTGCCCGCGAGCACGCACGCGTCGTTGAGCAGGTAGCGGGTGGGGAAGTTGTCCCCGCCGTCCAGCACCAGGTCATAGTCCGCGAGGATGCGCTCCACGTTGGCGGTGGTGAGCCGCTCCTCGTAGGGCACCACCTTCACGTCCGGGTTGAGCGCTTCGATGGCGGCCTTCGCGCTCTGCACCTTGGGCTGGCCCCGGCGCTCCAGGGTGTGCAGCACCTGGCGCTGGAGGTTGCTCAGGTCCACCACGTCCGCGTCCACGATGCCCAGCGTGCCCACGCCCGCGGCGGCCAGGTAG
>NZ_RAWB01001085.1 GCF_003612055.1 Corallococcus llansteffanensis
GCCATGCGCGTCTTCCTAGCGGAGATGGGGCCAGCCGTCTGCTGGAGGGCCGGGGGCCGCCCGCCCGGGCGCCGGAGGGGCGCTTGCCCTGGAGGGACGGCCCTGGTAGCAACGGGGCTCCGGTGGGTGCGGGCCTTGCCCTCCGGATTCGGAGCCGGAGCGGAGTGGCGCAATGAACAAGAAGTGGGTCATCGGTGTGGGGCTGGGCTGCGTGGGCCTGCTCGGGCTGGTCGTGGTGGGGCTCATCGCGGCGGGCGTCTGGGCGGACCGCGACATGGAGGGCGCGGGCGTCAGCTCGATGCAGGAGGCGCAGGCGCAGGCCCGGCGGCTCGCCGAGCTCAACACCCGCTATCCCTTCCAGCCGCCCCCGGCGGGGCAGGTGCTGAAGCTGGATGAGGCGCGGCTGGAGGCCTACCTCACCGCGCGCGAGGCGACGATGCCCGCCTTCCAGACGCTGGAGACGGAATCCACCGCGTTCTTCAAGAAGTATGGCGCCGACCTGGGCAGCAAGAACCCGCGCGTCGTCCTGAAGGCCGCGGGCGCTTCCCTGCGGATGATCTCGAAGGCGCGGGCCGCGCTCGCCACGAACCTGGAGGCCTCGCGCATGTCGCTCCCCGAGTTCCAGGGCCTCACCCGCGTGGTGTACCCGCCCAAGGTCGTCGCTCCCAAGGAGCCGGTCCTGGTGTCGCGGCCCTCGGATCCGGAGAACCTCGCGCTCCTGGAGCAGCAGCTCGCGGCGCTGACGCCCCAGCTGGAGGACCCGAAGCTCAGCGAGGAGCAGCGCCTGCAGTTGGAGCAGCGCCGCGCCGGCCTGCGCAAGTACATCACCACGCTGGAGCTGGCTGGAGGCAAGGCCGTGCGGGATGCCAACGCCGCGCTGCTGAGCAAGCACCAGGCGCGCATCGCGAAGGCGGCGAACACCGGCTTCGACGAGCTCCTGGTGTACGAA
>NZ_RAWB01001086.1 GCF_003612055.1 Corallococcus llansteffanensis
GCCCCGCGCAGCCGGAGGCGCTGGAAGGCGCCCCCGAAGCGCTGGAGTCCGGCGCTGGCGGGCCGGAAGCCCCGGAGGCGCCAGAGGCTCCGGGGGCCGTGGACGAAGAGCCGGAGACGTCCAGCGGCGAGTTCGAAGTGGACGGCGAGCACCCGGCAGGTCGCCCGCCCAAGCCAACGCTCCACTGACGGGCGCTCCGGTGCCCAGCCTGGGAAGGTTCTTCACCCCGCCCCCCGGCTTTCAACATCCGCCCCGTAGGATTTACGCCTTCCGCCCTCCCTTCAGGGCGGGCCCATTGCCCAAACAGGCGGATTCATTGGGTACTGGCACACGTCTGGCGTTGGCAAAGCACTTGCTATGTCTCCGTTCGCGATGCGGACGACAACGGACATGGCGGCGGAGCGGGGACGGAAGAAGGCGGGGGCGGCCCGGGTCTTCAGCAGGCAGCCGGAGCGCATCGCGGCGTTGTGGCGCCGGATGCGGCTGGCGGCGCACGAGTCCCAGGCAGTCCCGGGGCCCAGCCTGCTGGACGGACTGGTGGAGCCCTTCGTCCGGGAGCTGGGGTTGACGCTGGAAGGCCTGGAGACGAGCCCCTGGAGTCGCACCCGCGCGGTGCTGCGCCTGGCGCCGGAGCGTGGCGCGCGCGCGCTGCATGACGAATTCGCACTGCTGCGGCGGTGCCTGGTGGATGCCCTGGAAGTCCTGGGCGGTGGAGACACGGAGCGCCAGCGCATCAACCGCGCGCTCGACGAGGCCGTGGACAGCGCGGTGGCGCTGCTCCAACGGCTGGCGGACCCGAAGGCGGACGGTCCGCGGGTGCCCTTTGGTGGCCTGGTGGTGGAGTACTTCGAACGACCGTCCCACACGCGGCGGGCCCCGACGGGCCGGCGTGACGAGCGGTCCGCGATGCACTGACTTTTGTTGCAAGGGTTTGCCG
>NZ_RAWB01001087.1 GCF_003612055.1 Corallococcus llansteffanensis
CCCCCCCACGGAGCGCCCGGACTTGAACCGCCCCACGCTGCTGCTTGCGCTGAGCCTGATGTGGCCCGCGCTGGCCCCCGCCCAGAGTCAGGAAGGCATGGGCCTCGATTTGACCGAGGACGCCCAGGCCAAGCCACCCGAAGAGAACCCCGCGCCGCCGCCGGACGAGGAAGCCCGTCCCGCGTCGCCGCCCACCGCCGACAAGGCGAAGGAGATCCCCCCCGAAGCGCTGATGCCGCTCACGGACATCACCCAGGACGACCGGGTGAAGAGCGTCCAGCGCAAGGTGTATCTGAAGAAGCACCGCTTCGAGCTCACGCCGCTCGTGAGCATCTCCGTGAACGACCCCTTCTATTCGAAGGTGGGCGGCTCGCTCCGGGGCGCCTGGTATCTGGCGGACACGCTGGCCATCTCCGCCCGCGGCTCGCTCATGCAGGTGGTGCCGTCGGATGACGTGCGCACCGCCAAGCGCACCTTCAACAGCAAGATCTACAACTCCGTGCCGCAGTGGTCCGCCATGGGCGACGTGGAGTGGGCACCGCTGTACGGCAAGGTGTCCTTCCTCAACTCCATCCTCCACTTCGACGGCTACCTGCTGGGCGGCCTGGGCGTGGTGAAGACGGAGACCTCCGCGCTGCCCGACCGCGGCCTCAACCCGGCCGCCGACCTGGGCCTGGGCATGCGGTTCGTCACCAAGGACTACCTGGCCGTCAACGTGGCCCTCATCAACACCTCTTATGTGGATCAGCCCCTGGGCAGCAGCAAGGGCGCCATCCAGAACGTCATGACCCTCAACGCGGGCATCTCCATCTTCCTGCCCCTGCACTCGACGGGGAGGGAGTCCGAATGAAGCCCGCCTTCCGTCTGCTCCTGACCCTGTGCGCCGGCATGCCCGTGCTGGCCGGCGCCGCCGACAAGGCTCCGGCGCCCGCCTC
>NZ_RAWB01001088.1 GCF_003612055.1 Corallococcus llansteffanensis
AGACCCCTGCGCCCCGTTTTGATTGGCCTGCCAGCCCGAAGCTTCGACAAGGCCACGGCCCAGTCCACCTCTTCCTGCGTCCCCAGGCTCTCCCACCGACCCCGTGAACCCCGCGTCGCCCTTCACCCCAGTGCAACTGCAGGTTTGATCTATGCAACCTCCATCGACGACGTAGCCGCCAAGCCCGCCAGGCGTTCCAACTTCACCCGGCTCCCCAGGCTCACCACTGTTGCGTGCATTGCCGGTTCCGCCGTTGCCGCCGGCGTTACCCTTGTCCACCGCGCAAGTCGCGGAGCCTCCACTTCCCAGGACACCACCTCCGTTGGGCGTACCCACCTGGCCCTCGGATCCATTGCCGCCAGGAGCGCCTGCGTCTCCCGCTCTTCCTTCAAGCCCATTCCCGCCACGTCCTGCTTCCAGGACGATGTCCTGAAGCAACAACGATGTGCGCACGACGTGCAAGGCAATGGACGGTTCACCATCGCCGGTCGCATTGGCGGAAGCGACGTGCAACGCATCCAGTCGCACGCCCGCATCCGTCACGTCCCGCACCGTGAAGGCATGCGTGCCACCATCGATGAGCGTGGTCCTGCCGTCCTGGAAGCGACTCCAGTACCTTTTCCCCTCGCCGCTCCAGCGGTAGCCGCCGTGGAGCGAAACCGGTCTGTTCACGACAGTGCCTGGCTCGTTGTACGTCCCGGTTCCCAGATACACCGTGGTGCGTCCCGCATCGTCCCCCTGGATCAACTGGAGGGCCTTGTTCAGGGTCTGCACCGGATGGAACTGGGAGCCGTCGTTGGTGTCCCTGCCGGACTCCGGATCCACGAAGTAGCCCGCAGCCGCTACGCCATCCACGCCATCGCAGTTCAGGTCCTGGCTCGCGAAGTCAGGGTAATCCACGCCGTCGCCGGCATCACAGGGGGGCTCCGTGA
>NZ_RAWB01001089.1 GCF_003612055.1 Corallococcus llansteffanensis
CTGCTGGGGCTGGGTGGGACGGCCTGTGGCGGTGCTGCCTCGGCTGCGGAAGCCGAAGATGGGGACGCCCGCGCGGAAGCCCAGGGCCCCGTCCCGGCGCCGGCCCCCGAAGCGGCTGCTCCCTCGCCCGGTGCCCAGGCGCCGACGGAGGCTCCCACGGCGGAGGCCCCTGCTCCCAAGCCTCGGGCGGTGAGCCCCTGGGCGCACACGCTGGGCGGCCCGCAGGACGACACGGGCGCCGGGCTGGCGGTGGGGCGGGGTGGCGACGTGCTGTGGGTGACGTCGGGCACGCCGCGCTCGGACGAGGACCGGGACCAGGTGGACGGTGAGCGGCGCGTGCTGACGCTGTCGCGCTACGCGGCGGACGGGAAGCGGGCGTGGGCGAAGGAGTTCGAGCGCAACCGCCTGACGGACCTGCGCGTGGCGGGCTCCACCGGCACGGACGGCGCGGTGTTCCTGTCCGGCAACGCGCCCCTGTACCCGGCGGACTTCGGGCTGGGCGAGGCGCAGGACGGCTTCCTGGTGAAGTTCTCCGCGGCCGGCGCGCCCGAGTGGCAGCGCCGCGTGGGGCAGAAGGTCTACGCGGTGGCGGCGGACGCGGCGGGTGGCGTGGTGGCGCTGGGCGAGGAGTGGACGACGGAGGCCCACACGCCGCAGTTGGTGCGCTACGCGGCGGACGGCGCGGTGCGCTGGACGCAGGCGTTCGAGGGCGCGGCGGAGGGCACGTCGCTCGCGGCGGTGGCGCTGTCTGCCACGGGCACGTCGGTGGTCGCGGGGCGGCTGGTGGGCCCGGTGACGGTGGACGGGCGCACGTTCGACGCGGAGGGCGCGGGCGGCTTCGTGGTGCTCGCGTTCGACGCGGACGGCGCGCTGACGTGGGGCCAGGAGGTGCCGGGCGTGAACGGCCGCGTGGG
>NZ_RAWB01000108.1 GCF_003612055.1 Corallococcus llansteffanensis
GCCCCGTCCCGGCCCACCGCCTGGAGCCGGGCGGAGGCCTTCGTCGCGATGGCCACCTCCGTCCACGCCGGGGGCAGCCGCAGCGCTTCGATGCGCTCGCGCTCCGCCGCAGACACCGGGCGGCCCGTCGCATCCACGTAGCGGAAGCCCCGCTTCATCGTCCCGAGCCGCCGGTGGCCATCCTGGCGCAGGCGCTCCAACTGCGTCAGGCCACGGGCGCTCCGACGGCCTGGAGGCGTGCCCGGCTCGGTTTCCGATACTGCGAGGTGGGAGGTCATCGCTGTCATCCGGGGCCGGGGGCCAGGACACCTGGACGCCAGGGCTCACCCTGTAGTGCGCAGCCCACTTGCGACCGGCAAGCCGCTCGCAACCTGGAGGCACGCACAGCAGGCAGGCGGAAAAGCCCCGGGTGGCATTTTCGGTTGGAGGTGCAGTCGTTTAGACTCCGGTTCAACTCCCACCCGCAGAGTATTCCCGAGGCATGACGACCTTCCTCGACGCCCTCGTGGCGTTCCCGACCGCGATCTTCACCATCCTCCTGGGGGTGGTGCTGGCCTATTGGCTGTGCGTGATCATTGGCGCGGTGGGCATCGACGTGCTGGACGGCGACGTCCACATGGACTTGGAAGGCGGCGCCAAGGCGGTGAGCGGCGCGTTCGAGGGCGGGGCCAAGGCCACCTCGGGGTTGCTCGAGGGCGGCGCGAAGGCCGTTTCGGGGCACGGACATGGCGGGCACTCGCACGTGCATGACGCCGAGGCCGCCACCGGGCTGATGTCGTTGCTGGGCTTCGGCGGCATCCCCATCACGGTGTCGGTGAGCCTGGTGGTGTTCCTGTCCTGGTCGCTGTCGCTCGTGAGCGGACTGCCGGTGCACACGGCGCTCTCCATGCTGCCTTCGTGGCTCGTCAGCACGGGCCTGGGCCTGGCCTGCTTCGCGGTGGGGACGACGGTGGGCGGACTCGCGGTGCGCCCCCTGCGCCCCATCTTCATCGCCAAGCGCGCCCCGGGCCGCGAGGCCCTGATGGGCCGGGTGTGCAACATCTCCAGTGGCAGCGTCACGGCGCGCGACGGCCACGCGACCTTCAACGACGGGGCCGCGGGCCTCATCCTCAACGTCGTCTGTGAAAAGCCCAACCAGCTCAAGCGGGGCGAGCCGGCGTTGATCCTCGGCTACGACGCCGAGCGCGGTGTGTACGAGGTGGAGCCGGTGGACTGGCTCCTGCCCCAGGAAATGGAGCAGCTTCGCGATCCGCTCAAGGCAGCGGCTGTCGCGAGGGCCCGCTCGCAGCGATGAACATTGGCGTCCTCCGGACCTTCCGGACGGGCGCGACAATCGGCACCGGGTGGCTTTCGCGGGGGACCCCGAGTGCTTGGAACAAGGCCCGCCCAACGGACTTCACAGGAAGGCCATGGATCCCATCAGCCTGGCAGCAATCATCGGCGGCGGCGTCATCATCCTCTTCGGCATCTTCGTCAGCGTGGCGAAGTTCTACCGCCAGGTGGATCAAGGCAAGGTGCTCATTGTCAACACGATGAAGACCGAGCCCACGGTGACGTTCACCGGCGCCGTCGTCCTCCCCATCGTCCACCGCGCGGAGGTGATGGACATCTCGCTGAAGACGGTCGAAATCGACCGCCGCGGCAAGGAAGGCCTCATCTGCCAGGACAACATCCGGGCGGACATCAAGGTCACCTTCTTCGTGCGCGTGAACAAGACCCGCGAGGACGTGCTCAAGGTCGCCCAGTCCATCGGCTGCGTGCGCGCCAGCGACCAGGAGACGCTGGAGAACCTCTTCGAGGCCAAGTTCTCCGAGGCCCTCAAGACGGTGGGCAAGAGCTTCGACTTCGAGCAGCTCTACACCAAGCGCGATGAGATCAAGGACAAGGTGGTCGGCACCATCGGCCGCGACCTCAACGGCTACATGCTGGAGGACTGCGCCATCGACTTCCTCGAGCAGACCCCGGTGGAGATGCTCGACAAGGACAACATCCTGGACGCCCAGGGCATCCGGAAGATCACCCAGCTCACCACCGAGCAGAACGTCTTCACCAACGAGCTGCGCCAGTCCGAGCGCATGGCCGTGACGAAGCGCGACGTGGAAGCCGACGAGGCCATCTTCGCCCTGCAGCGTCAGCGCGAAGAGGCCGCCGCCAAGCAGCGCCGGGAGATCGACAGCATCCAGGCGCGCGAGACGGCCGAGGCCGACCGCGTGAAGAGCGAGGAGTTCGCCAAGGCGCAGCTCGCGCGCATCAAGGCGGAAGAAGAGATCGCCATCAACGAGGAGAACAAGACGCGCCAGGTGCAGGTGGCGCAGAAGAACCGCGAGCGCGTGGTGGGCGTGGAGACCGAACGCGTGGAGAAGGACCGCGCCCTGGAGGCCATCAACCGCGAGCGTGAGACGGAGCTGCAGCGCATCTCCAAGGAGAAGGCGCTGGAGGGGGAGAAGAAGGCCATCGCCGACGTGGTGCGCGCCCGCATCGCGGTGGAGAAGACCGTCGCCCAGGAAGAGGAGAACATCAAGGACCTGCGCGTGACGTCGGAGGCCCGTCGCAACAAGGACGCCATCATCATCGCCGCGCAGGCGCACGCGGAGGAGTCGTCCGTCAAGGACATCCAGGCCGCGGACGCGAGCGCGAAGATCGCCGTCTTCCTCGCCAAGGAGAGGCTGACCCTGGCCGAGGCGGACCTGGAGGCCGCGGACAAGTCGGCCAAGGCGAAGATGCGGCTGGCCGAGGGCATCCAGGCCGAGTCCGCCGCCGCGGGGCTCGCCAACGTGCGCGTGCGGGAAGCGGACGCGGTCGCCACGGAGAAGCTGGGCATGGCGCAGGTGCGCGTGAAGGAGGCCGAGGCCTCCGTCATCCAGAAGCAGGGCCAGGCGCAGGCCTCCGCGACGCGCGAGAAGCTGCTCGCCGAGGCGTCCGGCCTGGAGGAGAAGGGCATGGCCCAGGCCCGCGTGCAGGAGGCGGAAGCTGGCGCCATCCACAAGCGCGGCGAGGCGGAGGCGTTCGCCATGCGCGAGAAGCTGCTCGCCGAGGCCGCCGCCATCCAGGAGAAGCTGATGGCCGAGGCGCGGGGCCTGTCGGAGAAGGCCACCGCGATGAAGGCCCTGGACGGCGTGGGTCGTGAGCACGAGGAGTACCGCCTGCGCCTCAACAAGGAGCGCGACGTGGAGCTGGCGGCCATCAACGTGCGCAAGGACATCGCGCAGGCCCAGGCCTCCGTGCTGGGCCAGGCCTTCAGCAACGCGAAGTTCCAGATCGTCGGCGGCGACGGGAAGTTCTTCGAGAACTTCATCAAGGCCGTGTCCTTCGGCAGCTCGGTGGACGGCGCGCTGGACCACGGCGAGGCGCTGAAGAAGGCGCTCGGCGGCTACCTCAACGGTGAGAAGGACCTGCCGGCGGACCTGAAGGAGATCCTCTCCAAGCCGGGCCTCACCAACGACGCGCAGAACCTGGCCGTCGCCGCGCTGCTCAACCGGATGTCGGTCAACCCCACCGTCTCCACCGCCGCCGGCATCAAGGCGCTGGTGCAGACGGAGGCCGCGGCCCTCCTCGAAAAGCAGGGCTGAAAGCAGGGGGATGAACAGCCATGGCGACTGACGGTGGAAAGACTCCGGGCACCCCTGTGCCCGGGGGCGAGGCGACGCTGGAGGGCGGCAGCTACGAGGTCATCCGTGCGCGCCTGCACTCCCAGGCGGACGCGCTGGCGACGCGCGCGAACGACCTCAACGGGCGGCGCAAGGCGTTGTTCGGCGGCACGGAGCTCACCGTCATCGGCAACGAGCGGGTGCGCACGGAGAACAACTGCGTCCCGCGCGACATCGTCAGCGTCGGGAAGTACCTCCTCTTCGGCTACAACGTCTTCATCGGCCTGAAGAAGGAGACCGTGGTTTCGGACGTCTTCTCGCTGCACCGCTTCGAGAAGACGGCCGAGGGCTTTGATTTGTCCGCCGTGCCTCCCATGGAGGCCGGCGGCTTCCTCGCGGACCCGCGGTTCGTGAAGGACTTCGGCGAGCTGTACAAGTACTACAAGGACGCGAAGCTGCTGCAGTTGCGCCGTCGCGACTCGCGCCTGCTGGCGGTGTTCCAGACGGGCCAGTCCGCGCGCGACCTCAAGGTCTTCCGCTTCAACGTGGACGTGGAGGGCCGCGCCACCTACGTCGACAACCAGGGCGAGCGCGACCACGTCTTCCCGCCGTCGCACGACTTCGAGTGGACGGTGGCAACGCGCGAGCAGTACGTGCTGGGCCAGCACCCCCACGTCAACGTGCTGGATCAGGTCTTCGTGGAGACGGTGAAGGGCGACCTCACCATCAAGGTGGAGGACAACACCACCACCGGCATGGGCATCTACAGCGAGCCGGTGGATGATCCGGATCAGTCGCTGGACGACGCGGAGTTCGCCTGGACGCAGGTGGGCGGCCTCATCCTGCTGCGCGTGCTCCCGTTCCGGGAGAAGGCACACCGCTACCTCGTCTTCAACGCGCGCACCCAGCACGTGGTGCGCATCGACGCCATCGGCCAGTCGTGCGTGCGGCTGCCGGAGGACCAGGGCATCGTCTTCCCCGGCGGCTACTACCTGCAGACGGGCGACTACAAGGTCTTCGACGGCGCGTCGGACGGGATGGAGTTCCACCAGGCGGTGCGCTCGCCCAACGGGGAGGACGTGCTCTACGTCTTCCACCGCCGGGACGAGGGCAGCTACGTGCTGTTCCCGTACAACCTGGTGCGCAAGGAGGTGCAGACGCCGCTCGTCTCCAACGGCATGAGCCTCTTCGCGGACGGTGGGCTGGTGGTGTTCCGCGCCACGTCGCAGGAGCCCACGCGCGTGCACCCCATGCAGGTGTGGCAGACGCCGTTCGTCTCCGACGAGCACGCCGCGCAATTGCCCCCCGCGCCAGGCTACCTGGGCAAGGTGGGCAACGCGGAGCTGGTGCGCGGCATCAGCGACGCGCTGACGCTGCCGCGCGTGGCGAAGACGGACAAGCCCACCCGCCGCACCTACGAGGACCTGGTCTCCGCGGCCACGCGGGCCCTGGACGCGTACTACTGGCTGGGCAACGCGGAGGTCGGGCTCCAGGAGCCCATTGAACTCCTGCGGCGCACCTCCGAGCTCATCATCGATGAGTTCGAGAAGGTCCTCGCGATGCGCAAGCGCGCCGAGGAGTCGCTCGCGCAGGCGTCGCAGGCGCAGGAGACGCTGCTGCTCCAGGCCCAGCCGGAGGGGCTCACCGACGCCGAGGGCTTCATGCGGGCGCTGGCGGACCTGCGCCGGCACCGGGGACACCTCATCACCCTGAAGGACGTCCGTTACATGGACCTGGGGCGCGTGGACGCCCTGGAGCAGGCGGTGGTGGCCGCGTCCGATGCCGTGAGCACCGCGGCCGTGGACTTCCTCCAGAAGGGGGAGGCCCTGCAGCCGCTGGCCACCCGGCTGGACGACCTGCTCACGCGGCTGGAGCCGGTGACGACGACGGCGGAGCTGGCGCCGCTGGCGGAGGACGTGGAGCGCACCGGCCAGGGCCTGGAGGTGCTGGGCGAGGTGGTGGGCGGGCTCCAGGTGGGCGACCCTCTGGCGCGCGCGCGTATCCTGGAGGGCATCTCCGAGCTGTTCAGCCGCCTCAACCGTGTGCGCGCGGGGCTCCAGGCGCGGCGCAAGGAGCTGAGCAGCAAGGAGAAGCGCGCGGAGTTCGGCGCGCAGTTCAAGCTGCTGGGCCAGAGCATCGAGAACGCGCTGTCGCAGGCGGACTCGCCGGAGAAGTGCGACGAGGCGCTGTCGCGGCTCACCGTGATGCTGGAAGAGCTGGAGGGCCGCTTCGGCGAGTTCGACGAGTTCCTCGGGCAGATCACCGTCAAGCGCGAGGAGCTGCTGGAGGCCTTCGGCGCGCGCAAGCAGTCGCTGGTGGACGAGCGCCAGCGCCGCGCGTCCGGCCTCTTCAGCGCCGCGGAGCGCATCCTCCAGGGCGTGCAGCGGCGGGCGAAGTCGTTCAAGGCGGACGACGAGCTCAACGCCTACTTCGCGTCCGACGCGATGATCCTCAAGCTGCGGCAGCTGGCGGAACAGCTGCTCGCGCTCCAGGACAGCGTGCGCGCGGACGAGGTGCTGTCGCGGGTGAAGTCCGCGAAGCAGGACGCCCTGCGCGCGCTGCGCGACCGGCAGGACCTGTTCGAGGGCGGCGAAGGGCTCATCAAGCTGGGGCCCTACCGATTCCACGTCAACACCCAGCCCCTGGACCTGACGCTGGTGCCGCGCGACGGCGCGCTGTACCTGCAGCTCACCGGCTCCGACTACACGCAGAAGCTGGAGGACCCGGAGCTGCTCAAGTACCGCGAGCTCTGGGATCAGCACCTCGTCTCCGAGACGCGCGACGTGTACCGCGCGGAGTACCTCGCCGCCGGCCTGCTGATGGACGCGGAGGAGGGGAAGGGCGGCCACACGCTGACGGCGCTGTACGAGGCCGGCGCGCAGGGCCAACTGCTGGAGCGTGTGCGCGCGTACGCGGCGGAGCGCTTCGACGAGGGCTACGAGCGCGGCGTGCACGACGCGGACGCGGCGGCCATCCTGGAGAAGCTGCTCGCGCTGCACCAGGGCGCGGGCCTGCTGCGCTTCGCCCCGGTGCCGCGTGCCTGGGCCGCGCTCTACTGGGCGTTCGACCCGGACGAGACGCTCCGGGGCGTGTTCCACCGGCGCGCGCGGAGCCTCGCGCGGCTGCGTGAGGCGTTCGACACCACGTCGGACCTGGTGGCGCTGGGCGACGAGCTGGGCGGACGGGTGCTCGCGTTCCTCCAGGGCCACGGGCTCCAGGCGTCGCCCGCGGAGGGCCGGCAGGCGGGCCGCTACCTCGTGGAGGAGCTGGCGGTGGAGCGTCCGCGCTTCACGACGAGCCGCGAGGCCCTGGCGGTGAAGGACGCCTTCCTGGCGCACCTGGACCGGCACGGGTCGCGCACCGCGTTCGACGAGGACCTGCGGGGCCTGGAGAAGAACCTGCCCGAGCGCCTGCGCATCGCGCGGGCGTGGGTGGATGCATTCCTCGCGAAGCGCGAGGGCGGCGCGGGCGAGGCGGCCTACGTCGCGCTGGAGACGGCCGTCGTGCTCGTCACCGAGCGCAAGCTGGACCGTGAGACGGCGGGCGCCATCACCTCCACGGAGGCCACGGGCCTCTTGGGCAGCCACCCGCGCGTGCAGGACCGGAAGCTGGCGCTGCGCCTGGACGAGTTCCTGTCCCGCCTGGGCGAGTTCCGCCAGGTGCGCGTGCCCGCGTACACGGCCTACCGCGCGTACCTGCGCGACCTGCTGGACAGGGAGCGGCGCAAGCTGCGGCTGGAGGAGCTGACGCCCAAGGTGCTCACGAGCTTCGTGCGCAACCGGCTCATCGACGAGGTGTACCTGCCGCTCATCGGCGCCAACCTGGCCAAGCAGCTGGGCGCGGCGGGCGAGGGCAAGCGCACGGACCGCATGGGCATGCTGCTGCTCATGTCGCCGCCGGGCTACGGCAAGACGACGCTGATGGAGTACGTGGCCAGCCGCCTGGGCCTCACCTTCGTGAAGGTGAACGGGCCGGCGCTGGGCCATGCGGTGACGTCGTTGGATCCGGCGGAGGCGCCCAACGCCACCGCGCGGCAGGAGGTGGAGCGCATCAACCTGTCCTTCGAGATGGGCAACAACGTGATGCTCTACCTCGATGACATCCAGCACACGGATCCGGAGCTGCTCCAGAAGTTCATCTCCCTGTGCGACGGCCAGCGCCGCGTGGAGGGTGTCTGGAATGGCCAGACGCGCACGTATGACCTGCGCGGCAAGAAGTTCTGCGTGGTGATGGCGGGCAACCCGTACACCGAGACGGGCGAGCGCTTCCGCATCCCAGACATGCTCGCCAACCGCGCGGACACGTACAACCTGGGCGACATCCTGGACGGCAAGGAGGAGCTCTTCTCGCTCAGCTACCTGGAGAACGCGCTCACCTCCAACCCGGTGCTGGCGCCGCTGGCCACGCGCGATCCGCAGGACGTGCACCGCCTCATCCGGATGGCGAAGGGCGAGGAGGTGCCCGCGGGCGAGCTGAAGCACGGCTACGCGGCGGCGGAGCTCCAGGAGATCGTCGCCGTCTTCCAGCGGCTGTTCCGCGTGCAGCAGGTGCTGCTCAAGGTGAACCTCCAGTACATCGCGTCCGCCGCGCAGGACGAGCGCTTCCGCGTGGAGCCCCCGTTCAAGTTGCAGGGCAGCTACCGCAACATGAACAAGATGGCGGAGAAGGTCGTCTCCGCGATGACGGACGACGAGCTGGAGCGGAGAATCGACGACCACTACCAGGGCGAGTCCCAGACGCTCACCACCGCCGCCGAGCAGAACCTGCTCAAGCTTCAGGAGATGCGCGGGCGTCTGACGCCGGAGAAGGCGAAGCGCTGGGAGGAGATCAAGCAGGGCTTCGCCCGCGTGAAGCGCATGGGGGGCAAGGAGGACGACCCCGTGGCGCGCGTCACCGGGCAGCTGGGCGCCATCGAGGAGCAGCTGGGCGCGGTGCGCGACGCCGTGGTCCAGGCCGCGGCACAGGCCGGCAGCGCCCCGGACGTGGATCCGTTGGTGGAGGTGGCCCCGCACCTGGAGGCCCTGCGCGAGGCCGTGCTGGAGGTGGCCCGCGTGGGCCGCGAGACGGCCGCCGCGAAGCAGGCCCCCGCACCGGTGACCGTGGCGGCGCCGACGGCTCCGGCAACGGACCTGGCGCCGTACCTCAAGCACCTGGCCCAGCTGCTCAAGGCCCTCACGGAGCGGGTGGCGGCCCAGGCCGAACCGCCCACCTTGAGGAATGTCCCCGTGCCGGCCCAAGCCCCCGACTTCGGGCCGTACCTCGCTCAGCTCTCCCACGCCATCACCGCGCTGGCGGACCGGCCGGTGTCGGTGTCCATGCCTTCGCAGGCGGAGTCCCTGCAGCGCGCGGCGAGCGGCCCGACTCCGGCGGAGCTGAGCCGGCAGATTGAGCTGGTGGAGGGCGCGCTGCTGCCCCTGGAGCGCGCTGCCCGCCGCAACGTGCAGGGCGAAGGGGAGGGCATCAAGGCCCTCCAGGTCTGGCAGGGCATCACCGAGGCGCTGGAGCTGCTGCGCGGCATGCTGCGGCGGTAGCGCTTCGCCCGGAGCGGTTCGCGCCTACTTCTGGGGCGCGAACTGCTCCGCCCCGTCCACTGTCTTGCCGTCCAGCACCTCGGCCAGCGTGTCGGTGAGCTGCTGGCCGTCGCTGGCGGTGACGCGCACCTGGAAGCTGCCTTCGCCCACGCCGTCCCCTGTGACGAAGTAGTTGTAGCTCTCGCGCTTCAGGGCCTTCCAGTCGCCGCCGCCGCGCTTCCATTCGAGCTTCTGGATGGGCAGCCGGTGGTTGCGCACCTGGATGGCGGTCCACCACGGGTTGCTGCCTTCCTTGAAGCGGTACTGCACGGGGCCGGCGACGTCACAGGACACCGGTGTCCAGGTGATGTCCACCCGGCCGTCCTTCATCTCCGCCACCTTGGCGAAGGCCTCGCGGCTCAGGTCCAGGTGGTCCTTCTCGCAGTCGGGACAGGAGTCGACGATGCGAACGCGCACGTTGCCCTTGGGCCCCACGATGTCCACGCACGCCCCGCAGGCGGCGCTGTCGTCGTAGTGGTCGGGGCTCATCGCCGCCACCATCAGGTCGCCGCCCCGGTCGAAGCTGCAATTGCCGTCCCCCTTGGCGTCGTAATAGGTCGCAATCCCTTTCTGCTCCGAGCCCAGCGTCACGCCGCCCCCGGAGGCGGAGTCTCCGCAGCCTCCACAGGCGAGCGAGGCCACGGCCAGCAGCAGCGAAGGTTTCCATGCAGAGGGTCGGTTCATGCCGCGCAGCATACACGCGCTGCCTTGCGTCAAGGACAGACATGCCCCGTGTCCTGGTCGGGCCGGTGGGGCTTGATAGGGTACGGTCTTTCCCCGGAAGGAAAGGTATCCAGAAAATGAACAGCCTCACGCGTGCGGTATGTCTGGGTTCGGCGCTGGTCCTCTCGGCCTGTGGTGGGCCGGAGCCGGTGGAGGAGGGCGAGGCGTTGGGGCAGCAGTCCGCGGGCCTGACGACGGCGTCCTCGCAGGGCTGCAACTACTCGGTGTCCACGGTCCTGGTGACGGCGTCGCCCGCATCGCATGACGTCGTGTTGACCCGTACGGGTGGCACGGGCTGCCCCCTTCCGACGGGCGCGTCGGTGGTGGTCGCCCACGTCGTGAAGGACAGGCCCTCGTCGCTCGCGCTCGTGGGCAACAGCCTGGGACTCGCGGTGGGCTTCGTGATGCGGACGGGGCCGTTGGAGCCCGCGCGGTACAAGTACGCGCTCCGGCACGTGAACCCGGCGACGCTGGGGACCGTGCGCAGCGCGGACTTCGCCTGCGACTACGGCACGGGTGACATCTACACGGGCACGCTCAGCCTCTCGGGGGACGGCACGGGGGTGGGTGTCTCCGGCACCAAGACGGGGCTGATCAATGGCCAGGCGGGGAACTACTACACGGCCACCTTCTTGAACTTCTTCACCAGCACCACGCCGCCCACCTACTCCGTCTACTGAGGCGCTGAAAAACACCCCGCCCGCCACCGGTGGATGCCGGTGGCGGGCGGGGTCCCCTTGCTGCACATTCCGAAGGTGTCCGTCGCTGGGGTTCAGCGGCCCCGGGCGGACGCGCTGGTCAGCGCGCGGGCCTGGGTGATGAGCTTCACGAACTCGGTGCGGTCGCTGTCCGTGCCCACGGCGCTCTCCGCGAGCTTCTGCGTGGTGGAGAGGCTCCAGCCCTCGGCGGCGGGGGCGGCGCGGAGGATGTCCGCGGTGGCGCCCACGGCCACGGCGAAGCGGAAGTCGGGCGACGCGGCCTCCAGGGACGCCTTCAGCTGCGAGCGCGTGAGGGGGAAGGCCTGCTCCTTGGCCTCGGTGCCGTTGGGCGCCTTGGCGCGGATGCGCACCGTGGCCAGCTCCTGCGCCTCGCCCGTCAGCTCCACCTCGTACAGCGCCGTCACGGTGTGGCCCGCGCCAATCTCACCCGCGTCCACCTTGTCGTCGCGGAAGTCCTTGTCCGCGATGTCCCGGTTCTCGTAGCCCATCAGGCGGTAGCGGCTCACGGCCTTGGGGTTGAACTCCACCTGGAACTTCACGTCCTTGGCGATGACTTCCAGCGTGCCGGTGAGCTGGGTCTCGAAGACCTTGCGCGCCTCCTTCATGCTGTCCACGTAGAAGCTGTTGCCGTTGCCCTTGTCGGCCAGCTGCTCCATCAGCGAGTCGTGGTAGTTGCCCATGCCGAAGCCGACCGTGGTGAGGGTGACGCCCTCGGACACGTACTTCTGCACGCTGGCCAGCATGTCCTTCGCGCTCAGGTTGGGGCCGATGTTGGCGTCGCCGTCCGTGAGCACCACCACGCGGGACACCACGCTGCCGGAGGCCTTCTTCACCGCGTGCTTGTAGGCCGTCTCCATGCCGGAGCCCATGGCCGTGCCGCCGCCCGCAGCCAGCGTGTCCAGCGCCGCGTGGATCTTCTTCACGTCCGTGGCGGGCGTGGGCGCCAGCACGTCCCGCGTGGACCCCGCGTAGGTGACGAGCGCCACGGTGTCGTTCTCATTGAGGTTCTTCACCGCGATCTTGATGGACTCCAGCGCCAGCGGCAGCTTGTCCGACGACGCCATGGAGCCGCTGGTGTCCACCAGGAACACCAGGTGCGCGGGCTTGCGCTGCGAGCGCGAGACGACCTTGCCCTGCACGCCCACGCGCACGAAGTGGCGGCGCGCGTTGAAGGGCGAGGGCGCGCCCTCCAGGTGCACCGTGAAGGCGCCTTCTTCCGGCGGGGCGTAGCGGTACTTGAAGTAGTTGACGAACTCCTCCACGCGCACCGCCTGGGCGGGCGGCAGCTGGCCCTGCTGCAGGTAGCGCCGCGCCATGGAGTAGGAGGCCGTGTCCACGTCCGCCGCGAAGGTGGACAGCGCGTCCTTCGTCGTCTCGGTGAAGGCGTTGGGCTTGTACACCTCGAAGGTGTTGCCGCCCTCGTTCAGGGACTTGTCCGTGTCCTGGTCCTTCTTGGCCTTCTCCTTCGCGAAGTCGCCCATCGCGTCCACGGCGCCGCCGCTCACGCCCTGCGCCACCTCCATGGGCTTCGAGGGCATGGCGCGCCTCGAGGCCTCCCTCTTCGCCTCGGGGGACGGCTGCGCGCGGCCCATCGGCGCGGGCGCGATGGACGGGCTCGACGGAGGAGGCGGGGCCATGAGGGCTGCCGTGCCGCCGCTCCGGGCGGACTCGTTCTCTTCGGGCGCTTCCAGCGCGGCCACCTGGGAGGGCTCGGGGGCGGCGTCGTCCTGGGGGGCGGTCTTGTAGCGCCTGGAGGACTCCTCCTGCCTCACCTGACCCTGGCTGAGCCCCTGCTGCTCCGAGGGGCTCGAGGTGGAGCACGCGGCCACGAGGCCCGCCGAGAGGAGGGCACCACTGAGGAAGGACACGCGGCGCTTCGAGAAGAACGGGGACATTCGGGCTCCCAGGCAGGCAGTTGAAGGCGTGGGCTTCAAAACGGCCGACTTCCGGAATGGGTTTATCCGGTGAATTTTTCCCGCCGCCGGACGTGGCCCGCGCTTGCGTGGGGAAACCCCATTTGCGACGGTGCCCGCCCATGGAGACGACACGACCGTTCCGGATTCTGGGCATCCAGCAGATCGCCGTCGGAGGGCTGGACAAGGGCGCCCTGCGCAGGCTGTGGGTGGACACGCTGGGCCTTCAGGCCCACGGCACCTACCGCAGCGAACGTGAGAACGTGGACGAAGACATCGTCGTGGCGGGCGCGGGCCCCTTCAAGGTGGAGGTGGACTTGATGCAGCCCGTCAACCCCGACGGCCGCCCGAAGGTGCACGACCCGGCGCTCAACCACGTCGGGCTGTGGGTGGACGACCTGGCGACGGCCGTGAAGTGGCTGGAGGGGCAGGGGATGCGCTTCACCCCCGGCGGCATCCGCAAGGGCGCGGCGGGCTTCGACGTGTGCTTCATCCACCCGAAGGCGAGTGATCAGTTCCCGCTGAGCGGCGAGGGTGTGCTCATCGAACTGGTGCAGGCCCCGCCGGACGTCATCCGCGCCTTCGAGCAGGCCGCATCCACGGGCCACTGAGCGCAAGCTGGCGGACGCGCGCGAAGCCCTTCTTCAGCGCGCGCTCCACCGGATCCACCGCGAGACACAGGACGTACGTGCAGGCGATGAGCAGCACCACGAGCCCCGCGTACTGGAGCCACCCGCTGGAGTCGCCCCAGACGCGCTGGAACGAGAAGACGCCGCCGAGCCGGTAGAACAGCAGCATCTCGTGGAAGAAGTACGCGGACAGCGACGCCGTCCCGAACACCTCCAGGAAGCGGCGTGCGCGCGAGGGCTTCGCGTCCGGCGCCATCCGCCCCTCCACCTTCAGCAACACGAGCAGCACCGCGCAGACCCACATGAACCGGGTGGCGGAGTTGGAGGGGTTGGTGACGAAGAAGCGGTGCGGGGGGTAGAGGCCTCCGAGGAAGTGGGGCGTCAGCGTCCCCACGAGCCCCAGCGCGATGAGGAAGGCCAGGGACCGCGAGAGCCCCGCGCGGCCCCACGCGCCCGCGATGGTGCCCGCGAAGGCGCCCAGCCACGCGAAGCCCACCCACGGCAGCAGGGGGAAGGTGGCCCAGGAGGACTTGCGCAGGAACGACGCCCAGGGCTCCCCGGCGTTGTCGAAGAGGGGCGCGATCGCGAACGCGACCATCGCCAGCACGAACGCCGTGGCCGCGAGGGCGCGAGGGCGGAAGGCGAGCAGCGCCGCCAGGGGCAGGGTGATCAGCAGGCACAGGGCGACGCAGTGGAGGATGTCCAGGCGCAGCAGCCACACCGGCTCGCGCAGCACGGGGAACCAGGCCGCGTTGACGAGCGCGGCGACCGCGAACACCTCCGCGATGCGGCGCAGGTTGCGGGGCACGCGCTCGCGAAGCACGCCCGCCGCGGCGCTGCGCACCATCAGCAGGCAGAGCGCGAACCCGGCGGAGAAGATGAACGCGGGGGCCACCAGCCCGTCGAGCCTCAACAGCCAGCCGGTCCACACGCTCTTGCGCAGCTCGGGGGTGAGCAGCGCGAGCGCGTGGGTCTGGATCATGAAGAGGACGGAGAGTCCGCGCAGCCAGTCGATGGCGCGGATGCGCTCGCGGGAGGCGGGGGTCGGAAGGGGCAGGGCGCTCAAGGCGGCGCTACCCTACGTCGGTCCCGCGGGCGGTTGCACGCGCCCGCGGGACCGGGACTCCGTTCGCTACCAGGTGACGGCGTCGAGGTACGCCGTCCCCTTCCAGGTGCCACTCGTCTGGAACTCCACGCCCAGTTGATACAGCGGCGTGGTGGATCCGGACGGCAGCTTCACGGTGATGGCGTTCCACGCTCCGGCCGTGAGGCTGCCCACGGCCACCCAGTTGCCCGTCCAGCGCCAGTTGCTGGCCGCGCCCTCCAGGGCATAGGGCTGCACGCCGAGGATCTTGCTCCCGGTCGGGAGCCACAGCCGGAACGTCACCGTCCGGCCGGAGGCCACGGCCGCGTTGGCCACGGCCACGGTGCCACTGCCGGACGTGCCATTGAAGGGCACGGCCAGCGAACGGGTGCCCGCGTAGGCCTTCGTGGTGCTGGTGCTGACGGCCGACAGTGCGGCGCCGCCTGCGGTGAAGCCCTGCGCGCCGGACTCGAAGCCATATTTCGACGGATCCGTGGAGGTGCCCGCATCGGACGAACCGCTGCCGGCGTCCGGGCTCGTGCCACCGTCAGTGCCTGCATCCGGGCGCGTGCCACCGTCCACACCACCGTCGACGCCGCCATCCGGACGCGTACCGCCATCGGTCGGCGGGGTGCCCGCGTCGACAGGAGGCGTCCCCGCATCGGATGATCCGCCGCCGCCCGGAAGCGGCAGCGTGGTGCCGATCGCGGGCAGCAGCAGCCCCCCGGCCTGGAGGAACGTCTTCGCGCGCTGCTTCAGGTACGGCTGCCCGTCGGTGGCGAGGTCGTTCTGATAGGAGCTCTGTCCGCCCGCGCCCGCGCCGTAAAGGAGGGCCACGACTCCCACGTTGGCGAACTTGCGTCGGTGCAGGTCACCGCTCGCGCCGAAGAAGTACTCGGTGCGGTTGTCCTTGTAGCCCTGTCGCGCGCCGCCCGCGTTGTTGATGTTGAGGTGGTTGGAGTTGCCCAGGGGGATCTGCCACAGCACCCAGCGCTTGCCGCTGGTCTGGTTGAAGAGGCGCAGCCACTCCGCGTAGCGGTTGAACGACCGGGACGTGATGGACGCCATGTCGCTCATGTCCCAGGTGTGGTCCTGGCCCTGCGTGAGCCGGTAGAAGTCCGCATCGCGGTCCAGCGGATCCCCCACGAGCACGTCGTAGGTGGTGCCCGTGACGTTGGTGGCGAGCCCCAGTGGCTTGAGGAAGTTGACGACCTTGTCGACCTCCGGCTGGAGCGGATCCGTGAGGGAGTCGTAGGCGATGTCCTTGCCGCTGGCCCACGCGGAGATGTGCAGGCCGAGCACGACGTTGTTCGCGCCCACGGCCTTGCGCAGCTGGAGGAACGCCAGGCTCCAGCCCGCCACGGTGTTGGGCAGGCCCGCGAGCTCCGGCATGCCCGAGGCGGCGATCGCCGCGTACGCGTTGGGGTTGGAGTTCGTCTGGAACTGCATGAAGCCGACGGCGTCCGGCTCCACGTGCACGAAGACGGGAGCGCCGAAGGTCTTCGCGCGCTGGAGGAGCAGCTTCACGTCCTCGAAGTAGGAGCGCATGGTGCTGGCGTTCTTCAGCTTCGCCAGCGTCTCCTGCTCGCCGCCGCCCGGCTCACCGAAGAGCTGGTAGTAGGTGACGACGGGGACGTAGCCCTGCGCCTTCGTCTCGGTGAAGAAGCTGGCGGCCCAGCTGCCATCGTGGGCGCCGTAGCCCCAGTTGTCCGCCCAGCCCTTGGTGAAGTAGCGGTAGCGCGCATCCCAGGGGACGTCGCTGTCACGCATCCAGTTCTGGCCGGCCTCCTCGAAGAGGCCTACCATCATGCGGTTCTGGAAGGCCGGGGGGATGGGGCCCTGCACACCGGCGGCGTGGGCCGACATCGCCCCGAGACACGTCAGCGTCAGCAGCGCCGCGAGGGCGCGTCGTATGGGGTTGATCATGGAGGCGCTAGTACGCTTCGGCCCCCGTATGCCTTCCGGCCTTGACGACTTCGCTCCCCTGTCCGACAGGTCACCGGGCCGTGGCGCGAGCCCCCGCCATGCTCAAGGCGAGCAGCCCAGCTCGGGCTCGGGGGCTTCCTTGTCCTGGAGCGCGAGCAGGCACTCGAGCGCTTCCGGATCCACGGAGTCCATCAGGTACGTGCGGCGCCACAGCAGCGCGGCGAAGCGCTTGGGAAGCTGCGCATCGGGCGCGACGAGGGCGCGGCGCACGCCGTTGCTGCCCTGGGCGGCAATGGCCCGCGCGGCCTCCAGCTTCGCGACCTCGTCGGGGCAGCCGCCTTCCTCCGGGCAGTTGTAGAGGAACACCGCATGCCCGTGCTCCAGGTTGTGCAGCCACGAGCAGCGCGGCTGCTCCGTGGTGAAGCTCCGGCACGACAGCCACGTGGTGCAGTGCATGCCGGAGTTGGGCGGGTTCTCACCGTTGCCGCACCCGGTGCTGCTGCACGAGCTCACGTGACTGGCGGACGGTGTGTCGGACAGTGGGAACGCGAACCGCTCGCAGGCCTCACCCCCGGGAGTGGGCGGATCCTCGGTCGTCGAACCGCAGGCGAGGCACAGCGAGAAGAGGAGGGCGGGGAGGGCGCGAACCATCCGCCGCGTCATATCGCAATCATCTCCGCATTCATCCGGGTGCGACGCCGCGCCGCTCCACGTCGAGCCCGCTCAGCCCCCGGATGCCCATGCCTTCGAGCAGGCGCAGGAAGTCCGCGGGAGGCAGGCTGCCGCCCGTGACATGGCGCGAGGAGCCGTCCTCGCAGACCTCCTCCTGGGACGCCGGCTCGCCGCTCCGCATCAGGCCACCCAGGTCCACGGGTGCGCGGCTCCTCAGCGTGAAGTCCACGCGGCCTTCCAGATAGCCGGTGTTGGCCGCGATGACGATGTGGTCCGGCATGCGTTGCGACCAGCGCACCGCGACCAGCGGATGCACCTGCGCTTCGGAGCTGAACATGAGGAGCACCTTGTTGCCCGCGAAGCGCGGTGGCGTCTTCGCGCACCGGGCCACCTCGCGTTGGACCTCCAGGCGACAGTCGCGCAGCGCATCCACCCCCAGCACACGGCTTTCGAGGATGTCCGACGCGCTGCCCGCGCGCAGCAGCACCTGCATCGCCAGCGGGGTCGCGACACGGTGGGAGCGGCACGTCGCGTTCAACAGCGACACGGCCTCGAGGACCGCCGTGCGCTTCGCCCGCCGCAGCGCATCCTTCAGGTAGGGCATCGGCGCGTCCACGCCCAGGGCCGCCACCGTTCCCAGCACGGCCAGCCACTCCAGCGGACCGGGCACGACGAAGGGCGACGTCAGCACGTACGTCAGCAGGCTGGTGTTGGCGACGGGCTCGTGGGCGCGCGTCGTCAGGACCCGCGCTTCGGGGGGATACCCGTCGGACGCGAACCGGTCGCCGCGCTCCACGACGAGCGTGGGGACGCCCTTGAGCAGCGGCCCTCCGCCCCGGCTGCCCGTGTTGAGCACCACCAGCCGCTCCGCCGGGAACGTGGCCAGCCGCTCCAGGAAGGACGGAGTGTGCAGATCCTCCCCCTTGCCCGGAAGCCGCGCCGTCGGGCGTGCCCCCAGCGACTGGAGCGCGCGCAGCATCAGGACCCCGGAGGCGAGCCCATCCACGTCCGGGTGCGGCACGACGAGGACGGGGCGGCCCCGGCACCCCTCCAGGAACCCCCGTGCTTCCGTCAGCGCCTCGTCCGGCACGGGCCAAAGCGGGTCCCTGGTGTGTCCCAGCAGCATGGATGAAAACTGTGACTCCCTGTAGCTGCGCGGCAGGGAGCGGCTGTCGCGGCTGCCTGCTCTCCGGTCGGCCCCGTGGGAATGGATCGGGACGCAACGTGTCACGCGCGGCCCGCCTGACTTCGCGGGTGCGAGGGCTGGGCACTTCCCATAGTGTCCGCGCCCATGACCCGCACCCCCTTCCTGCAGCCCCTGATGCGCGCGGCCCTGGCCGCCCTGTCGCTCGCGGCCACCACCGCGGGCGCGCAAGCGACGCCCGCTCCCGCCACCAAGGCCACGCCCGCTCCCGCCGCCAAGGCCACGCCCGCAGAGGCGAAGCAGTTCGCCGCGAAGCTGAACACGGACCTGAAGCAGCTCTGGACCCGGCAGGCCACCGCCGAGTGGATCAAGAGCACGTACATCACCGACGACACGGAGCGGAACGCCGCGTCCATCAACGAAGAGGTGATGGCCTACGTCAACGGCGCCATCAAGGAGTCGCGCCGCTTCGACGGGCTGAAGCTGGATGCGGACACCGCGCGCATGCTGCACCTGCTGCGCGTCTCCCAGACGCTGCCCGCCCCGGCCAACGCCACCCAGCGCGCGGAGCTGGCCACCACCGCCGCGAAGCTGGAGGGCCTGTACGGCAAGGGCAAGTACTGCGGCAAGGACGGCAAGGGGAAGTGCCGCGACCTGGAGGAGCTGTCCGACGTGATGGCGGAGAGCCGCAACGCGGATGAGCTGCTCGACGCGTGGCAGGGCTGGCACTCCATCAGCCGCCCCATGCGGCCCCTGTACTCGCAGCTCGTCACCCTCTCCAACGCGGGCGCGAAGGACATCGGCTTCAGCGACCTGGGCACGCTCTGGCGCTCGTCGTACGACATGCAGCCGGCGGAGTTCGAGCAGGAGGCGCAGCGGCTCTGGGGCCAGGTCAAGCCCATGTACGACGAGCTGCACTGCTACGTGCGCGGCCGGCTCGCCAAGCAGTACGGCGAGGCGAAGGTGCCCGCCGGCAAGCCCATCCCCGCGCACCTGCTGGGCAACATGTGGGCGCAGGAGTGGAACAACATCTACCCGCTGGTGGAGCCGTTCCCCGGCCAGGCCAACCTGGACGTCGGCGCCACGCTGGTGAAGCAGGGCTATGACTCGCAGAAGATGGTGAAGCTGGGGGAGAAGTTCTTCACCTCGCTGGGCCTCAAGCCGCTGCCGCAGTCCTTCTGGGAGCGCTCGCAGTTCACCAAGCCGAAGGACCGCGACGTCGTCTGCCACGCCAGCGCCTGGGACGTGACGTACGACAACGACCTGCGCATCAAGATGTGCATCAAGCCCACCGAGGAGGACCTGGTCACCATCCACCACGAGCTGGGCCACAACTACTACTACACGTACTACTACAAGCTCCCCGTCCTCTTTCAGGCCGGCGCCAACGACGGCTTCCACGAGGCCATTGGCGACGCGCTCACGCTCTCCATCACCCCGGGTTACCTCCAGCAGGCGGGCCTGTTGAGCGCGGTGGAGAAGAACGACAAGAACGTCATCAACCTCCAGCTCAAGGACGCGCTGGAGAAGGTGGCCTTCCTGCCCTTCGGCCTGCTCGTGGATCAGTGGCGCTGGGACGTCTTCAGCGGGAAGGTGAAGCCGGCGGACTACAACAAGAGCTGGTGGGAGCTGCGCCAGAAGTACCAGGGCGTGGCCGCGCCGGTGGCCCGCACGGAGCAGGACTTCGACCCGGGCGCCAAGTACCACGTGCCCGCCAACGTGCCGTACACGCGCTACTTCCTCGCGCGGATCCTCCAGTTCCAGTTCCACAAGGCGCTGTGCGAGGCGGCCGGCATCAAGGGCCCCCTCAACGAGTGCTCCATCTACGGCAACAAGGCGGCGGGCCAGCGGCTCCAGGCGATGCTGGAGCTGGGCGCGAGCAAGCCGTGGCCGGAGGCGCTCGCCGCGATGACGGGCGGCAAGCAGATGGATGCCACGCCGATGCTGGAGTACTTCGCCCCGCTGCGTCGTTGGCTGCAGGAGCAGAACAAGGGCCAGAAGTGCGGTTGGTAGCCTGCTCGGGGAGTAGACAGGTTCCGGGACGGGCGTCTAGGCTTCCGCCCGTCTTGTAGGGACGACTCTCTGTGGGACCGGACGGCGACTCTTCCTGTCCGCGATGAAAGAAGAACAAGGCAATGGCGACCGGTACCGTGAAGTGGTTCAACGATGCGAAGGGCTTCGGCTTCATCACCCAGGACGGCGGGGGCGAGGACGTGTTCTGCCACCACACCGCCATCAACATGGACGGCTTCCGCTCGCTGGCCGAGGGCCAGAAGGTGGAGTTCGAAGTCACCAAGGGCCCCAAGGGCCTGCAGGCGCAGAACGTTCGCGGCGTCTGAACCCGTCGTCATCCTGACGACTTCCTGATTCGCCAGAAGGTCCGATCCATTCCAGGGTCGGGCCTTCTGTGTTTCCGGCTGCACGCCCGGCCTACCTGCAAGGGTCCGAAGTGTGACGGAAAGCGAAAGAGGGGAGTGGACTTCTCCCAGAGCGGGTGCCTAGTGTGCGCCCGTCTTGTAGGGTTGACTCTCTGTAGGGCCGGACGGCGACTTTCCCTGTCCGCGATGGAAAGAAGAACAAGCAAATGGCTACCGGTACCGTGAAGTGGTTCAACGATGCGAAGGGCTTCGGTTTCATCACGCAGGACGGCGGGGGCGAGGATCTCTTCTGCCACCACACGTCCATCCAGGCGGATGGCTTCCGCTCGCTGGCCGAAGGCCAGAAGGTGGAGTTCGACGTCGCCAAGGGCCCCAAGGGCCTGCAGGCGCAGAACGTTCGCCCCATCTGAGCCCGTCGTCGTCATCCTGACGACAGCGTGATTCACCAGAAGGTCCGATCCTTGAGTGGGTCGGGCCTTCTGTATTTTCC